>DASUEF010000187.1:0-49233 GCA_036275215.1 Limnobacter sp. | reverse complement strand
CTCATACCCCTGCAACTGGTCGTAACACGTGCCACAGCTCACCACCACGGTTTTGATGTCGAGGTAGTTGAGTGTGTTGGCCACGCGGTGGAACAGCACGCGGTTGTCAGTGATCATTTTCTCGGCTTTGTCGTACTGCCCTGCCCCGCGCTGTGGGTAGCCGCAGCAGAGGTAACCAGGTGGCAGCACGGTTTGAACGCCAACATTCCAAAGCATGGCCTGCGTGGCCAACCCCACCTGGCTATACAAGCGCTCGGAGCCACAACCTGGGAAATAAAACACAGCCTCTGAATCGGCTTGCGTGGTTTTGGGGTTGCGGATCACCGGCACGTAGTCGCTATTTTCGATGTCCAGCAGTGCGCGTGCGGTTTTTTTGGGCAAACCACCGGGCATGGGTTTGTTGATGAAGTGGATCACCTGCTCTCGAATGGGGGCCTTGCCCACCGTGGCGGCGGGTTTGCTGGTTTGACGGTCCACAATGCCCAGTGCTTTGCCTACTTTGTAGGCTGCACGCTGGGCTTTGAAGCCAATGTCGGTCATGCCAACGCGCAGGGCCTTGATGGTGGCCGGGTCTTTGGCGTTGAGGAAGGTCATGGCCAACGCAGTGCCGGGATTGAAGCTTTTCTTGTCCATTTTGCGCAGCAGGGCGCGCATGTTCATGGACACATCACCAAAATCGATGTCCACAGGGCAAGGCGTGACACACTTGTGACACACCGTGCAGTGGTCAGCCACGTCTTCAAATTCTTCCCAATGCTTGATGGACACACCCCGGCGGGTTTGCTCTTCGTACAAAAATGCTTCGACCAACAGCGAGGTGGCCAAAATTTTGTTGCGTGGGCTGTACAACAGGTTGGCGCGTGGCACGTGCGTGGAACACACGGGCTTACACTTGCCGCAACGCAAACAGTCTTTGACCGAATTGGCGATGGAGCCAATATCGCTCTGGCTCATGATGAGGCTTTCATGGCCCATCAGATTAAAGCTGGGCGTGTAAGCGTTGCTCAGGTCACCCCCGGGCAAAAGTTTGCCTTTGTTGAAGCGACCTTCGGGGTCAACACGTTGCTTATACTGCTGGAACGGCCCCAGCTCTTCTTGCGTGAGGTACTGGTATTTGGTGATGCCAATGCCGTGCTCACCAGAGATCACACCATCAAGGTTTCGGGCAATCTGCATGATGCGGTCCACGGTGTGTTCCGCTTCGCGCAACATGTCGTAATCGTCGGAGTTCACCGGGATGTTGGTGTGCACGTTGCCATCACCCGCGTGCATGTGCAGGGCCACAAACAAGCGACCACGCAACACACGTTTGTGAATGGCCTTGCACTCGTCCATCACGGGCACAAAAGCGCCCCCCTCAAAAATGCGGTGCAAATTGGCGCGCAGCTCGGTTTTCCAGCTCACGCGGATTGTGCGGTCTTGCAGCACATCGAACACGCGCACATCGGGTTGCTGCTCGAGCCGTTTGTTTAAATCGGCTTCCAGGTTGCCCAGGCCCAACGTTTTGAGCACCGGGATGGCTTGCGCCAAGGGGGTGTCCATGTAGGCCAGCAGCCAGCTCCAACGCTCATGCACACCTTCTAACAACGTGACCGCACGCTGTACACGGTCGCCCACAATGTCTTCCACGGTGAGCTTGCTGGTGTCCACCTCGTCGGTTTTGGCCAGGGGCACAGGCTTCTCGAAGAAGCTGCGCAATTCGGCCACCAGCTTGAGCTTGTTGCGGATGGACAGCTCGATGTTGATGCGCTCAATTTCGTCGGTGTACTCACCCATGCGGTGCAGCGGGATCACCACGTCTTCGTTGATTTTGAAGGCGTTGGTGTGGCGCGCAATGGCCGCTGTGCGAGCACGATCCAGCCAAAACTTTTTGCGGGCTTCGGGGCTAACAGCCACAAAACCCTCTCCCGCCCGGCCGTTGGAGAGGCGAATCACTTCGGAGGCGGCTTTGGCGACTGCGTCTTCGTCGTCGCCAACAATGTCACCAAAAAGCACCATTTTAGGAAAGGCGCCACGCTTGGATTTGGGGCTGTACTTCACCGCGCGCAAATAGCGCTCGTCCAAATGCTCCAGGCCCGCCAATATGGCACCCATGGCCTTGCCTTCGCCATCCAGGTAGCCCTTGATTTCGACGATCGAGGGCACAGCGTCGCGGGCCTGGCCATAAAACTCCAGGCACACAGTGCGGGTGTGCTTGGGCATGCGGTGCAAGATCCATTTGGCCGAGGTGATCAGCCCGTCGCAACCCTCTTTCTGGATACCAGGAAGCCCGGCCAGGAACTTGTCGGTGACGTCTTTGCCCAAGCCGACTTTGCGGAAGCGGGCACCCTCGACCACCAAGCGCTCCTGTTTGAGCACGCGAGCACCAGGGGCTGCGGTGCCTTCGCTCCACACCAAGTCGAACTCGGCCTGCGGTGCATCATGAATCTTGCCCAGGTTGTGGTTGACGCGGGTTACCTCGAGCCAGTTGCCCTCGGGATCCACCATGCGCCACCAGGCCAGGTTATCGAGCGCGGTGCCCCACAACACGGCCTTTTTGCCGCCGGCATTCATGGCGATGTTGCCGCCTATGCAACTGGCCTCTGCGGAGGTTGGGTCGACCGCAAAAACACGGCCAGCCTGTTCAGCAGCCTCGGACACCCGCTTGGTGACCACCCCAGCACCCGAGAACACGGTGGCGTATTCTTCGGAAAGGCCGGGCAACACTTCCATCTTGACCTGGCCCAGGTCTTCAAGCTTTTCGGTGTTGATGACAGCAGACAGGGCGGTGAGGGGAACTGCGCCGCCGGTGTAGCCGGTACCACCTCCACGTGGAATGATGGTCAGCCCAAGCGAAATGCAGGCCTTGACCAAGCCTGGAATTTCAGACTCTCGATCGGGAGTGAGCACCACGAAGGGATACTCAACACGCCAGTCCGTGGCGTCGGTGACATGTGACACGCGGGACAAACCATCGAATTTGATGTTGTCTTTGGCGGTGTGAGCACCCAAGGCAGAACGGGCACGCCCCCGCAGGCTGGCCATGGTGTCAAACTCGCTTTGGAACTCAAGCACAGCCTTTTCGGCGGCACCCAGCAAGAGCCGCACTTTTTGGCTGCGATCATCGGCTTCAGCAGGCTGCACATCCTGTGTTTCCACACGCCGATGGTCTATTTCACTCAAGCGATGGAACAAAGCGTCGATAAGGGCCTTGCGCCGCTTTGGATTGTCCAGAAGGTCGTCTTGAAGGTAGGGATTTCGGCGCACCACCCAAATATCGCCCAATACCTCGAACAACATGCGGGCTGAGCGGCCGGTTCTACGCTCTTGGCGCAGTTCTTGAAGAATGCTCCATGACTGCTCGCCAAGCAGGCGAATCACGATTTCCCGGTCAGAGAACGATGTGTAGTTGTACGGGATCTCCCGCAGGCGAGCGGTCTCGCCAGCGGATGGTTTGAGGGTATTGAGTTCGACGGGTGCGTTCATGCAAAACCTTTAGACTGCCTAGCCCTTTATGGTACCAAAGCCGCAAGCAAAACGGCTAGAGCAAGTACTGCTTTAAATTGCCTCAAAACCCTTATATCACAAGGGTTTTGGACTGAAAGTGGGGCAAATTGACCTACATGCGCTTGGGAGCAGACACCCCCAGGACAGCCAGGCCATTGGCCAGCACCGTGGCAACGGCCACCAGCAGGGCCAAACGGGCGGTTTTGAGGGTGAGATCGTCCACCAGCACGCGCTCGGCGTTGTAGAAGGTGTGGAATGCCCCTGCCAGCTCACGCAGATAGAACGCGATGTGGTGTGGAGCCAACTCTTCGGCCGATTTGACCAGCACATCACCGTAGCTGGCCAAGCTGCGCAGCAGGGCTTGCTCGGCAGGCGCCACCAGCACATCGAGTTTGGCCTGTGTCAATTGCGCACCTAGCACACCAGATTGATCCAGGATGGAATGAATACGGGCATGCGCGTACTGCACGTAGTACACCGGGTTTTCGTCGGACTGTGCCAGGGCCAGATCCACATCAAACACGAACTCGGTGTCGGCCTTGCGGCTCACCAAGAAAAACCGCACGGCATCGCGCCCTTTGGTGAGGGCCTCGATTTGCTCAAGCATCGGCTTGGACTCATCCACCCCGCCCGACCAGCAGATGAGGTCGCGCACGGTGACGTAACTGCCGGCGCGCTTGGAGATTTTGACTTCTTGCCCACCTTTCATGACGGTGACCATTTTGTGCAGCACATAATCGGGATAGCCCTGCGGTATGCCCACATTGCAAGCCTGCAAGCCGGCACGAACCCTTGCGATGGTGCCATGGTGATCGGTGCCTTGGATGTTGATGACTTTGCCAAAACCCCGTTTGAATTTTTCGATGTGGTAGGCCACGTCGGGCACAAAGTAGGTGTAGCCCCCCTCGGATTTGCGCATCACTCGGTCTTTGTCGTCGCCATAGTCGGTGGACCGCAGCCAAAGCGCCCCGCCCTCTTCAAAAGTTTTGCCGGAATCCACCATTTTTTGCACTGCGGCTTCCACTTTGCCCTCGGTGTAGAGCGAGCTTTCCAGATAGAACTGGTCGAACTTCACGCCAAAGGCCTTGAGGTCGAGGTCTTGCTCGGCCCGCAAGTAGGCCACGGCGAATGCGCGGATGGACTCGAGGTCTTCAGCGTTGCCACTTCCACGCACTGGTTCACCGTCGGCGGCTTGCACCTGTTTGCCCGCCAGGAAGTCGGCTGCGATGTCTGCAATGTAGTCGCCGTTGTAGGCGCTTTCGGGCCAGGCTGCATCTCCGGGCTGAAGCCCTTTGGCGCGGGCCTGCACCGAGGTGGCCAGGGTTTGAATTTGAACCCCGGCGTCGTTGTAATAAAACTCGCGGTGCACTTTCCAGCCTTGGGTGGCCATGACCTCGGCCATTGCATCGCCCAAGGCGGCTTGCCGCCCATGGCCCACGTGCAGAGGGCCGGTGGGGTTGGCGGATACAAACTCGATGAGCACGGTTTGGCCAGCGTGGGTACTGGATTTGCCAAATGCGGTCCCTTGGGCCAACACCTCACCCACCACCGCCACGCGGGCGGCCTGACTCAGGCGAATGTTAATAAAACCGGGGCCTGCAATTTCAATGGCATCCACCACCCCCGCGCATGCGGGGTTGGCCTGCACATGCGCAGCAAGCTGCTGGGCCAATTCACGGGGGTTACGTCGGGCCGGCTTGGCCAGTTGCATGGCCAGGTTACAGGCCACATCGCCGTGGCTGGGGTCTTTGGGTTTTTCAAGCGTGACCTGGCCTTGAAAAGGCTGATCCAACACGGCGGTAGCGGCCGCCACAAATGCGGCAACGAGGGTGTTTTTTTGATTTGGGAGCATGGGCGTAGAAGACGATCAGGAGCGCCAAGGGTTGGCCAAACGGCCTGCGCTAAACCTCTGATTGTACACGAAACCCCTTGGTTCACGCCCCAAGCCGAGTCAGCACCAGCATGTCCATTTCGCTAGACTCTGGATTGAAGACATGGCGCAGGCTTACCCAGCCCCCCATTTCAACCCCCGGCTGGAGATAGAAGGAGGCAGAAAACTGGACGTCCTGGGCACGATACGCTGCACTGAAAAGTTTGCGGCGGCTGCGCACATCGAGATGCCTGTGCATAAGCCACTCCAAATTCACGTGTGCCAGGTCGTTGATTCTGAGATTGAGCAAATCGCTCAATTTCTGGTTGCAATACCGGAGCGAAAAACTCCGCTGATTCAATCCGGTATGCTGAATCAGCAACACACCAAAATCACCGGTAGACAGCGCGAGTTCAAAGAGGTGCTTTTCTCGCTCAGTTTTTTTGGCGCTGCTGAGGTCACGCAGCACCACCAAAATCTTCTGCAATGATGCAATACACTGCAACGAGACATGTTGCCGCGTTTCCGGCAGATATATCTCTATGCGCTCGGAAACTCCTTTGAACTTCGTTTCGCTCAGAGCTTGCTGCAAACGCTCTTGCCGCAACCTCGAAAAGATGGAAAAAATTGGCGCACCAGGCCGCAAACGATCCCCGATACCCGTCAGCAAATGCTTTGCAAATTTATCAAGAAAAAGCAAACGCCCTTCAGCATCGAATTCGAGCACGCCATCACTCAGGCTTCGTATGACAAGGTCGTAGGCGTACTGGGTATTCAGCGCTTCTCGCTGCGCCGCACGGGTTTCTGTAATATCGGTTAAAAATCCGCAAAAACCATCTAGCTTGCCAGCTGCGTCGAGATAAGCGGTGGTGTGCAATTGGTACCAACGCACCTGCCGACCCACTTCCTGACTGAACTCAACCCGTCGCGTGAATCCCTGATGCCTACTCAAATTCACCAACGAACCGCAATCCTGCGAAGTAAACTGCTGCAAGGCGAGCAACAACTCATCCAGGGTGGCGTGCCCCTCACGAATCCCCAACAGCGCAGAAAGCACTGACGATACATGAAGGCTGCGTAAGCTTTCTCTGTAAATCCAGCCTGCGGTCGCTTCATGAGCGCGAACATGTTCACGGTTGTATTCGTCCACGAGCGCATTTGATGCGGAATTGGACGAGGCAGACCGATACGAGAACTCGAAGCCATGCGAGACCACATTCTCGCTTGGCGATGCGGCTGTTATTGCAACATCGTAAAGGGCAGGCCCGGAGCCACCGGGCAAATTCAGTTCGAGACGCAAGTCCACTTTGCGATTCTCTTTGCGTACATATTGCATAGCACGCAATGCATCCGCAATCTGATCGGGCCGAAGAATATCCATGAGGCGATGTGCAGGCCGTGAACAATACTCGCCTGACGCATGCTCCCTGGGATGTGCAAATACCAAACTAAGATCTGGGTGGACCAACATGCAGCCCTGATTGAGTCCAAGCACTGCCCCCTCGACCTGAGATTGGGGCACCTCGGAATCGTCTGCCTTGGTGACTGCACTTGGACACACCTGCAGCAGCCCGATTTTAACCAGACTGTCCCCGTCTCGAACAATTTCGACTCGCTCCGTGATCTGAAACAGTTGCCCTGTGTGCAAACCGAGGTGGTAGCGGAAAGGTTCGCCATCGGCCCTACCGCGGGCCTCGTAAACACGTTCCTTGTCACAATCCAAAACCTGGCGGGTGAACCAGTCCTTGTTGACGCGGGTGTTGTTGCCCAAACCGAGACATTGGGCGAACGGCAAATCAAGCTCAATGACATGCTCGGCCAAGTTGCGTCGCCACATGGCGGTGAATACGCCCTGGGCTGGTGTCTTAGGCAGATCTGAATTTATCTGGGCAGAACTATTGGGGTACACAGACCTGCGAAGCAGAATTTCTGCCAACGCTGCCATTTCTCTGGCGTTTTGTACATCCTGTGCTGTCCACTTGCGACTCACTGTGTCGATGATGCAAAAACTGCCAACACGATGTCCACCGATGCCGCGCACAGGGACGCCCAGATAGGCCCGCATCTCCAAACCACCTGTGACCAAAGGATTGTTTTGGTGCAAGGGGTGTTCCAGTGCGTTTTCAACGGCGTAGTGGTCATCCACTTCGATGGTGTATGTACACAGTGAAATGTCCCGGGGGATTTCTTTTACTGCAATGCCACAGACGGATTTGAACCAAAGACGCTCGTGATCAACCAGCGAAAGACCACACACGGCGCAGGTAAATAATTTACGCCCAAACTGAACCAGGGCATCGATTTCGGCTTGAGACGGAGTGTCAAGGACACCCATTTTGTATAAAGCCGCTAATCGCTCTGTTTCAAATGGCGGGGGAATGTTGTTTTGATTTTCTGGCGTTTGTAATTTCACGTGCAAGCCTCTGAGGTATGCACGATTAACACATTAAACGTTAAAACCGACTCATATCAATTGTTAAATCAATCACCCATTTAACCTGATTTATCAATTCTGTCGTTTTAACGGTCACTTCTGTTTGGCCACCCAGGCAAAATGTTTTCGAAGTGCTTCATCGGCCAACAGACTCTCCAAGGTATGAAGCCGCTTGGCCAAATCCATCTCGCTGTACAGATCATGAATTCCATCATGACAAGGCCTGCAAATGTTCACGCCCATGTTGAGTTGCTGCTTGTTGAAGTGTTTTTGAAAAAACGCTCGTTTGTGAAGCTTTTTGGGAATGAGATGATGGAATGTGAGCGCAGTGTACCGACCACAGCACATGCATTGCCCAAGTTTGCTGCGAACACTGCCCACGCCTCAAACCCTTATCGCAAAACCTCGATCTGCCTGGGATCGCCCACCAGAATCTGTGCTTGGCCATCCCATGTGCTTACAACGCCGGCCACGCGAATGCGTTTGCCGAAAAAATGGGACGCAGGGTCAAAAATACCCAGGCGGGAGTAGATGTTTGCGGCGCGTGCATCAATCACGACGCTTAAATTGTTGGGCAAGCGCGCACTGGTCTCCGAGTTGAGGACATAGGCACCATACCCATTGGTGCTGGCCTTGGAGGATCGGACTTTCATGTCCACCAACACCTGTTGACCCATGTGCTGTTCGGCCTGCGCTGGGGAAAGAGGTTTGGCTTGTTGCTGCGCACCAGCGTGGGCAGCAAACAACAGGGCCAAAGCCCAACAAGCTGTTTGTGTGAACTTGCGCAACATGTGATGGCCCGCCAGAAGTGTTTACATCGCTGGCTTTTAGTGTACAACAACGCAGCAACACCTTAAAAAAACAGGGCACGCACCACCATGTAGGCGCCCAATGCAAACAGGCTCCAGAAAAACACTTTTTTGAAATGCTCCGGAGATAAACGCGCTCGGAATCTTTGCCCAGCAATCACCCCAAGCAAGGTGGGCACCAGGCACAGCGTCGACTCGGTGGCAGCTTTTAATTCGAAGCGACCTTTGACATACAATCCGACGGCGAGCGCAAAGGTGCCTACCGTGAACACCAAGCCCAGGGCTTGCAACAAGGCCTCTTTGCTCATGTTCAATGAGTTCATGTAAGGCGCAGAGGGCACCGATGACACCCCCGTGGCACCAGTTACAAAACCCGTGAGCAGCCCCACCAACGGCGAAGCCCACCGCTCACGACGATTGGACACATGCATGTGGAATTTAAGCAGACCAAGCAGGGCATACACCAGCAAAACCACGCCCAACAACAAACTTGCCAGCGACACTGCCCCACCTGTGAGAACACCGATACCAAACACCACACCCAAGCAAAGCGCAGCAAGCAGCCCGGCAAAACGCTTGTATGCCAAGCCCAAGCCCGGACCCACACACATTTGCCAAACATTGCTCACCAGGGATGGAACCACCACCAAAGCAGCCGCCTGCACAGGGGGCACAGCCACCGCCATGAGGCCGATTGCGACGGGTGGAAGTCCCATGCCAGCAACGCCTTTCACAAAACCAGCCACCAAAAAAGCGAAGCCCACCACCCAAGCGTAATCCAACATCCTCGAACACCCACTGGTCAAAAAACACTTCATGATGCCACCGTTGCCAAGGGGAGCCATGGACGGGGGCGATGGATAGACATCGGTTTTTTTCATAGCGGGGCTTTGGTCCCAAGCGAGCAGGCCTTACACTGAGAAAAAAATCACCCTGTGCCATGGACGACACCAATCCAGATTTGCTGAGAGTGCGAATTCCATCCACCGCCGAGCTTTTGGCTTTCGAGGCGGTGGCGCGGCTGCGCAGTTTCTCAAGAGCCGCGGAAGACCTGTCTGTCACGCAAAGTGCAATTAGTCACCGCATTGGGCAACTGGAGGGCCACCTGGGCGTTAATCTGTTTTTGCGGCTGGGTCAAACCATTGAGTTGACTCCACATGGTGCGCAATTTTTGCCACATGTGCGGCGCGGTTTGCGCGAACTGCAAGAGGGGCTGGTGATGGCCCAACAAACCACGCAAAGGCGGGTTAAACTCAGCCTCCCCCCCTCCATGGCCTCTCATTTGTTGGCACAACATCTCTCGGTATTCCAGCGTGAACATCCCGACATCGATCTTGAAATAGCAGTGACTTCGAATTATCAAAATTTAAAATCGGGCGAAGGCGACCTGGGCATACGGATGGGCCTAGGCGATTGGGAAGGCTTGGTGAGTGCACACCTGCTGGATGTTAACCTGATTGCGGTGTGCAGCCCACAGTACATGAAAGCGCACCCATGGCTGAAACAGCCCCAGTCGCTCAGCAAAGCCACGCTGCTGAGGCAACGTGTGTTTCCCTGGAGGCCTTGGCTGGAATGTGCTGGCATTGATCTGGCTGAACCGGACCGGGGCCCATATTTCAGCGAAGTGTCTCTGATGATCGAAGCGGCAGAACTTTCACAAGGCGTTGCTTTGGTGCCTGAGGTTTTGGTGAGCCGCCACCTTGCCAAAGGCAGCCTTGTGCCTGTTTTGAATGTGGCGCTTAAGCTGGACAAAGGCTATTACGTGAGTGCCTCACCCCATGCTTTGAACCGACCAGAGGTGAAAGCGCTATTTGACTGGCTACTTCAAAACTTGACGACTCATAGATCGGCAGCGACCAATTGAGCAACCCGCCTCGCTCCCTCACGCAGGCCTTTGACAGCTCTTTGAGGATTGGCGCTTGCTTCGTCCAGCGCAGAAAGCGCAAACTCCGCGCTGCTTTCAATTCTAGGCACATCCGAAATGTCTCGAACAGAGTAGACGTAAGGAGACTTCATAAGCACTTGCGAATTTGGTGAAGCCAAGAGCGTGGCATGCACCTGCACATGTGGCGACGAAACCCCATCTTGTTCAACATACCCTGCCATCATGTCCACAGCCAAAAATGCGTCATATCGCATGGCAAGGTCGCGCACGTCATAGCCAGTTCCATCCTGGGTTTTGGGCGGCATGTCGACCAAATCCACTTGGTAGCCCTTGGCACGCAGTTGGGTTTTTAATTGCAGCTCAAACTGATCCGCAAGACCAGGTTTGTGGGGGCTCAACGCGGCATGCAATCGCTCTGTGGCAGCACTGTGGCGCAATGTTTCAATGCCCGTCCATATGGCACTGCCCAAGGCACCAAAAGCATAAAAAAGGTAACCGGCTGTTAATTCTTCAGGCTCGGCGAGGTAACGTTTTGGCTCATTGACCTGAAACAGCGCGATGCGTTTTACATGGGGTTTTGCGTCTGCGTGCAGGGCTTGGCGCGGGTTGGAGGCGCAAGCTGACAATGTTGCCAAGCAAACCATCCAAGACAATATTCTGTAGCTGCTGCGCATGGCAACCCCGCCGGGCAAAGAAATACACACTTTGATTATTCATTGTCGCCAGGCGAGCGACCATGCCTTGAAAAGGGACCCCCTTATTGACCAGGCAATTGAGAGTCCACCCATTTGGTGACAGCGGGTGAACGATAAGCATGGAACGAATCCAGCAGGGCAACCGCATCGTTGCTGGCCATCAGCATGGCACGGTGCACTGGCCGAACGAACCCCTGTTGCTGCGCGTGATCCAAGAACTTCAGCAGACCATCGTAATACGCTGCCACATTGAGCAGGCCCACTGGCTTTTGGTGAAAGCTCAGTTGCCCCCAGGTGAGGATTTCAAAAAGTTCTTCAAAAGTTCCCAGACCACCGGGCAATGCCAAAAAGCCATCGGAGAGCTCAGCCATCAAAGCTTTGCGCTCGTGCATGCTGCTGGTGATGTGCAAAGTTTCCAAGCCCGGGTGAGCCACCTCCTTGTTCACCAGTGACTGAGGGATAACACCTGTGACCCGCCCTCCCAAGCGAAGCACTTCATCGGCCACCACCCCCATCAGGCCCACATTGGAGCCTCCATACACCAACCCCAAACCTTTTCGAACAAGTGCCTGGGCCAAACCACGAGCGGCGCTTGCATACTCGGGGAGTACGCCAGCGCTGGAACCACAATACACACAGATGTTTTTCATGATGACAACTTGAGACCCAATACACCAAGGAAGATGAGGCCCACGCTGATGAGTCGTGCAGCATGCGCGGGCTCTTTGAACAACAAAATGCCGAGAATCACAGTGCCCGCAGCGCCTATTCCTACCCAGACCGCGTAGGCGGTGCCCACAGGCAGGGATTTCATGGCCACACCCAGCAATACAAAACTGATGGTGGCAGCCAACACAGTGATGACGGAAGGCCACAGACGCGTAAATCCATCTGTGTATTTGAGACCGATGGCCCAAACCACCTCGAAGAGGCCGGCCACCAGAAGTATGAGCCAAGACATATGGCGTTCCTTGTGGAAAGTGGGGCCGTCCCCATTGAAACATTGAGCGGTGGGGTCGTCCCCACTTCAAACACCGGCTTCGAGTTTAACCAAGCCCATGCATTGGATCAAACCGACTGTGGCAATTTGCCAACCAGCAGCGCCTGCACCCATCGGCGTTTGTAGGTCGCAGCCAGATCGGCTGGAGTCACGCTTGCCTCGGCCTGCATGGCCGTGCGCAAACCCTGTTTGTATTCGCCTGTCAACACCTGCTTTGCAGCCAGTTCAACCAGCGCAAGCGGAGAGGTACCCAGCCCGGAACGAGCCAACACATCGACAGTGCTCAACAAGCGCTCAGGTTTGCGATACACATCCACCGTGTTGAACAGGTTCAACCAATCGTCCAAGGACGGATTGACCTGCTGAAAAAAACCATGCAGTAGTGCGCACACCCTTGCGGCATCTTCCAGGGCCACAGGCATGCGCCAGTGCTTTGCCAAGGCAGAGATACGCTGGGTTGGCATATGCAGGCCCAGGCCGTACAACCAACGCGCATCGGCATTGGGCATGGCATCCAGCAGATCCAAGCTTGCCGTGGACATGCCGCTGAAGGGTTCTGGCAAACCTTCGGTCAAGGTTTCCCAAGCGTGTAGGGTTTGTAACAAAGCAACCATGCGGGATGGCTTGGTCTCTGACATGCCACGGTGCAATTCGGCAAACACCCGCTCTGCAACCAAGTGCTGCAACTCACCGGTGCTGCGCAAGTGTGCGCACAGGCCCAACGTGGACTCATCCACCCGGAAGTCTGTGAACCGGGCCAAGAAACGCGCAAGCCTCAGTACCCGCAACGGGTCTTCAGCAAACGCGTCGCTCACATGTCTAAACACCCCCGCCTGCAAATCGGCCAATCCAGACAAGGGATCTAGCAATTGTCCTTGGGCATTCATGGCCATGGCATTGATTGAAAAATCCCTGCGCAGGAGGTCTTGCTCCAGAGTCACATCAGCATCTGAGTAAAACACAAAGCCTTTGTAGCCATGGCCGCTTTTGCGCTCCGTGCGCGCCAGTGCGTATTCTTCCCGGGTGACTGGGTGCAGAAACACAGGGAAATCGGCCCCAACTGCTTTGAAACCCGCCTGCAACATGAGCTGTGGCGTGGCCCCCACCACCACCCAATCTCGGTCACTTTTCGGACGCCCCAGCAATTCGTCTCTCACGGCCCCACCCACCACATACACCTGCACATGGGCGGGCAAGGCGGAAACGATGGAATCGGGTGTGAATCCGGAAAGCTGGATGGTGCTCATGGGCCCTGCAGGCAACGGTTGAGATGCCCAAGAGTACACCAAGGCAGGGCCCCTTAGAGGGCATCGAGTTTTTTCAAGGTGAATTCGACCTGCTGACGCAGTTCATCCCGCTCTTCGGGCTTGAGACGTGCAATGTTTTTGGCCATGAGGCCAGTGCGCGGGTTGGCTGCCAACATGGCTTCATGCCGGTCCAGAAAACCCCAATACAGCGTGGTGAAGGGGCAGGCTTTGTCCCCGGATTTTTGTGCGGCATCGTAGGGGCAAGACTTGCAATAATTGCTCATGCGCTTGATGTACGCGCCAGAGGAAATATACGGCTTGCTGGTGAAACGCCCACCATTGGCAAACAGGGCCATGCCGGCCACGTTGGGCAACTCCACCCATTCCACAGCATCCACATACACCGCCAAAAACCAGTCTTCCACTTGCTGAGGCGACAAACCCGCCAGCAGAGCAAAATTACCAATCACCATCAAGCGCTGAATGTGGTGGGCATAGCCATGGTCCAGCGTTTGCCCGATGGAATCGCTCATGCAACGCATCCGCGTTTTGCCAGTCCAGAACCAGGTTGGCAAATCCAGTTGGGCATTCAGTGCATTGGCTTGCCGCATGCCCGGCATGTCGAGCCAATACACACCCCGCATAAACTCCCGCCAACCCAGAATCTGTCGAATAAACCCTTCGGCACTGGGCAAATCCACATGGCCCTGTGTGTATGCCTCTTCAGCACGGGCAATTACCTCGCGGGGGTTGAGCAAATGCAGGTTGATGGCCACGGACAGCAAGGAGTGCCAGCCGAATGGCGTGTTGGTCCACATGGCGTCTTGGTATTGCCCGAAATTGGGCAACCGGGTTTGAACAAACACATCCAAGGCATGCAAAGCCTGCGCGCGCGTGACAGGCCAAGCAAAGTGTTGGAGTGAGCCGGGATGATCCTCAAAGCGCTGGGTCACCTCATCCAAAACGCCTTGTGTGATTTCATCGGGCTCAAAGACAGCATGGGGTGCAATTTTGCCCGGCCCTTCTTTGGGATATGCGCTGCGGTTGTCTGCATCGTAGTTCCATTGGCCGCCTGCGGGCTCATCACCCTGCATCAACACACCCGTGCGCTTGCGCATTTCGCGATAAAAATATTCCATGCGCAGCTGTTTGTACTTGGCAGCCCATTGCGCAAATTCACTGCGCGTGCACAGGTAATGCGAATCTTCCAACATGCGCAGTTTGAGCTTTTGCCGCCGGGCCATCGCGGTGATGTCTTGTTCCAGCCGCCACTCGCCGGGTTCGGCCATGTCCAATGATTCAATGCCCAATTGCTCGCAGCGGGCAGCCAGCACTTCGGCCAAACCTTGCTGGCCACTGTCGGACAGGCTGCTGTAGTGCACGGTGTAACCTGCATGGCGCAACTGTTCGGCAAAGTGGCGCATGGCTGCAATAAAGACAGCGATGCGAGCCTTATGAACCCAGACCACCGTGGACTCCTGCACGCTTTCGATCATGAGCACGGGTACGCTGCCTGGAGGATTGGCAAGCAAAGCCGGGTTGGACAGGTCCAGTTGATCACCCAACACCAAGACTGCTTTGGTACTGCTCATGCTGCTTTCGACCTTATTGGGTGCTGCTTTTTTTGGGAGCGGATTTTCGACAAGCATCGGAGCAGTATTTCACCTGCTCCCAGTTCTTTGCCCAGCTTTTGCGCCAAGTCATGTCTTTGCCGCACACCACACAAGGCTTTGCTGGCAAATACGACTTGTTGCCCTTAAAACTCACGGCAGCACTCAGCGGGGGGTTTTGAATTTATAGCGCTGGCGCCAATTCGCCACCTCTTCGGCGATGGAGTCCAGCGAGTGCAAAAGCACAAAATCATCGGATGACTTTTTGCGCAGGGCTGTGGAGGAGCCGCCGCACCAAATTTCTACGTTGTGAGGGAGTTTCTCGCGCAATTCGGCCACAGCATCCAGCACCGCTGGCGAACTTTGAATCACGGAAAACGAAAGAGCAACAATGTCGATGTTCTGAGCGCGGGTGGCCAGCACAATGTCGTAAATCGGGGTTTGTGTACCCAGCGAAACACACTGTGCGCCTTCCATCGAGAAAATACACTCCGCCATGAGCAAACCCAAACCGTGCAGCTCGTTGGGCAAGGTGGTGAGCAGCACGCGCGGCCCCTTGCGCGTGGAGGGTATCGTGTTCAGCGCGTTGCGCAACACCACTTGAATGGTTTCGGTATAAATGTGCTCCTCGAAAATTTCGAAGTAACCTCTCGCCCAAGCGTCACCCACCATGGTGTTGAGCGGGGCCACAATTTCAACCACGAACCGGCGCAAACCCATGGTCAGCGCCAAGCGCGACATGGTTTGACGAAACTCCTCGGCGTCGTGCTTTTTAATAAGGTCCATGTAGCCATTGAGCTCGTCCAGGCTGTCTGGGGCAACGGCCATTCGCATGCCCGCCGTGCTCACCTCGGCCAGCTTAACGAGTTCGTCGATACTCAGGCCAATGATTTTGCCTGGGCGGTGCCCGCCATCCAGCAGGCGCTTAATGACCCGCAGTTTTTCTACCTGCTCTATGGAATAGATGCGCTCGCCGAAGGCATCGCGACCAGGCTGGGGAAAGTTGTAGCGTTTTTCCCAGACGCGTAGGGTGTCTTTGGGCAAACCCGTGTCTCGCTCCACCGCCGCGATGGAGAAAGATGGCTGGCTAAGTTCAGAACGCTCATTCATGCCGGCACCCGCCGGTCTGGATACTTCAACATCTATTTTGTCCTAGACAAATTGACTTGCCCAATTGATCGAATAATAATGGAACTGATCCGGGTTGTGTGCATCAAACTACCACATGACGCCCATTTTGACCACACATATAGAGACATTCATGCATGAAGCGTTCATTCTAGGACGAACTGTCTGTCTAGTCCAGCCCGGGTTTATAAGTAGTCGTGGTGCATTCTGTGCACATCCAATCAACCTGCTGCATCACTGATGGAGAGCATTCAATGAACGCACCGGACGGAATTTTTTTACCAGACGAACAATCGCGCGCGGATTCGCGCAACATCGCCATCCAACGGGTTGGAGTGCGTGGCATCAAACACCCAGTGATTGTCGACACCGCAGAAGGACCACAACCCACTGTGGCCAACATCGACATGGCGGTTCACCTGCCTGCCGATGTGAAAGGCACACACATGTCGCGGTTTCTGGAAATTCTGCAAACACAAGACCATGCTTTGAGTCTGGACGGCATGAAAGACATGATGCGTGACATGCTGGCGCGCCTGGAGGCCAAAGCAGGCACCATCACCATGCGCTTTCCCTACTTTGTGCGCAAAATCGCGCCGGTGTCTGGTGTGGCCAGTTTGTTGGACTACGAAGTCACACTGGAAGCTGACCACAACGGCAGAGGCACCGACATCTACCTCAGTGTGGTGGTGCCCGTGACCAGTCTTTGCCCCTGCTCCAAGAAAATTTCAAACTATGGGGCACACAATCAACGATCGCACATCACGATTCGCGCTTTGGCGGGCCGCGGCTTGCAGGTTGAAGAATTGATTCGCATGGCCGAGGAGTCTGCGTCTTGCGAATTGTGGGGTTTACTCAAACGACCAGACGAAAAATACGTGACAGAGCGGGCCTACGACAATCCAAAGTTTGTAGAGGACTTGGTGCGTGATGTGGCGATTCGGTTGCGGGCCAGCCAGAAGGTGCTTGCTTACCGAGTAGAAAGCGAAAACTTTGAGTCCATCCACAACCATTCGGCGGTGGCCTGGATTGAGGAAGACCGTCGTCAATTCAAGGGGTAAACCCGAAATGTTTCACACATTCAGGGTACGATAGAGCGAATTAATTATCGCAATACAAATAGTTTCAGGGGGATCATGAGCCAGTCAACACAATCCACACTGCCAACGGTGGCAGTGATTGGCGGTGGAATTTCCGGTTTGTCTGCGGCGTATGCGCTGCGCAAGCACGCCCAAGTGACGCTGTTTGAAGCCAATGACTACATTGGCGGGCACACCAACACGGTTGACATCACCATCGACGGCGTGGAGTTTCCGGTCGACACAGGCTTTTTGGTCTACAACGAGCGCACCTATCCGAACCTCATCGCCTTGTTCAAAGAACTTGAGGTTGAAACTGTTCAGTCGGATATGTCGTTCTCGGTGTGCCTGCCCGAGATCAACCTGGAATGGGCGGGCACCAACCTGAACACTGTGTTTGCGCAGCGCCGTAACCTATTACGGCCTCGCTTTCTCAAAATGTTGCTCGACATTTTGCGCTTCAACAAAGAGGCCACTGCCTTGGTTGCAGATTCAGGCCGGGCCGCGATTTTTGAGGGCAAGGCAGGTATGAGCCTGGGCGACTACCTGAAAGACGAAAAATATTGTGCCGAATTTCGAGATTGGTACCTGGTGCCCATGGCAGCAGCCATCTGGAGCTGTCCAAGCGAGCAAATGCTGCAGTTCCCGCTGGCCACTTTTGTGCAGTTTTGCCACAACCACGGCTTGTTGCAAGTTGAAAACCGCCCCAAGTGGTTCACCGTGAAAAACGGTGCCCGCAATTATGTGAACAAATTATTGCCCCACATCCCCACGGTACATGCCAACACGCCTGTATTGGCTGTACAAGCGGGCAGTGGCAAGCCAAAAGTGCACACCCGGCTTGGCGAACACACCTTTGACCATGTGGTGCTGGCCACCCACAGCGATGAGGCATTGCACATGTTGCAAGGCAATGCGGCGCAGAAGCAACAACTGGAGCACATCCATTACCAGCCCAATGTGGCCTACCTCCACACCGATGCGGCCTTGATGCCAAAAACACGCAGCACCTGGTCATCGTGGAATTACCTGAGCGACGTGCTCAACCCACAACCCAGTGTGTCGGTGACCTATTGGAGTAACTCGCTGCAACCACTGCCGGTACAAACCCCCGTGTTTGTAACCCTCAACCCCATCATCATGCCCAAGCAGCACCTGGTGCACCGCGAAATCCATTATTCGCACCCGGTGTTTGATTTGCCCGCCGTTCGCGCCCAAAAAGCTTTAGAGGAACTGCAGGGCCTCAACCAGGTCTATTTGGCAGGAGCATGGATGAAATATGGCTTCCATGAAGATGGTCACACGGCTGGCTTGAATGCTGCACATGCACTGATTAAACATCTAGAAAACACAGATCAAAAGGCGGCTTGATGCAGGCAACGCCCTTTCAACTGCAGGATGTGAAGCTGGCCTGGGGGCTGGTGAAGCACCATCGCGAACTGCCCAAACCCAATGGGTTTAGGGCGGGTGCCTGCTTTTTGAAAATGCGCTTTGAACGTGCGACCAGTCAAAGCTCCTTGCCCATGTACCCAAAAGTCGACAAACGGGGCCTTGTATCGGTTCGGGCGACCCAATACGGTTTTGAACAGCATGCGCATGACTTCCCGAATTTGATCGAATCCCTACAGCACCGTGTCACCAAAGAGACCGGGCTTGAGTTGGATGGTCCGGTGGATTTACACACCTTTCCGAAAGTGTTGGGGTACGTGTTCAACCCGGTGAGTTTTTGGTATTTTCACAATCAACAAGGCGTATGCCGGGCAATTTTGTGCGAGGTCAACAACACCTTTGGTGAACGGCATTTCTATCTGCTGACTGACTCACAACAACGCATCATCCCATTGGATAAAGGGGTGCTGCTGCATGCCCGAAAGGCGTTTCATGTGTCGCCATTTTTCCCGGTATCAGGCCGCTACGAATTTCGATTTGTTAACGCCGGTGAGCGCACCGTGGCAAGGATCAATTACTTTGAAGGCAACACCTTGCAGCTGTCCACCAGTATAAGCGGTGAATTGCTGCATCCAAGCCTTGGGTTGTGGTGTAAAACTCTATTGAAATTCGGCTGGCTTACTGTGGCGGTGATCACCAAAATTCACTGGCAGGCCGTCAAATTGTTATTCAAAGGGGCGCGATTTCACAGCAAACCTGCGCCACCAAACCACTCCATCACGCATACAGAGCAAGAAGCATGACCGAAGCCACGATCTCCATTTCGCAATTTCAACTGCCCAGCCACGCGCCTTCCTCCGCCCATTGGACACTTAAATTGCTGTCCAAACTCAAGAAGGGTCGTCTGGAAGTGATCACCCCCGAAGGCACACACTTGCTGTTTGGCGGGGACGATGACAGACCCAGCGCCACTATCAAGCTGCACAATTGGTCTGTGTGCTCCAGGGCTTTGAAGGCCGGAGACATCGGGTTTGCCGAAGGTTACATTGCGGGCGAGTGGGAGACCGATGATTTGGCCTCTTTGCTGGGCGTATTTCTTGAAAACCGCAAAGCGGTTGAAAAAGTGATTTACGGCAGTTTTTTGGGCAGCATTGCGTACAAAATTAAACACCTGTTAAACCGAAACACCAAGACCCAGGCGCGTAAAAATATCCATGCGCATTACGATTTGGGCAATCCGTTTTATCAGTTGTGGCTTGACCCGAGCATGACCTACTCCAGCGCACTGTTTGATGGCAACACCAGCATGAGTCTGGAGCAAGCCCAGCACGCCAAGTACCAAGCCATGCTGGACTACCTCCAACCCAAAATTGGGCAGCGTGTGCTCGAAATTGGATGTGGCTGGGGCGGGTTTGCCGAAAGGGCTTGCCAGGCTGGAGCAAGCTTGGTGGGCCTTACCCTGTCTACAGAGCAACTGGCCTATGCCAAAGCGCGTCTGGCAAGGCAGGGGTTTGAATCGCAGGCGGAATTCCGTTTGCAGGATTACCGCGACTGCACTGGCCAGTTTGACCACATTGCCTCCATTGAAATGTTTGAGGCTGTGGGCGAGGAATACTGGCCAGCGTATTTTCAGGCTGTTCACCGCCTCCTGAAAACCGGTGGCAAGGCGGCCATTCAAACCATCGTGATTGACGATGCGCTGTTTGAACGCTACCGCAAGTCCACGGATTTCATTCAGCAGTACATTTTCCCAGGTGGCATGTTGCCCAGCCCAGCCAAATTCCGCCAAATGGCCGAGAAACACGGCTTGCGGGTGGTGGCCGAAAAACCCTTCGGCAAGGATTACGCCGAAACACTCAGGCGCTGGCGAGCCCAGTTCATGGGTACGTTGGATGCTGTGCGGGCACAGGGGTTTGATGAGCCATTTGTACGTACATGGGAGTTTTACCTGGCTTATTGCGAAGCGGGCTTTGAATACCAAAGCACAGACGTCATCCAGTTTTACCTCGAAAAAACGGGCGGTGAATGATGAAAGGCTTCTTCAGTGGTTTGGCTCTGGTGACTGCACTGGTTGCAAGTGCTATGGCTCCGGCTGTGTTGGCAGCGGACCACTTTTCGTCCCCCCCGAAACAAGTCACCAACACCATTGAAAACGCCAAGCGCATGGGATTTGGCACCCTTCGTTGGTTTGGGTTGAAGGTGTACGACGGGCAACTGTGGGCCAATGTCGAGCCAGAGGGATTTAACTACAAGCGAGACCCCGCGTGGCTAGAACTCACCTATGCGCGCAATTTTGATGGCACAGACATCGCCGAGCGCAGCATCGACGAGATGGAAGAAATTGGTGCTGGCTCCCCAGAACAACACGCGGTGTGGCTGGAGAAGTTGAAATCCATATTCCCGGATGTAAAACAGGGCCACACCCTGAGCGCCTTGCATACGCCAGGCAAAGGGATTCAGTTTTTCCGCAACGGCATGCCCTTGGCCCGGGTAGACGACCCAGAGCTTGCAGCCGCCTTCATGGGCATTTGGCTAGACCCCAAAACCTCGGCACCGGAAATGCGCCGACAGCTCATCGGCCTGAAGAGATAAGCCGGGAGCCCCCACACCATGGCCAGCAACCCACCCAGGGTGTCCAAACGCGATTTTTTAAATTACGGCTTGTTGGGATGGGCCTTGGGCGCAGTGGCTGTGCCCATCTACATTCAGGTGCCTTACCTATATGCAAGGGTGTATGAAGTTCCCTCTGCCTGGGTTGGCGTTATTTTGCTGCTGTCGCGCCTGCTAGATGCCGTACTAGACCCAGCGATTGGCTTGTGGGTCGACAGGCGCAGCGGCCAGGACAATCGCTACCAATTGCCTTTGCTATTGGCTATGCCACTGCTGCTGGTGGGCATGGCTGGGGTGTTTTTCCCCTTGGGCAACACGCCGGTGGAGTACGCAACCAGCCTAATGCTCAGTCTGGTGGTGGTTCACCTGGGCTACAGCTTTGCCAGCATTGCCTACCAAGCGTGGGGCGCCGAGTTGGGGCAAACCGACACGGAGCGTTCAACGTACGTGGCAGTGCGAGAAGGGGTGGGCATATTGGGGGTGGTTTTTGCTGTGTCGCTGGCGCTGGAAACCCATGCGATGCTCATCTTTGCCGTGTTTGCCACCATGCTGCTGATTGGCATGGGCTTGCTCCTGCGGTTTGCACCTCAACCCACGCGCTTGGCAAACCCAGAAAATCCGCTGGCACAACGCATACAAGCCGCCAGCAACAAGATGGCCGCTCTACGTAAGGCCTTCACAGAAATTGTTGGACCACTGAGGCGAGCGAATTTCCGCAAGCTGATGACCGTCTTCTTTTTCAATGGCTTGGCTGCTGCCCTGCCCGCCACGTTGGTGCCATTTTATATGCGAGACCGGCTGGGGCTTGGGGATTCAGATCAATGGGTGCTGGCCGTGTATTTTTTGGTGGGTGCAGCATCCACCGTATTCTGGGTGTGGCTGGCTGGCAAAATCGGACTGGCCCGAGCATGGTTGATCGGCATGGTGGCCCCCATCCCCGCTTTTGTGATGGTGGTGCTGCTCGGGCAGGGCGACCTGGTGGGTTACCTCTGGGTGTGCATACTCACGGGCTTTGCCTTGGGTGCCGACCTTTCCCTGCCCGCTGCTTTGGTTGCACGGCTGATCGAAGACAATGGTGAACGGGGCCAAACCGAGGGCACCTATTTTGGCCTGTGGAACTGGGTGAACAAATTCAACTTGGCACTGGCACCCAGTTTCGCGTTGGGCACACTTCAGTGGTTTAACTACTCGGCAGACGTTTCTCGCAACGAATCATTCCAGGCCATGGGCTTGATGGCGCAAATTGCTGCAGACCCTTTAATTTGGGTGTATGCGCTACTGCCTTGTGCCCTTAAATTGCTGGCCCTCATTCTGTTGGCCAGAAGCGGCCTAGACCGCACCACACCCCCTATGCCACATCCCCAAGGAGCAAACCCATGAACACCGCACACATTCTGTTTGTACGTGCACGCGCATTTGCGCTGGCCGCACTGGCGGTGCTGGCGCTGGCGGCATGCGCCGGCCCCACGCCAGCCGACTATGTCCACGAAAAACCAAAACTGGACCTGAAAGAGTATTTCAACGGCACAATCGATGCCTGGGGGGTGTTTCACGACCGCTCGGGCAAGGTAGTCAAACGGTTTACGGTGGTGATGAAATGCACCTGGGACGGCAACACTGGCACACTGGATGAAGACTTCACCTATTCAGATGGCACCACACAGAAGCGGATTTGGACGATCCAAAAAACCGGTGACAACTACACCGGTACAGCAGGCGATGTGCTGGGCACCGCCACAGGGCAAGCGGCAGGCAATGCATTCAACTGGAAATACACCCTGCTACTGCCAGTGGATGGAAGCACTTATGAAGTGCAGTTTGACGACTGGATGTACCAAATGGATGACAAAACCATGCTGAACAAAGCCGTGATGAGCAAATTCGGCATTGAACTGGGTGAAGTCTTGTTAAGCTTCCGCAAGCGAGACTAAACAAGGACAACACCATGAGCTTTAACCCGAAACTGACCCAGTGGGAAAACAAACGGGTGTGGATTGTTGGCGCTTCCACAGGCATTGGGGAAGCGCTGGCTCGGCAATTGGACCAGCTTGGCTGCAAGCAAATGCTGTCTGCCCGCAGTGCAGACAAACTGGCCTCCCTGGCCGGTGAGCTGAAACACGCCACCGCACTGCCGCTGGACATCACGCAGGAACAGGGCGTCAAAAACGCTTTTGACACCCTGATGACCGCTTGGGGTGGAGTGGATCTGGTGGTGCTCATGGCGGGCACGTATTCTGAGATGGATGTTGCCAACTTCGACCTGGCCAAGGTGCGACACCAAATCGATGTCAACCTGAATGGCACCATGCATGTGTTGGCCAGTGTGTTGCCCGCGGTGCTAGCACAAGGCCACGGGCACATTTCGATTGTGTCCAGCGTGGCGGGTTACCGAGGGCTGCCAAACTCCTTGGCCTATGGCCCCACCAAGGCGGCACTGATCAATCTGGCAGAGGCCCTGCATATGGAACTCAAACCCAGCAAGGTGGGGGTTAGCGTGGTCAACCCCGGCTTTGTGGACACTCCGCTGACCCGCAAAAACACCTTCCCAATGCCGTTTTTGATCACCGCGGAACAAGCGGCCAACGAGATCATCGTGGGCCTGGAAAAAGGCGAGTTCGAGATTCATTTCCCCAAGGCCTTCACCCGCAGCCTTCGTACTTTGCGGATATTGCCTTATTCCCTCTACTTTGCAGCGGTTAAAAAATTCACCGCAGGAAACAAAAAGCCATGAAGCCAGCCCCCACACTGGCTCCTTTGGATCGCCAAAATCTGTCCACCCCTGTGCGTAGGCTGATCGATTTTTATGAGCACTTGACGCCCGAGAATGTGAAAGACTTGCCCCGCCACTACGATGCCAAGGCCTATTTCAAAGACCCGTTCAACGAAGTGCACACGGTCGAAGACATTGCCCGGATTTTTACGGAAATGTTCAATCAAGTGGACAATCCACGGTTCGTGGTGCACACAGCGTTTGAATCGGGTCAACAGGTGTTCATGGCCTGGCACTTCTTGTTCGAAATGAAACGGTTCAAGGCCGGACAAACCCAGGTTTGCAGGGGTTCATCCCACCTGGTGTTGAACCAATCCGGGTTGGTGCAGTCACATCGTGACTATTGGGATACGGCCGAAGAGTTGTATGAAAAAATCCCGGTGCTGGGGGGCTTGATGCGCTGGCTCAAAAAGCAGGCCGGTTGATGAATCGGGGGCATTGTCATTGAAATTTAATGCTGTAAATGACATGTCTTGTTAAAATCACAATACTTTATATTTCACCAAGGCAAACGACATGCTGTATCCGGAACTATTCAGATCCCTGGAATCTGTGCGCTGGAACATGGAAAAAGACATCCCCTGGGACCAGTTTGACCCCAGCCTTTTGTCTGAAGAACAGGCGCAAACCATCAAGATGAATGCCATCACCGAATGGTCTGCCCTGCCCGCCACCGAAATGTTTCTGCGTGACAACAAACACGACAGCGATTTTTCGGCCTTCATGTCGATTTGGTTTTTTGAAGAACAGAAGCATTCTTTGGTGCTGATGGAATACCTGCGCCGCTTCCGCCCCGACCTTCTTCCCACCGAAGAAGAATTGCATGCGGTGCGCTTTGAGTTTGACCCAGCGCCCCCACTTGAAACCCTGATGCTGCACTTTTGCGGCGAGATTCGCCTGAATCACTGGTACCGCTGCGCCGCCGACTGGCACACCGAGCCGGTGATCAAACACATCTACAAAACCATTTCCCATGATGAAGCCCGCCACGGTGGCGCCTACCTGCGCTACATGAAAAAAGCACTTCAAGAGGTGGGGGACAATGCCCGCGCTGCGTTCAGCAAAATTGGCGTGCTCATGGCCTCAGCCCGTCGCACCCAAAAGCCACTGCACCCCACCAACCTGCATGTCAACAAAGACCTCTTCCCAAACGACACGGTGCAAAGCCGCCTGCCCGACCCCGACTGGCTGGAGCGCTGGCTGGATGGTCAAATTCGCTTTGACGCAGACTGGGAAAAGAAAGTGGTGGATCGCATTTTGCACAACATGAGTTTGCTGTTTGAACGCACCTTTGAATCGGTTCAAGACCTGAACCGCTACCGCAAGGAAGTGATGGCACGCCTTGGCACAAGCGACACGCCAGTTGGCAACGCCGCCTGAGCAGCCACATGACCACAACCGGAAAACCGGCACGCTTTGAGAGCAAGGTGTGCACACCCAGTGAACTTGCTCAACGTGCAAGTCAACTTCCTGGTCCCGTGGTGTTCACCAACGGGGTGTTTGATTTGTTGCACCGCGGGCACGTCACTTACCTGGACCAAGCCGCGCAAGAAGGCGCCAGCCTGATTGTGGCGGTCAATTCGGACGCGTCAGTGAAGCGCCTGGGCAAAGGGCTGGATCGCCCCATCAACACCCAAGAAGACCGCATGCACGTGTTGGCCGCCCTGGAGTGTGTCGCTTTGGTGACCTACTTCGAAGAAGACACCCCCTTGAACGCCATCCTGGCGGCCAAACCGCAAGTGTTGGTGAAAGGCGGGGACTGGCCAGTTGAAAAAATGGTCGGGGCCAAAGAGGTTCAAGCTTGGGGTGGACGAGCACTGTCAATCGCGTTTGAGCATGAACGCAGCACGACCGCCACGCTCGAGAAAATCAGAAAACTTTAAGCGCATCCTTTGGAGAATGCCCCGCCTTGGCAAACTGCTTTGGCGATACTCACAGCATCTATGGTGGCGGTGCGCACACCCGGCCTTGGGGAGCCGGGGTGCTGGGGAAGATTACTTCACCTTGGCTTGGCCTTTGGCCTTTACATCGGCTTGGACACTGGCATCCGCCTCGGCCTTGGACTTGCCTTTCAAATTACCAGCCACGCCGCCAGCCGCGCCCACAGCGCCCTCTGTCGAAGACTTCACCTGGCCTGTGCGCTGCCCAGCCTCGCCTTTGATGTCGGAGTGCAATTGCCCTGCATCACTACGCATGGCGTCGCCCTGGCTCTTGGCGCCCTTCACAGCGGCACCAGACTTGCCTTTCGCCTCGGCACCCGCATTGGTTTTTGCGTCCGCTTTTGCATCGGCTTTGGCCCCTGCTTCAAGAGAAACACCTGGCACATTGGCTTGCACACCCACACCGGTGTTGACACCGAGCCCCACGGCGAAGACCGAGTTGCTTAGCACCAATGCACTGGCGATTGCGGCAAATTTCAGTGGTGATTTGATCATTTGTACTCCCTGTCTCTATGTTGTTTGGGAGATTGAATAACGCTTATTCGATCTAGGTGGTTGACGGCTTTTTCCAGAACTCGCTCTTGGCCACAGCAGAATCAGGCTCTGGCCAAGCCAGGCCCATGCGCTCAAGGGTACCCACCAAAATCTCGGCAACAAGCATATTCCGAAACCCTTTGTGGTCGGCGGGGATAATCCACCAAGGGGCATCCTTGGTGCAGGTCTTTTCAAGCACTTGCTCATATGCATTGGCGTATAAGCTGAAGTTCTCGCCACAGTGCAAATCTTTTTCTGTCAGTTTCCAGCGCTTCTCCGGGCTCTCCCATCGCTCTACCATGCGCTGATGTTGCTCTTCACGGGACAAATTAAGAAAAATTTTCAGTACTGTGGTGCCGGTCTCATTGAGCAGTTTTTCAAAATCATTCACCTGTCGAATTTTTTCTTCCAGGTGCATCGGCGCAAGCTGCCCCTGAACCAAGGGCACGATCACACCGTCGTAATGTGAGCGATTGAAAATCACGGATTGACCCGCGGCGGGCACTTTGCTGTGCACTCGCCATAAAAAATCGTGGGCCGCCTCAAACTCTGAGGGCTCTTTGAAGGACTCCATGCGCAGGGCCATTGGGTGAACTGCGCGCATGATTGCGCGGGCAGCGCCGTCTTTGCCAGCGGTGTCCATGCCCTGCAATATGACCAGCAATTTGTGTTCGCCTTGAGCATACAAACAGGTCAACAAACTGTTGAGTCTTTCCGAGAGCTGATCCACCCGCTCATGCATGTCCTCATTCGAGGGCATGTCCCCGTAACGGGTCGGCCACTGGCGCAACCTCACCGCCTTGCCATTGACCATGCAGGCCTGGCCCAGTATCTCCCACTGGCTTTCGGGCACCAGTGCATCAGGCAGCACTTTTTCAGACCGCTTGGTCTCTTTGCGCTTGGGTGTTTTTGTGTCGGCTTTGGTCATGGGTGTTCAGTGTTGTCCATTGGGCGAGGTTGAGTTGGATCAGGGGCAACGCTTTGTTGCATGATTCAATGCGAACCTGACCGAAACCTTTCACCTGATTGAACAGGTCCAGTGTGCACATCACGGCTTTGCTGTGCCGCAACAAGGAAGGATCATTGTGCAACATATCTAGCCATGATTCAAACAGACCCAACAAGGCCTGTTGCATTTTCCTTTCTTCCGTGTTGTGGAATGGGTCTAAACGATGACCTCTTAAAAATTTCATCCGCGCAAGCAGCTTGAGGGCGGGCAAAGCCCATCGGCCCACACGCAACTTGCGCGGCCTTGTGTTGGCGTCGGTCCGTTTCAACCAGGTGGGTGCAAAATAAAAATAGGGGCGTGCGCCGTCATTAAACTGCGTGCGCAACTCCTGATGCCATGCGGGGTCACTGAGCAGTCGAGCCACCTCATATTCATCTTTGAAGGCGAGCAATCGGAAATAGGTTTTCAACAACGACGACCACCAGCTTGGCGCTTGATCGCCGCAACAACCCCGGAGTGCTCCCATTCGCTCACCAAAAGCTTTTGACAATCGCTCATCCTGATATGCCGTAAGCTCCGAAGACAGTCGCGCCATGAGTGTGTCTTCATTTTCAACACTCATCTGACCATTCGGCGAGTGTGTGGACATCAAGCATTCCAGGCCTTTGGGGTTGTTTGCCAACAATCGACCCACATCGAATGCACGCAGATTGCGTTCCACCTGCACGCCGTTGAGCTCAATTGCCTTTCGCAGGCTGTCGCAGGCCAAGGGCAAGGCCCCAAGCTGCCAGGCATAACCCAGCAACAGTGCGTTGGCAAACACCGTGTCCCCGAGCATCTTGCCGGCCAGTGCCTGTGCAGGCACTCGACTCAATTGCTCTGCAGGGCGATTCAAGGCATGCTCAATGTCATTGTTCAACTGCACCACGGGAATAGCCCAGCCCGGGGTATGAATGAAATCGGCCGTGGGTGGAGAGTCGGTATTGACAATTGCCAGCGCGTCATCGGCAAGAAGCTCAAGCGTTTTGGGGTGCGAAGACACCAACAAATCACCGCCCAACATCAGATCGCCTTCGCCCACAGCAATTTTAGAAGCGGCCAAAGCCACACCCCGAGGAGCAAGCTGCACATGCGAGAAGACGGCCCCGCCTTTTTGAGCCAAACCGGCCATGTCCAGCACCAGGGTTTCCATGCCTTGCAAGTGGGCTGCCATACCTAGCCATGCACCAATGGTAACCACGCCAGTGCCCCCCACCCCATTGATCAAAACCGAATACCGTCGATTGAGCTGGCCGGGCGTATATCGAAACGCAGGGCTTGGCAATGCTGCCACATGTTGCTTCAACATGGCCCAATCCACCGTGTTTTGTGGGGCACGCAATTCTGCACCCTCAACAGTCACCAGGCTTGGGCAGAGCCCGGCCAGACAACTGTAATCTTTGTTGCATGTGGACTGGTTGATGGTGCGTTTCACGCCCCAAGGCGTGGGCAGGGGCTCAATCGACAAACAATTTGATTGCTTAGAACAATCGCCACACCCCTCGCACACCCTAGAATTGATCACCACACGCTTGGCTGGATTTGGGTAAAGCAGTTCGCCTGTGTTGGGGTTTGTGCGTTTGCGGCGTCGGCGTTTTTCAGAAGCACAAGTTTGCTCGTACACCAGCACCGTGGTGCCGCGGGTCTCACGCAGCATGCGCTGTACACGGTCCAATTCGTCTCGGTGGTAAACATCCACACCGTCGGCCATGGGATCGGCATCGTGAGTAATTTTGTGGCTAGCTGGGTTATCGCTGACAATCACAATGCGCGCAACGCCCTCAGCGGCCAACTGCCTGGTGAGTTGGGGCACGGTGAGGGTGCCATCGATGTGCTGCCCACCAGTCATGGCCACCGCATCGTTGTAGAGCAGTTTATACGTGATGTTGACCCCAGCCGATACGCTGGCTCGAATGGCCAATATGCCGGAGTGAAAATACGTGCCGTCACCCAAATTGGCAAACACATGCTGGGTGTGCGTAAAAGGCGCCTGACCAATCCATGGCACCCCCTCGCCGCCCATTTGCGTAAACGTTTGCGTATTGCGGTCCATCCAAACCGCCATGTAATGGCAACCAATACCAGCCATGGCCCGGCTGCCATCGGGCACGCGCGTGGACGTGTTGTGGGGGCAGCCTGAGCAAAAATAGGGTTTACGTTCAACCGGAGGATGGTCAAGACGCCCCACCGCCTCGCGATGGGCTATTTCATCTAGTCTGCGCTGTATGTTTGCACGCACATCAGGCGGCAGCTCAAAATTCATGAGGCGTTTGGCAATTGCCTTGGTTACCAAACCAGGGTCTAGCTCGTAATGACTGGGCAATAGCCACTGCCCCTGAGGCAAACTCCACTCACCGCCTTCGCGGCCGTCCTCGCTCACACGTTCGTCGTACTTGCCATACACTTTGGGCCGCACATCTGCCCGCCATGCGTACAGCTCTTCTTTGATTTGGTATTCCAGCAGCTGACGCTTTTCTTCCACCACAAGAATTTCCTTCAATCCTTGTGCAAACTCGCGAATGCCCACCGCATCCAATGGCCACACCATGCCCACTTTGTACACCCGGACACCAATGCGTTTACAAGCCGCAGGCGTGAGCCCAAGGTCTTGCAAAGCCTGAACAGTGTCTTGATAAGCCTTGCCACTGGCCACAATCCCCAGGCGGGCATGCGGCGCTTCAATCGTGCTGTGGTTCAGTCGGTTGGCTCGCGCAAAGGCCAAAGCGGCGTAAAGCTTAAAATCCAGCAACCTGGCCTCTTGCTCCAAAGGCGAATCTGGCCAGCGAATGTTGAGGCCCCCGGGCGGCATCTCAAAGTCGGTGGGGGGTTGAATTTGTACGCGCAACGGGTCCACCTCGACCACGGCGGAGCACTCAATCACATCGGCAATGGTTTTGAAACCAACCCACACCCCAGCATAGCGGCTCATGGCGTAACCCAACACGCCGTAGTCCAACACCTCCTGCAAGTTACTGGGAAACAGCACGGGGATAAGGGCTGCCTTGAGCACATGGTCTGACTGGTGGGGCAAAGTGGAGCTTTTGGCCGCGTGATCGTCACCAGCCACCAACAACACGCCGCCCTTGGACGAGGTGCCTGCGGCATTGGCATGCTTAAACACGTCCAAGCTGCGATCCACACCTGGTCCTTTGCCATACCACAGGCCGAAAACCCCATCGTGGCGTGCATCGGGAAACAAGTTGACCTGCTGTGACCCCCATACCGAAGTGGCCGCCAAATCTTCATTCAAGCCGGGTTGGAAAAACACCCCCACGTTTTGCAAATGCTTTTGTGCAGCTACAAATGCGATGTCAACGCCCCCCAGTGGCGACCCTCGATATCCAGAGACAAAGCCAGCTGTGTTTAAACCAGCCAGGCGATCACGCTGCGATTGCAGCAAGGTGAGACGCACAAGCGCTTGTGCACCATTGAGAAATACGCGTCCCTTGGGGAGGGTATATTTGTCTTCCAGAGAAACAAGGTGTGCATCCCCCGACTGTTCGGGGAGCAACGGTGGGCGATGCGGCGCATTCATGTTGAGCAAACCTCCACAGTGCGTGTTGCACTGTTGTGTTTGACGACCCACCGCGCCTTGTGGACACCGTGGGGCGGCATGTCCTTTTGCTCAGTGTTGCACAGAGCAGCCCGCTCTACAACACCCCCTGTTTAACTACTGCTGAATGTCACGGATATCGCCAACGTTGAACATTTCCTCAGGACGGGGAAAGGTCTTTTTGTTTCGGCGTGCTGGTAATTTTTCCCCAGAAAAATATTCCACGGCCGTACGCGCCACTTCTTTCGTGTCCAGGGCTGCATACGCAGAGACGATGGCAGCGCCAGCCAGCGGCATAATTCGGGAAGCGGTACGCTGCGCTACCCTTTTTAAGATGACCTGCCCCACTTGCTTGGAGACACGAACCGCAACATCCCTTCCGCCACTGCGGGTTGCCGTGTCAATCCAGTCAAGAATCGAGCGTTGGGAGGTGGCGTGCTCCAGTGGAATAGAGCGCTCATACTCCCGAATGGCGGTGCCAGCCACGTGGTTGAACAGGCAGTGCATGAGATCTTGCTGGCTCACAGGCTGCTTGTGGCCAAAGGCAGTTGCAATATCCACCACCATTTGTGCCTGAATCCTCCAAATCAACACCAAATCTGGCAAAACAGTCAACACCCCCAGTGGGCCCACAGGCAAAGCAAGACCACCCGAGATGGCCGCGGCTTTCGCACATGCTTTTTGTGTGATTTCCTTGGAACGTTCGTAAGGTCGCTTGGCCTGGCCAGACTCAGTGGTTTGTGGCACACCACCGGTGACCATGCCCATCACAGTGTGGAGGGGCCCCAAAATGGCTCTGGGTAATCCGTTTTTTTGCATGAATAATGCACCAAAGGCAAATTGTTTCCAGGCGAAGAATGAACAAGTCACAGACTTGGTTTACTATCGTAACTCACAAGGTGTAATCACATTGGGTGTTTTATCCTAGGATTACTGCGGTCCTTGGGACCAAAGTCTGGAAAAGAGGGTCAAATTTGGGCCCTGCTCACTGCTTTGATCCAAACAGGGCACCCCTAATATGGGGGTAGTCGATCATACGTTCGATGTTTTCACACAGGAGTGAATGTCATGAGCAAGGTAACAAAAAAGCAGTTGGTATTGAAGCGCAAGCAAGAAGGCGCCTCGCTAATTGAGTATGCGGTGATTGCTGCACTGGTGGTGGCCTTGGCCGTGGCCGGATTTGCGACGCTGGGTGGCGGCCTGGACACAGCTTTTGGCAATATTGTCAACGCCCTCACGGGTGGCGGCGCCTGATACTCGGCTTGATCATGAGCAACATGCGCTCCAATCACAAGACGCTCGCAACCGCTGCCACCAAACAGCGGGGAGCGCAGCTCGTTGAATTGGTGCTCATGTTGCCTGTGATCCTCACCGTGATTTTCGCGATTGTAGGATACAGCCTGTTATTCATGGTTCAACACAGCCTGAGCTCCGCTGTTTCGCAGGCTGCCCGCGTTGTGGCTGTTGCTGGCAGCACAGGCAACGCCGAATCTGCAGCACGTCAGTTGCTGGAAGACGCATTGCCCGCTGCAATTTATCCAGCTGGCTTCAGTTTCGAGACAGAACAACTCGCCAGTGCATCCGATTGTGGAAATGCCCTGGCTGGCGGTAGCAACCCCACGCTCACCTGCCTAGAGTTTCGGGGATTCTTCAGCCCGGCAGAAAACACTTTTCTGTCCAACATTCCTTTTTCAGAGACATTTTTTCCGGCACAGCTCAGCGCAAGCGCTGTGGTGCTCTACCAAAATACAACTGCACTGTAATCCATTCCGGGAGCCTCTCGCACCATGTCAGGAAAAACAAAAATACTTGCGCTGTTGCTACTTGGCTTGGGCTTGATCTTCATGGTCATGGCCTTTTTGTCTGGCCAAAATGTGCGGCAGGGTGGCGAACAAATCAAAACCGAACTGGAACGTTTTCCCGTGGTAGTGAGTACTTCCGAGATTCCGTTTGGCAAGCCTGTCACTCCAGACATGCTGAAGGTCGAAAAATTTGCCATCGCCCCGGCGGGCGCATTCAAAGACATTGGCGAGGTGGTTGGCAAAAAACCCCTGTTCAACATTGGAAAAGGTTTGCCCGTGACCACACAGTACTTTGAAAGCGGCGCAGTGGCTGCCGAAGTGCGTGAAGGCTACCGCGCCTTCGCATTGCGCCTGGATGAGAACAATGTGGCCACTGGCAAAATCAAAGCTGGCGACTATGTGGATGTTTTTTCGATTTTCCGCGCCAACAGCAAAGAAGTGGATGAAACCATTTCTCGACTGATTTTGCCAAAGCTGCGTGTGTTGTCCGTCGGTTCCCAGCTGGTGAACGCCCCGGAAACAGTCAACGCCGAAGAAAAAGACCCCAACAATCGACAGGTCCGGCAACGCGCGATGATGGTCGAAGTGCCCACCGCAGACATCAACGTCCTTGCGATTGCACAATCCCAGGGTGAGCTTTTTGTGGTGCTGCGAAGCCCAGACGATGAAGAAGTGCCAAATGTAGCGCTCTACCCCAAAGCCGACACGGTGATTAAACCTGTACAGTCCAAGGATGCAAAATCCCCAGCGCAGGCAACCCCACCGTTACAACTCACCGACAGTGACAAAGCATACGCAGGCACATCGCTGGGCAACACGGTAATGCCCGGAAGCAGCAACAGCAAAGAGAACAAGAAAGCACCTCAAACTGCACAACGCCGTGCAGAGAGCGCTCCGCCGACGGTGGAAGTGATTCGCGGCGGCGAAATTTCTCGGGAACAAGCACGATGAATGCACAGAAGAACAACATGAGAATTCACGCGTTGGGACTGGCTGCAACCCTGCTGGCAAGCACACTGCTGGTTCTTCCCGCCACAGCGCAAACCACAACAGAGACAGGGAAAGCAACCACCAGCGCAAGCACTGCTCCGTTTGTATTAACGCTGAGCACAGGGTTTCAAAAAATTGTCAGTCTACCCGGTGTGCCAGCCAGGGTATCGATCGGTGACCCAAGCATTGCATCGGTCACTGTGCTTAATCCAACGGCCAGCGGTGGGCGTGGCGCTGGCGTGTTGGTAACTGGCCTGAAAACTGGCTCCACCTCCCTGCTGATATGGGACCGCGGTGCCAGCAAAGCGCGGGTGATCACGGTGGCGGTTACAGGCAAAGCTGCCGAGACCATCTCCTCACTCAAAGACCTGAATCTGGAGACCGAAGGACAAGTCTTAAAGCTATCGGGCTCCACACCCAACATTGGCACATACCAGCAGGCGCGGGAAAGCCTGACTCGGACAAAAGAAGGCGGACAGCCAGCAGAACTGATTGATCAAGCCACGATCCAAACATCCGGCACAGTGCAGGTGGATGTAAAAGTGGTTGAATTCACACGCAGTGAGCTACAGCGCCTGGGGATCAACATCACGGGGCAAGTCAATGGCGGTGGCTTCACTTATTCCATCGCAGGGCCAGCATCAAGCAGCTCCTCCAGCGTGTCGAATGCGTTTTCATTGGCATTCAACAGCGCAGCGTGTGCCGGGGGTACCGCAGTGGGCATCGGTGGATGTGATCTCATCTCTGGTTTAAATATTTTGCAATCGGATGGGTACGCAAAAGTGCTTGCGGAACCCTCGCTGATTGCACAATCAGGCCAAGACGCCTCATTCTTAGCCGGTGGAGAAATCCCAATTCCCGTGCCCTCAGGCAACGGCACCATTGGCATTGAGTACAAAAAATTTGGTATTGGCTTGGCGTTCACACCCACCATCCTGTCCAACAAAACAATTGCGTTGAGGGTATCGCCAGAAGTGAGCGACCTTGACTTCTCCAGAGGCACATCGATCCAGGGCATTCTGGTGCCTGCAATCTTGACACGACGGGCAACAACGACAGTGGAATTGGGTGAAAACCAAAGCTTCGTGATCGGCGGCCTGATCAGCAGAAACATCATTGCCAATGCCAACAAGGTACCTTGGCTAGCAGATCTACCAATCCTCGGCGCATTTTTCAAAAGCAACTCGTACAGCCGAGAAGACAAAGAGTTGCTGATCATCGTGACACCAAGGTTTGTGAAGCCTCGTGATGCAGCGGCTCCCGCATTGCCGCTGCCAGGGCAAAATGTTGGCATGCGTCCACGCAGCGTTTGGGGACAATTGTTCCTCCCCTCCAAGGATGAGCCTGTTCCAGGCTTCTCCTCCAAATAAAGGGGCTCTAGATGCAAACCAGCATGCCTCGAATATTGTTCATCAGCGGGTCGGACGCCAACTGGCTCTGGCTCTCAGATGCTCTTGGAGACCGCTTCATGCTTGTGCGTGAAGCAGGTGCTTTTAGTGAAATCACCAAACGTGTTGGTTTGGTTTCACCGAGCCTGGCGGTTGTGGACTACTCTCCCCAGGTCGGGTTGGATGCAAGCTTGGTGGTGAAGGAGCTGCGCGAGCTTGTACCGGATCTCCCCGTGGTTGCATTGGGATCGAAGGACTCGACGGAAGCCGTAGTCAATGCGCTGCGTTCTGGCGTAAAAGACTTTTTGAGTTTGGACAGCAGCGCCGGGGAGGCTGTCAAAATTTTGACTGGTGTGCTCGAAAAGGCGCCCCAGACCCAACTGGAAAGCAAAGGATACGCACTGGTTGTATTGGGTGGCAGACAAGGGGTCGGTTCAACCACACTCGCCGTGAATCTTGCGGCACAACTCGCACGCCGCAATCAAGGTGAAACCTTGCTATTGGATTTTGGATTGCCCCTGGGTGACGGTTTGGTTCACCTGCCAGCCGATGACAAACAGGGGGCCATGGACTTTGTGGAATGCGTTCGCAATTTGAAACGCTTCGACGCAACCCTCGCCAAGACAGCCTTTCGGAAGAACAACCAAACTGGCGTGGCGATTTTGTCACTGCCACGAAATCTGGCGGATTTGCGAGATATTTCAGCCTCAGACGCCTTGAAATTTTTGAACCTCATCAAGTCGTTTTTCCAAAACATCGTGATCGACCTGTGTGGATTTTCCAACCTGGAATTTGTGGCCAGCTTACTGCGCAGCGCTGACGGCACTTTGGTCCTCACCCCACAATCCGTGCCAGGCATTGTGACGGCCGCGGAATTGATCAAGAGTTTGAATGACAAAGGTATTGCAACAAAAACCTTTGAGCTGGTGGTAACGCCTCACCACAAAGATGTGGCGTTGGACGCTGATTCGATTGCGCGCAAACTTGGCATCGACAAAGTGCATACGCTGCCAGATAGACGCTCTGCGCTCATCAATGCGGTCAACGGGGGACAGGTGATCTCAGTCACAGACAGCAAAGACCCCTATGCCAAGGCAGTGAGTGAAATCCTGGAGCGACGCGTTGTAAGTCGCAGGCGCGGGGAGTCTGGCGAGGGACTCACGTCGACATTGAAGAAGTGGTTTATCAAATGAGCGAGATAGTTTTTGGGCAAGAGACGCCCGCACCACGCCCGACCGACGAACAAGCAAGCCCTGAAGGTCAGCGAGCTGACGCGGCCCCATTGGAACGTGTTGAATTTGCCGCCCCGATTAACAGCGACATCGACTCGGCAGTGCTCAATGACGTCAAAGAAATGGCCCATGAACACATACTGGCCATCATTGAGAAAAAAGGCGCTACATTCGCCAAAATGGATAACAAGTCCCTGGAGAAATTTATTCAGGGAGAAGTACAAAGCTTGATCTATGGCAAGCAGATTCCACTCAATGACAACGAAGTTGCTCACGTAGCAGACTCCTTGTTCAAAGAAATCGCTGGCTTTGGTCCACTGGAAGATTTGCTCTCCGAGCCCGCCGTGGAAGACATCATGATCAACGGGTACAAAGACGTGTATGTGTCCAAGATGGGGCGAATGGAACGTGTGCAAGCCCGGTTTGTGGACAATGCGCACTTGCTGCGAATTGTGCGACGCATCCTTGCCCCGCTGGGTCGGCGACTGGACGAGTCCAGCCCCATGGTGGATGCACGCCTGCCAGATGGAAGCCGGATCAACGTCATCATTTCCCCTTTGGCGCGTGATGGCGTGGTGGTGTCTATCCGCAAATTCCGCAGCACGCCGCTGCGCGCTGAAGATCTGATGGGATTGGGTACTTTTGACGCTCGCCTTTATGAATTGATGCGTGAGGCGGTGCGTAAGCGTTGCAACTTGGTGGTGAGCGGAGCAACGTCCACGGGCAAAACCTCAATGCTTAACGTACTGGCGGAATTCATTCCAGCAGGCGAACGTATCATCACCATTGAGGACACCGCAGAACTTCAGCTCAACCATCACCATGTGGTGAGACTGGAAAGTCGACCAGGCGGCCATGAGGGGGCGGGGTCTATTTCCATTCGAGACCTGGTTAAAAACAGCTTGCGCATGCGACCCGACCGGGTGGTGGTGGGCGAGGTGCGAGGCGCAGAGGTGCTGGACATGCTGCAAGCAATGAGCACAGGACACGATGGGTCCATGGGCACCATCCATGCTTCCACGCCACGTGACTGCCTACACCGACTGGAAATGTTGTCCGGCTTTGCAGGTTTCACCGGCAACGAAATGAGTTTGAGACGGCAAATCGCATCCGCGCTGGATTTGATCGTACAAATTGTACGGCTTCCTTCGGGCAAACGCCGCATTTATAGCATCACCGAGGTGGCAGGCATTGTGGATGACAACATATTGCTTCAAGACCTATACCGCCATGAAAGCCGACTGGGACCAGACGGGCAAGAACTGGACAACTGGTTGCCTGTGGTGCCTTACCCCAAAAACCCGAAAATCTCGCACATACGCCTGACATGACATTCGGACTGATTGCCGCCGCATTGGTGTTCATTTCTCTGGCCATTTTGCTGTTGGGCAAAGGCTCAGAGGAAGAATCGCGACGGTTGGCAGAAAGCCGTTTGGACGTGGCCCTGAGTCATTCACGTGATCCACTTGCACTTGAGAAAGATCCCTTAAAGAAAAAATACGTGCCCCAGTGGATCACCGACAGTTTGATCTCTGCTGGACTCCAAGTGGACCGAGCTCTGGGCATTCGGATTGCACTCATCCTATTGGTGCCAATGCTCGCTGGACTGGTATTCCGAGGTGCAGCAAGCTCGGTGGGCGCCCTTGTACTCGCTCTACTGGGAATAACGGCATTTGTGCTTTATAAACAACGCAAACGACGTTTGCAAATGCTCAGCCAATTGCCCAATTTTCTTGATGGGGTGGTGAGAGTGAGCGCCGTTGGCTATAGCCTCACCGTGTCATTCAATACCGCGCTTGAAAATGCAGAACAACCACTGAAAGAGGCCCTGGGCCTGGCGGTGCAAATGCAATACGCGGGCCTCGAGCTTGACCAAGCCATGCACAGATTGGCACGTGTGTACGGTCTCACCGAATTCAAATTAATCGCCTCCGTGGTCGCGCTAGCACTTAACTATGGTGGCAAAAGTGACATCTTGCTGGGAAGATTGGCGCAGTACCTTAGAGACCGTGAACAGCACCATCAGGAAATGCTGGCCATGTCATCGGAGGCGCGTATGTCGGCAGTTTTCATGTGTTGTTTAACACCTGCCCTGGCCGGAATTATTTTGACCTTGAACCCCGCTTATTTGGGCACCATGTGGAACGATGACACCGGGCGAACGTTGTTGGTTGTTGCTGCGGTACTGCAGGTGTTTGGGGCGGCCATCATTTACCGAATGGTCAAGAGCATCTAAGGACAAATCACATGCCAACCGATAAACTCCTGCTGATGGGCATTTTCCTGCTGGGTATGGGATTCATTGGTCTGGCTTGGAGTATTTACCGCCAGGCCAGCCGAAAAGAAAAAGCATTACAGCGCATTGAGGAGTACCTGGATAAGCGGCGCCGTGTACAAAGCACCGTGGCCGCCCGCAACCAGGTACCCACCGCTGCTCTCACCGGCCGCATAGACCGACTGGGTCACCAGTTTGCTCAGACCAAAGCGTTTGGATACTTCATCGAGGAAGAAGACAAAAAGCTGCTGGGTCGAGCTGGCTTCGGTCGCGAAGAAGACCTGAGCCGTTACGTGTTGCTTCGAATCGCCCTGGCTTTGGCAGGCTTGACATTCGGGCTCTACCTGAATTGGGAAAAAGGTTTTGGTGCAATTCAAATGATCCAGGTGATTGCAGTGGTTGGGATCGGATTCATGGGGCCCAAATGGCTGTTGAAAGCGATCGGTGAGGGCCGGGAGGCCGCCTTTGAACGTGAACTGGTTGCAATTGTGGATGTGATGCGATTGCTGCAGGGCGTCGGGCTCAGTGTCGACCAGTCCATTGAAATCATGTCGACCCAGTTGCGCGACCTTGTACCGATCACAGGCAGGATGCTCTACAGACAAAGAGCACAGGTCAAATCTGGTGTGCCATGGAATCAAATTTTAAAAAAAATCAGCAACGTATATTCCAGCGACGAATTCAAATCCTTTGTGCAAGTACTAGGTCAAATCGAAAAGTATGGCGGTGCTGTGCAAGAGCCTCTCAAACAGTTTTCAGACCGTTTGATTGAAAAGGAAAGGGCCAATGCCAAGGAAACCATGGGCAAACTCACTGTTAAACTGACGGGTGTGATGGTGATCACCATGTTGCCAGCGCTGCTCATCATGACGGGCGGCCCCGGTATCATCTCCATCATTCGCGCATTTGAACGAGTTGGAGGATGAAGCAGTGAAGACCGAGTGCAATAACCCTGCCCCACAGCCATCCGCCATTGGGCGCGCCTGCACCTTGATGCTGCTGCCTGTTGTGATTGCCGCTTGCGCAGCACCTGCACGCCAGCAAGCACCCACCATACCCGCTGCACCTGCGCCAGAACCACAGGTGAACATGGAGCCCGTGTCGCCGCCACAGCAAGCCATGATCGACGCACAACGGCAAGAAGACCTACGCGAAGACGAAGAGCTGAAACGAGGAAGAGCCGAACGCGAGCGCGCCATTCACCTCAAGCTGGTCCAGACCATGCTGCAGCAGGACAACGCCTACGCAGCCCTGGCCCACCTCGATGCCTATGATCAAAAATGGGGAGCCAACCGCGAGAGCCGCCAACTGCGTGCCGACGGTTTGCGAAAAACAAGCCAACTTGACCAAGCAGAACTCGTTTACAAAAGCCTGCTCAGTGGGACCGAACAAAACAAATTGGGACCGGTATGGTATGGATTGGGCAAGGTGGCCATTGAACGTGGCGACCTGAAAACCGCAGCCACCCGGTTGGAAAAATCCGTGCAGGTTGACCCCTTGAATATCAATGCCTATTCAGACCTGGGGCTGGTTTATCTGCTTGAAGGCAAAAAAGAGCCTGCCTACAGCACACTCATGAAAGCGAATCAGCTTTCCAACAACGATCCCAATATTCTTGCCAATCTGGCGCTTTGGGGTTTGGTGTTCGAGGACTTCAACATGGCCATGGACATTGCTGATCGCCTGCAATGGACAGACACCACGCGCAATCGTGTCATGGGTCAAGCCAACACCATCAAACGGCGCATGAACAACCAAGGAAACTGATTATGAAAACACGGCTTTCCAACCTTGCTTTTGCCCTAGTGATGTTTTTACCTGCGGCAGTCACCGCACAGAATTCAAACGAAGCTACCGCATCACAGAGCACCACCGATGCACAAACGGGAGCCAGTACAAGGGCATGGCTCAAAGAGCAGGCCGAGGGAACCAACCGAGGGGAGACAGAGGCATATCGCGCAGAATCCGCTGGCAAAGCGTACCGCGCATACATGGATTCCATCGGTGCCAAGAACCAGGCACCTGCCAGCTCTCAACTGTCGACCATCAACACCAAATAAACAAACGCTGTGCTGAACATTCTGCTCCGCCTGCTGTCGTTTTTCAGCGGCAAAAACTTGCCCACACCCGAGCAGGTGGCGCAAATGCGTAGCCAGCTGGAGTCCCTGCATGCCAAACAAACAGCGCTCGAGGAACTGAGTGGCAAGTTGCGCGCTGAGCTCAAAGCGCAACAACACGAACATGCGCAACAACAACGAGCGCTCAAAACTGAATACGAGCTTCAGCTCATGGCCAGGCAGCAAGAAATCTCTACCCTCAAAGAAGCGTACGAGCAACTTGCACAAGGCGTAGACCTCGAATCTCAGCGGCAAATGAAAGAGAACAATGCCCTGCTGAACCAACTCAACTGGCTATCTGGCACCATCGCCCATGACTTTCGGGCTCCACTGCGTGCCATCGATGCCTATTCATTCTTTTTGGCAGACGACCTGGGCAGCAATGCACCCCCTGAAGCCGAGAAATCGCTGGAAGAAATTCGGCGCAATGGCAAACGGATGGGGGTGCTGCTGGATGCTTTGATTGAATACTTAAGGCTCGGCATTTGCCCACTGAATTTGCAAAACCACAGTTTGCAAGACACCCTGGAGCAGGTCATCACCGAGCATTTCGATTTCGCCCCTGTGCCAATTGAGCTGAGCGTCCAAGGCCATCAAAAATTCGATAAACCTTTGGTTATGCGAATGTTCAGGGAGTTGATTGACAATGCGGTCAAATTCTCCAAGGCTGTGGATGCTCCCCGCGTATTGATCCGCACCGTGGGTGCCGGCAACCTAGAAATCATCGACAATGGTGTCGGTTTTTCGGAAACCCACGACGCACAGAAGTTTCAACTTTTTCACCGCATGCACGGAAATGACGAGTTCGAGGGTGAAGGCATCGGCCTGGCCAGCGCCGAAAGAATCGCCTCGCGCCATCACTGGACTTTGCGCCTGAACCGGGTTGCCGGGCAAACTGTGGCAAGCATTGAATTTGCCCACGTCAATTGATTTACAAACGCTGTGGTATCAGACCACTTTGGACAAAAGATCCAGCAATTTTGGCAAATCCCCCAGACCACGCCTTGGCAACGCATTTTTAACCTTGAACTCCTCTTTGGAAGAATCAACCAAGGCTGCCCCTGGGCCTGGCGAGGGCAAATTTTTAAACACCAACACAATCGGGGTGATTGCCGTCTCACCACGAATCAAACTGCATCCAATCTGGTTGCCAGACAACTGAACCATACTGCCAGCGGGATAAATGCCCAGCTGCTCCAACACAATTGCCGTGAAACTGCTGGTCAGAGGGTCTGCGTGTGCAAACAGGTCCTTAACAGCCTGTTCTGCAGTGAAGTTATTTTTGTAGTCTCGTTGGGCCATGCGGGCATTGAAAGAATCACAAACCCCCAACAACACAGCCCCCGGATTTGTGTTGCAAATCTGACTGGGGTAACCAGAGCCATCTGGCAACTCATGGTGCATGCGCACTGTTTCAATCCACAATTCATCTTTCACCCCGAGCAGTGTTAACTTATTGGCGCTTTGCTCTGGATGCTTTCGAATGGTCTCACGTTGCTCACGACTCAGTGGCTCTTTTTGATCTCTCAGGCGAGCCTGCAGGGTGAGCATGCTGATGTTCATGGTGAGCGCAGCCTTGAGGTACGAGCGAATCTCCCCCTCCGAGAACTGCTTGCTGCACACAGCGGCACGCACCAGCGTAAGCGCCACAAGCATATGGTGCATCACAGGGTAATCGTCGGCTGTGTGCCACGCGAGGTAGGCATATGCCAAATCAAAGTGATGAGCGGCCATGCGTTCAAACCGAGTGGCCAACTCTTGGATCACGGGCACAAAAGTGCAAGGATCCTCATCCATCAGTGCTTTGGACAACACTTTGTGGGCACAGTCCAACTCATCGAACAGGTCACGAGCCTGAAGGTACAGCAAGATGGACTGATTTAACTCACCCTCCAGCGCAATCAGCCCCTCATTGCCAAGGTATTGACCAGCCTGCACCTGCCTGCCGGAGCATAGATACAAATGCTCGGGGGGCAGAGATTTGCGCTGCATCAGCGGTTGAATCGAAACGCCATTGGGAATATGAATCAGCATGCAGGGTCTCCTGGTGAACATGCTCATTGACGACCAGTAACAAGCCAGCAAGATCGCCCTTCTGGTTGCCCCAAAACAGGGGATAAGCCGAACTGGCCAAAAAAAAGACGCTTATTCCCAAACTGGAATAGCAAGCAAAAATGCGAAATTGGTGGACATGAAAGCCCTTGACGAGCAACGGACCATGCAAACCATAGAATTGCGAGCAACAGCGCCTTTTGAGCAGTTTCCTGCTGAAGTGATGGAGGTTCAATCCCTGAGTTGCCTGGACAACGGCGCCATGCCATTGGATGATGCGCTTGCAACGTTGGTACAAGCCGTAAGGCAAAGCGGCCTGGAAGGCGGGATGGATGCGCTGGGCACCCTACTTGCCTACATGGAGAACCTGGAAAAAAAACAGACAGCCCATGCACGCAACGAGAGCTGGATCACCCTGAGCAATCCGCTCACCATGAGCGTCTAGACAGGCGTTTGGCCCGCACAACGCGCAACAAAATAACACCCAACGCGACAAACCCAACGCCACTCCACATGGGCAGTGAGAGCCCCAGCAAGGGTGGGTATTCCTCCGTGCACAAGCCATCTGCGATGAACATGTCTGGCCACAGACTCACCCAAGGCAAAGCGTTTAAGTGAACTTGGAGTGGATCAACTCCGCACGTTTGAAGTGGATTGGCAAGCACCCACACATGGTAGCCTGCAGTGGCCAAGCCCCCCAAAAAACCAGACAATGCAACACACCCGGACAGCGTGGATAAGACCGAACGCGGCCGATTAAAAGCAAGCCCCAAAAAACCCACGCTGGAGACCAGGTAGGCATAGCGCTGAATAATACAAAGGGGGCATGGAAACCAGCCCTTGGTGATTTGCAAAAACAAGGCCGCACCCAAAGAGCCTACACACAAACCCAGGCCAAACAGCGCCAGCGCTTTGTACGGGGAATGTCTCATCTTGAATCAGGAGATTTGTGTATTGACCCAAGCGCTGGTGTCTTCAAACACCGAACGCATGGTTTGCAGGAACCCAATCGTGGGCTCTCCCAAAGGATTGTGCTCCATGCACAAAAAAGCAAAACGCAAACGCTTGAACCCGATGGTACCCGCAGCCCCGGCGCTGCGGTGCGCCAATGACTTGAATGCTTTCTCTTCCATTGACAAGGGATCAAACCCTTCGACAAACCAAAGTTCTCGCGTTTCCTCAAAAAACTCCAGCGCAAAATCCTGAAGCATTTCCAGGCCCAACTCGGAACGCAAACGCCCCCATTGGTCATCGTCGATCAGTGGCTGCTCCAGAAGCGCGCTGTGTGTGTACATGGCGGGTATTCCTTGATGTTTTATTTGTCTCTTCTCATTCAAGGATACCCTGTGAATGCAGTTATCTGCACTTCAAAACGCCTATACTGGGTGAGTTAACGTTGAATTTTTGCAACCTTTCTGTATGCCCAACGCTCTCGAACAACTCAAAGATGTCACCACCGTGGTGGCCGACACTGGCGATTTTCAGGCCATGGCAGCCTTTTTGCCGCAAGACGCCACCACCAACCCCTCGCTGATTTTGAAGGCGGTACAGAAAGCAGAGTACCAGCCTCTCATGACACATGTGAAACAGGCACACGGCGCAGACTCCATCGCTCTTCAAACCGACCGCCTGCTGGTGGCCTTTGGCTGTCAAATTTTGAACATCATCCCAGGCCGCGTTTCCACCGAAGTGGATGCCCGCTTGTCCTTTGACAGCCAGGCCACCATGGAACGGGCCAGGCGAATTGTTGCCTTGTACAAGGCCGAAGGCATTGACACCGAAAAACGCTTGCTGATCAAGATTGCCTCGACCTGGGAAGGCATCCAGGCAGCGCGTGTGTTGGAACAAGAGGGCATCCATTGCAACCTCACGCTGCTGTTCTCACCGATTCAGGCGCACGCCTGCGCAAAGGCTGGCGTGCAGCTCATCTCCCCGTTTGTGGGTCGTATTTATGACTGGTACAAAAAGTCGGCTGGTGCGCAGTGGGACGAGGCTGCGCGCGCCGGTGTCAACGACCCTGGCGTTCAATCGGTGCGGCGCATTTATGCGTATTACAAGCAGAACGGAATTCGCACCGAGGTGATGGGGGCCAGCTTTAGAAACGCTGGGCAAATTCGCGCCCTGGCAGGTTGTGATTTGCTCACCATCAGTCCCGAACTGTTGGCAGAATTACAGGCCGACAACAACCCCTTGCAAGTGGACCTGAACGTGCCATGGGCATTGGCTCAAGCGCATGAGAAATTCCCCGATGGCGAGGCGGCCTTCCGGTACGAATTGAATGCCGACGCCATGGCCACAGAAAAGTTGGCTGAGGGCATTCGCGCCTTCGTGAAAGACTCCATCACGCTGGACGGCCTGTTGCAGGCTTAAATGGCACCCTGCTGGCGCAATTGGGCAATGGCCTCCGGGCTGTAGCCCAGCGCTTGCAGTACGGCCTCGGTGTGCTCGCCCAAGGCCGGGCCCAACCAGCGGGTTTGGCCAGGCGTGTCACTCAGCTTGGGCACAATGCCTGGCACTTTCAATGTGCCTTCGCCAAAGGCATGCGTTTCAATCATGTTGCGGGCTGCAAATTGCGGGTCGCGCACAATGTCTTCAATGCTGTAGATTTTGCTGGCCGGCACATCGGCAGCTTGCAACACGGCCAGGGCGTCATCAATCGGGCGTTGGGCGCACCAGGCCGCAATCGTGTCGTCGATTAACTCGGTGTGGCGCACGCGGCCATCGTTGCTAGCCATCTCTGGGTTGTTGGCTAAATCGCTTCGGCCAATCGCTTGCATGAGGCGTTTGAAAATGGCGTCGCCATTGCCACCAATCACAATGTAGCCCCCACACTGGCAGGTGTAGGTGTTGGACGGCACAATCCCTGGAAGGCTTGCCCCACTGCGCTTGCGCACCACACCAGCAAAGTCATACTCGGGCAGCAGACTTTCCATCATGTTAAACACCGACTCGTAGAGCGCCACATCCACCACCTGGCCCTTGCCTGTTTTGTTGCGATGTTGCAAAGCCATGAGCGCGCCAATCACCGCATGCAAACCAGCCAGCGAGTCGCCAATCGAAATACCCACACGCACGGGCGGGCGATCCACATCGCCACTCAAAAAGCGCATGCCACCCATGGACTCTGCAATGGCACCAAAGCCAGGGCGATCTTTGTAAGGGCCACTCTGGCCGTAGCCGCTTAAACGCACCACAATCAGACCAGGGTTGAGCGCCAGCAGCTCATCGGGTCCCAGCCCCCATTTTTCAAGTTGCCCGGGGCGAAAGTTTTCCACCAGAATATCCGAGCGGGCGATCAACTCCCGCAGCACCTTCAGGCCTTCGGCTTGCTTGAGGTTCAAGGTGATGGACTTCTTGTTGCGGGCCTGCACCGCCCACCACAGGGAATTGCCTTCATGCATCACCCGCCAGGTGCGGATGGGGTCACCACTGCCCGGGGCTTCCACCTTGATCACCTCGGCGCCAAACTCGCCCAGCATGCGGCTGGCAAAGGGGCCCGCAATGAGGGTGCCAAGCTCCAGCACACGGAGACCTGTCAGCGGACCTTGGGGCTGCTCAGTGTGAGGGGCATCAGGGTTGTGTTCTAACATGGGACTGGCATTTTAAAAATCGGGGTCATTGCCCAAGGGGCGTCGGTCCAGCAATGCGCGGGCCACGGTGCTGGGGTCGGTGTATTCCAGCTCGCCCCCCAAAGGCACGCCCCGCGCTAGGCGGCTCACTTTCAGGCCGAGGCGGCGAATGCGGTCGGTTAAAAACACGGCGGTGGCTTCGCCTTCGTTGGTGAAATTGGTGGCCAAAATGACCTCACCGACCTCGGCCTCACCCAGGCGCTGGCTGAGCTTGGGCCAGTCCAGCGACTCAGGATGCACGCCATCCAGCGGAGAGGCACGCCCCATCAACACATAGTAAAAGCCCCGGTAAGTTTGGGTGTTCTCGATGGCGGCCAGGTCGGCCGGGGTTTCTACCACGCACAGCAGTCGAGGGTTGCGGCGTGTGTCACTGCAAATGGCACACACCTCGCTGTGGCTGAAATTGTTGCAGCGTGCGCAATGCTGAATCTCTGAGACTGCCTTCAGCAGGGACTGGCCCAAGGCTGTGGCGGCCTGCCGGTCGTTCTGGAGCAAATGAAAGGCGAGCCGTTGGGCCGATTTGGGGCCCACACCAGGCAGGCGCTTGAAGGCCTGAACCAGATCCACCAGGGGATCCAGGCCTTCAAATGCATCGGGCACCGAGCGGGTCATCAGAATGGCATTTTAAAGCCAGGTGGCATGGGGAAGCCGGCCGTGACAGAGGCCATTCTTTCCTGCATCAGGCTCTCGGCCTTGCGCACGGCGTCATTGAACGCTGCAGCCACCAAATCTTCTAGCATGTCTTTGTCATCGGCCAGCAGACTGGGGTCGATGTTGACGCGCTTCACGTCGTGTTTGCAGGTCATCAGCACTTTGACCAAACCACCGCCAGACTGGCCTTCTACCTCGAGGGCTGCGATTTCGGCCTGCATTTTGGCCATTTTTTCCTGCATTTGCTGGGCCTGCTTCATCAGGCCGGCCAATTGGCCTTTCATCATGTTCATGTTGCGCTTCTCCTGTTATACGTCAGCGGGGCCTGTGTCTTTGAGGCTTCGTTCAGACCCTGAGACCACGGTGGCCCCCATCAGGTTCTGGATGTCGTTCAAAAAAGGATCGCCCTGCAAGGCTTGTTTGGCACCCACCAGGGCCTGGCGGCGGTTCTCGGTTTGCACGGCGTGTGCTGTTTGTTGCGCCTCACCCAACTGCATCTGCAATTTGACTGTGCACTGGTAGTGTTCGGCGAGCAGGGCTTCCAGGCGGCTGACCATGCTGGCCTCGGTGTAAGGCTTGATGGCCGTGCGAAGCACAATGGCCAACACCTCGCCATTGCGGCTGGCTTGTACCAGTTCGGCTTGCACCAAGGCTTGCCGCACCAAACCTTTGGCGGGAATGGACTGCGACACCTGCGGCCAGTTGTCGGCACTGGGAAGCTCGGCCTGGCTTGAAGGCGCTGGGGCAATTTTTACAGGCGCAGCCGCCCTCGGCGGGCTGGGTGCCAACGCTTGTGTGGTGCTGGGACTGGGTGCCCGTTGCGGTGCAGGCGCAGCCGCGACCACCGGCACCCCTTGCCCACCCGGCTTGAAGGCCAGCATGCGCACCAGGGCCATGGAAAAGCCGATGGATTCTTCGGGCGCCAGGTGCAACTCCGCCCGTGCGTGGGTGGCAATTTGGTAAAACAGTTGCAGGGTCTCGGGGTCAAAACTGCCTTGCAGGCTCGCCAATGCGGCCTGGTCGGGGTCAGATTCGTCCAGCCCACCTGCAAAATGGGCCACCGACAAGCGGTAGCTGATGGCGGCAAGCTCGTCCAGAATGGCTGCAAACGGCGCACTGGCCACTTCCAGTGCCCTGCTCAGCTCCAACAGCGTTTTGCCATCGCCCTGGGCCAGCGCTTGCAGAATTTGGTGCACCACCTGTTGATCCACGGCACCCAGCATGGTGCGCACGGTGGCCTCGGTGACCTGGCCTGCACTGTAGGCGATCGCTTGGTCGGTGAGCGACAGGGCATCGCGCACGCTGCCACGGGCCGCTTTGGCCAGGAGCCGCAAAGCACCGGGCTCGTGGGCAATGTTTTCTTCAGACAAAACATGCCCCAGGTGATCCGCCAATTGATCGGGGGGCAATTGCCGCAAAGCAAACTGCAAGCAACGCGACAGCACCGTGGGTGGAATTTTTTGGGGATCGGTGGTGGCCAAAATAAACAGCACGTGGCCCGGCGGCTCTTCCAGCGTTTTGAGCATGGCGTTGAACGCGCTGGTGGACAGCATGTGCACTTCGTCGATCACGTAGACCTTGTAGCGGCCAGCCGTGGGCGCATACATGGCGTTTTCCAGCAGGGCGCGCATTTCATCCACGCGGGTGTTGGTGGCCGCATCCACTTCGAGCAAATCCACAAACCGGCCTTGCGCTATTTCTTGGCAAGCCTGGCAAACGCCACAGGGTGTTTTGGAAATGCCTTGCTCGCAGTTGACCGCTTTGGCCATGATGCGTGCAATGGTGGTTTTGCCCACACCCCGTGTGCCGGTGAACAGGTAAGCGTGGTGAAGGCGTTGATTGTCCAGCGCGTGGGACAAGGCTTTGACCACATGCGCCTGGCCCACCAGCGAATCAAAATCGCGCGGGCGCCATTTGCGGGCCAGTGCTTGAGAAACGGTTTGAGTCATGCGCGTTGGGTCCCAAATAGAGAGGCGAGCCAGAACCCCGGCACTGGCTTGACGGTTGTGGCTGCTTCCTTCCGGACCTGACCAGGTTGGCCGCTACGCCATGCGGGGAGGCCCGCCTGCT
>DASUEF010000186.1:0-1774 GCA_036275215.1 Limnobacter sp. | reverse complement strand
CGATTGCCAGGCTTGCCACGCCGGCAACTTCTCGCGTGTCAAAGATGAAAGCTGCCTGGTATGCCACGGTAATATGGGCTTACATGTAACCGAGCAAACACTGCCCGACACGTCATTCGAAGAAGGCCGTTGCGCAAGCTGTCACCGCGATCACAAAGGACGCGAAAGCCTCGCAGAACAGAACAAACATTTTGTAGGTGCCGACTGTGCAGCTTGCCACACCGACATTAAAACTGTGGCACCAAAAACTGAAACTCTTGCTGCCAGCGACTTCGCCGGCGACAAACACCCAGCATTTCGGATTACTGTGGCCACAGGCCCTGAACCCAGTGATTTGCGCAGAATTCGCATGGCGGCCAACACACCGATTGTTGAAAAAACGAACCTGAAGTTTCCGCACGATGTTCACCTAGACCCAAAGGGTATTGACAGCCCAAGCAAGAAAGTGGTGATGGAATGTGCCAATTGCCACGAGCCAGCAGATACCGCAACCGGGTTTAAAACACTCAACATGGAAAGCCACTGCCAGGAGTGCCACAAGCTGAGTTTTGAGCCAGCCCTGCCCGATCGGCAAGTGCCCCACGGCCCTGTTGATGCAGTGCTCAGCACGGTTGAAGAGTTCTATAGTTATTTGGCTTTGCACCCCGAAGAACGCAACAAAGTGAATGCACAGCGTGCGGTGTTGCGCGCGCGCCCCGGTGAAAAAGACCCGAATCGCTCCAACTTGCGAAACTTGAGCGGAAACCCCCGTGCACAAGCAGCATTTGCAACAGTGGAGCTGTTTGAAAATACGGCCTGCTCTGTGTGCCACGAAGTAAAGGCGGTGGATGGCTTGGGTAACACCAAGACTTCCGGATCCAGAATGCCGCAGTACAAGATTGCCGAGATCAATCCTGCCCATCCTTGGATGCCCATGGCCAAGTTTGATCACAAAGCACACGAATTTGAAAGTTGTGAAAGTTGTCACAAAGCAAGCAAATCAGAGGAAGCCAGCGATGTGCTGATGCCCACCATTGAGGGATGCCAAACTTGCCATGCAGGCAGCAAACCCGTGTTAAACAAAGTTCAGTCCAACTGTGGCGTATGCCACGAATACCATATACACAACAAAGAAGTGGCAGCGAAGTAATCGCCATTCGACGCAGTAACTTGAGTAGACAGACCAGCAGTGAACTGGGGACTTGCAGGCAAGCAAGTCCATTGAAAAACAAAGATGAGCGAGTTAGAAGTCGATGCGCAAACGCACAGATGCAGCAACCGGCACATACGCCGTAAAAGGCTCGGTAGCACAATTAAAACGGATTGCCATGGGAGTGGCAGTTTGCCTTGCAACACCATTTATCTTGGTATCTTGCGGTGGCGGGGGTGGCGGCGGAAGCTCGTCTGAACCCAATTTCAATGTTGAACCTTTGGGCACGCAAAGTCTCTCCATCCCGGAGGTCAACGACATTGTGGCCCGCGCGGTACAAGCGTCCATTTCCAGAGGTGTGCAATCAACCATCGCTATCACCGACCGTGTGGGCAATGTGTTGGCTGTTTATCGCATGACCAACTCCAGTCCATCTGTAGTGATCACAAGCGGACTGAGTGGTGCCAATGGCAGAGGCCTTGACGGATTCACACCTGTACCCAGTGAATTGGCGGCCATTGCCAAAGCAATTACCGGAGCTTATTTGTCTTCAACCGGGAACGCATTCAGCACCCGCACAGCCAGCCAAATTGTTCAGGAATTTTTCCAACCCGGGGAAACAGGCCAGCCCAGCGGCCCACTGTA
>DASUEF010000185.1:0-4125 GCA_036275215.1 Limnobacter sp. | reverse complement strand
GGTGCCGCCAAAGTTCTCGGTGTTGGCAAATTGTTTGCTCACATGCGTTGCGCCAACTCGGGCATTCCATTGCTCGGTTTCATACGACAAATTCAGCGCCAAGGTGTGCTTTGGGGCGTAGGGCAAACGGTTGCCAGCCTGATAAGTACCGTATCCATCTTCGCCTTCACCGCCCACCACACCAGAGTTTTTGAATTCAGCGGTGAACAGGTTGGTGTAGGCCATACTGACAAAGAATGGATTGGATTTTGCGCTGAATAGCTCGCCCAGATTGAACCGGCCTGCCAACTCAAACCCGGTGTGTTGTGCTTCGCCTTCATTTCGGAAGAATCCGCCTGAATTCACCACAATGTCTTCAATGTCGAGGTTGAAGAAAGTTGCTTCATAGGCGCCTGCACGTAAATTGCCTCGAATACCCAATTCAGTCACGGTGGCCAATTCGGGCGTTACGCGCTGAAGCGTGTCGTTTTCAATGTCGCGGTCTGGGCGGGGCGGTGCAAAGCCGCGGTGTACACCTCCGAATACGGTGGTGTTGTCCAGTCCGTTCCAGGTAAAGCCGATACCGGGGAGGGTCTCGGTTTCGCTGGTATCCAGCATGTCTTCCTGCTGAAAATTGGCTGTGCCAGGCACACCTGAAAACAGCACCTTGGTCTGTTCAATTTGCTCCACGCGTACGCCGGGGGTCAAAGTCCAGTCGCCCATCAGGAAGGTGTTCTGCGCAAAAAATGCAGTGGCTTCCACATCGGCCAACAGGCGCTCATCTGCTTCGGGTGTGGTATCGGCGAAGTTGTCGAATTCAAATTTCTTACGGTCAATGTCTTCAGTGTGGTAGCGCAAGCCGACAATGGTTTCGCTGGGCACACCAAACGCCGAGTGGGTGAACTCAAGTTTGGGTTCAATCCCGAATACATCGTACTGGCGTGGCCTTGTTGCAAACTCGGTTTCCAGCTCACCCAAGCCAATCGTACTCGGGTCCATGGGGTCAAAAGCCGATTCAAATTCGCGCGAGCGTACTGAGGTTCTGTCCGTTTTGGTGTGATATACCTGAGTGGTCAGGCGGGCGCGCTCTCCGAGTTGCCAGCCATGAATCAACTGAATGGTGTCTCGGTCCATCACATAGCGTTCACCCTCTGTGCCTGGCACCGAGTAAGGATCGCGCAAATACTCCTGGGCGGTAAGCCCGGTTTCGCTGAACAGTGAATCTTCTTCAAACCGGGTGTACTTGGCGGTCAGGGTGTGTGCACTGTTGATGTTCAACTGTCCTTTGATGGTCACATCCTGTACGTCAAACTCATGTTGCGCACGAATGCCATCGCCCTGACGTTTGAGCAAATCAATCATGATGCCGCCTTGCTCTGAGCCTGTACCCAGGTTCAGGTGTGCACCCCGGTAACCTTCATTGCCCACCGACAGTTTTGCAGAGCCTTCAAAGCCTTCTCGCGGTACGGGCTTCGTGACGAAGTTGATCATTCCGCCCAGCGTTTGCGGGCCATACAAAATTTGACCCGATCCTTTCAGCACTTCAACGCGCTCCAGTCGCTCCAGCGGCGTGGAGTAGTGCGCTGAAGGGTCGCCATAGGGCGCAAAAAATACAGTGGGTGCACCGTCTTCCAGCAGCAATGTTCGGGAACTGCGTCGAGGGTTCAGCCCGCGCAAGCCAATATTCAGGTGGGTGCCTGCAGCGTCCTCAGACACCACATGCAGACCGGGTACTTCTCGAACCAGTTCCAGAATGGAAAAGGGTTCGCGTTTGTCCAGGTCTTCCCGAGTTAGTACGTTCGACGAACCGGGCAGGTTTTCAATATTGGAAGGCAGGATACTGTTGCCCGACACCTCGACGCTGGGCAATGCATTGCCTTGTGCCATGGCGAAACCACCATGCCCCAACATCACAAGCACTGCGCTGGTGATTGCTGTTTTTTTGAATGTACCCATGTCCCACCTCTCTGAGTTCTTTATGTTCTGAAGTAAGTGTAGGAACCGGACAGCGCACTTTCCAAGGGAACTTTTCCCGAAAATATTCGCAATAAGGGGAACTTTAATGGCGTGATAGGCTCCCTCTATCAGATCGCTTGATTAACCTTCACAAAAATAGACACCGACATGACAGCAACCACCATTCAATGGATTGCCGCCTTTCTTTTTGCCGGCGCGCTTATTCACACTTTTTCGGCCAGCTACTTTGAACGCTTGGCTCACCACAGCAAACACCACAGTGGCTTGTTTCACCTGCTAGGCGAGGTTGAAGCGGTATTTGGCATTTGGGCCCTGTTTTTGGTCATCGCCATGGCTTTTTCAGTCAACCTCGATTCAGCCGTGGAGTATGTGGATACCCGCCATTACACCGAGCCCTTGTTCGTATTCGTGATCATGGTGGTGGCGGCAAGCCGCCCGGTGTTGGACGCCTCCCGTTTGCTGGTTGAGGGTTTGGCCCGTTTGATGCCCGTGAACAAAGGTGTTGCCTTCACCTGGCTGGGCCTGTTCATGGTACCCCTCTTGGGCAGCTTTATCACCGAGCCTGCCGCCATGACCTTGGCTGCCTTGTTGCTGCGTGATGTCTTGTTTTCAAAATCTGTTCCAAACTTCATTCGTTATTGGGGCTTGGGCGTGCTGTTCGTGAATATCTCGATTGGTGGCGTGCTGACATCGTTTGCTGCCCCGCCCGTGTTAATGGTCGCAGGCACTTGGGGTTGGGATACGCCGTTCATGATGGCCACCTTTGGCTGGAAGGCGGCCATTGGCGTGTTCATCAATGCAACCGTATTCATTTTTTTCGCAGCCAAGCATTTGGGCGCGGAAGTTAAAGCCCCGGAAGCTTTGGGCGAAGATGGTCAGCCCTTGGCGCCGGTGCCCTGGTGGGCCATGGTGATTCACTTGGCCTTTTTGGGTGCGGTGGTTTTGTTTGCGCATCACCCAGCCGTGTTCTTGGGCATTTTCCTGTTTTTCCTGGGTTTTACGGCCGCATACAACACCTTCCAGTCCCGCTTGTTGCTGAAGGAAGGCTTGCTGGTGGCATTCTTCCTGGCGGGTCTTGTGGTACTGGGTGGCATGCAGCAGTGGTGGTTGCAACCTGCAGTCAGCGACCTGGACGATGGCGTGTTGTTCATGGCAGCCATGGCACTTACAGCGATTACGGACAACGCCGCGCTCACTTATTTGGGGTCGCTGATTGAGGGCACCTCAGAAAGTTTCCGCTATGCCCTGGTGGCTGGTGCGGTGGCGGGCGGCGGCCTTACGGTGATTGCCAATGCGCCCAACCCAGCGGGTTTGTCACTGCTCAAGCGCCAGTTTCCTGGCGAGGCAGTGTCAGCTGGAGGTTTGCTTGCCGGGGCCCTCGGGCCCACGGCGGTCGCGGCACTTTGCTTCTGGTATCTGTGAACCAGTAGAGGTTCAATAAAAAAGCCCCTGTGCGCAACACACAGGGGCTTTTTTTTAACGCCAGTTACTTATCGGCTGAACGGGCTAATGCCGATCAAGTGAACATGCAGCCAAGCCGCGAAAACCAGCCAAGCCAGTACACCTACCACCACGGTCATCAGCGTGCCCACTTTGGTGGGGCCGTCGCCCGCAAAACCCATGGGAATAGCGCGCCTGCGTGCGCTTTTAAACAGCAACACCGCCCACACCAAAAATGATCCAAACAAAATAATATCGGCCAGGGTGCCATTGGCAATCAAATGCGCCAGCGCCCATACTTTTACCGACAAGGTCATGGGGTGCTGTAACTTGGCCTTGATGTGGTTGGTGGGCACATAACAAGCCGCCAACATGATGAAAGACACCAGCATGAGAAGTGCCGCAATGTGGCGCATCGCCGCAGGTGGGCTCCACACGAAAATTGGGTCAAGCCTGGCCTGGCCGTATCCGTAGACGATCAATACCAGGCCCAGGATAGAGACCACCGTGTAAATGCCGCGGTACTTGCCTTTGCCAAGCCTCGCGATCATGCCCGACCGGCGTTGGTCGTCTGGGATTCGAGTCGCGTGCATGCCCAGAAAAAGCGCCAACCCGGCGACCAATATCAACAAGCCCATTCAGTTCTCCTTTTTGTAGTGAACTGATTATGTCACAGGCTTACGCTGCGCGCCGTGCTGCCGGTTTTGGTGCGAAGGTACCCAGCGATTC
>DASUEF010000184.1:0-1952 GCA_036275215.1 Limnobacter sp. | reverse complement strand
CAACCAGAGGCAAAAGCGTGTGTTGGTGGAAAAAATCATCCAGCGCTTTGGCGAAGACCTGAGCAACATGACCTTTGCCATGTGGGGCCTGAGCTTTAAGCCAGAGACCGACGACATGCGCGAGGCCAGCAGCCGCACCATTGCCGCCGAATTGGTGTTGCGTGGTGCCACTGTGCAGGCATTTGATCCCGTGGCTGGCGAAACCGCCCGCCAAGCGATGGAAGAGGACCTGGCCCAGTTCCGCCAGGACGGCCCATTGCTGGGACATTTTGAGGTGGTCAAGAGCCAAGACGAAACCCTCTTCAATGCAGACGCATTGATTGTGTGCACCGAGTGGCGCATGTTCAAGAGCCCAGACTTCTTGACGCTCTCGCGCACCTTGCGGCACAAGGCGGTGTTTGATGGGCGCAACCTGTACGACCCTGCCTTGTTGGCCGATTATGGGCTGGTTTACGAGGGCATTGGCCGCCGCGCCGAGCCTGCCGATCAGGGTTTGACCGTAGAGCAAATGCGTTTGGCGTCTTAAATTTGCAGGTCTTTCGCCGTATCATTGGGGAATTCAAAAATACAGCAAATTCCACCAAGGGCGAGAGACTATGTATCAAGTAGCCATCAGCGGCACCGGCCTGTTTGTGCCCAGCCAAGTGATCACCAACGACGAATTGGTGGCTTCCTTCAACGCCTACGTGGCCAAATTCAATTCAGACCATGCGGAGGAAATTGCGCGTGGAGAAATGCAGCCCCTAGCCGAATCCAGTTCGGCTTTCATTGAGGCTGCATCTGGCATCAAGCAGCGCTATGTGATCGAGAAGGAAGGTGTGCTCAACCCAGAGCGCTTGCACCCTTATTTGAAAGAGCGCCCCAACGATCAGCTTTCTTTGATGGCAGAAATTGCCGTGGATGCGGGCCGAAAGGCGCTGGATGACGCTGGCGTGGGGCCAGATGCCGTGGATGCGGTGATTTGCTCTGCGGCAAACATGCAGCGGGCTTATCCGGCCATGGCCATCGAAATTCAGGAGGCTTTGGGGATTCAGGGCTTTGGGTATGATATGAACGTGGCCTGTTCGTCGGCCACGTTTGGCATTGAACAAGCGGTGAATGCTGTGCGCACAGGCACTGCCAAAGCGGTGCTCATGGTCAACCCCGAGATCACTTCGGCCCACCAGGCCTGGTTAGACCGGGACTGCCATTTTATTTTTGGCGATGTGTGCACGGCAGTTTTGGTGCAACGCCTGGAAGACGCCAAACCCGGCAGTTGGGAAGTGCTGGGCACCAAGCTGGCCACGAAGTTTTCCAACAACATCCGCAACAATTTTGGTTTCATGAACCGTTCTGAGGACACCGACCCCAACAGCCGAGACAAACTGTTCATGCAAGAGGGGCGTAAGGTGTTCAAAGAAGTGTGCCCCATGGCAGCCGAGCACATGAGCAGCCATTTGGCCAGCCTGGGTTACAACAGCGCCACCGATGTGCGCCGCTATTGGTTGCACCAGGCCAACCTCAACATGAACCAGCTGATTGCCAAAAAATTGCTCGGCACCAGCGATGTGCCTGCCGACAAAGCCCCCGTGATTCTGGACGAGTTCGCCAACACCGCCTCGGCGGGTTCTGTGATTGCATTTCATCGCCACAACAGCGACCTGGCTCAGGGCGATGTGGGAGTGATTTGCTCGTTTGGCGCGGGTTATTCGATTGGCAGCGTGGTGGTCAGAAAAACCTGAGACCCAAGCCGAGCCACTTTGCTGGCCCAAGGCCGAGCAGGGGCTTGTTTCTCGCTGAAAACCTGTTGATCCCTTGGCTCCGCCTGAATGCCCTGGGTCCGCCCCGACAAAACTGCGCGGTCGGGCTCGGCCCCTGCCACGCCCCTGCGGTGCGGTGTCACCGGTCCTTTGCGGCACGCAAGGGCAGGTTTTCTGGATGCTCGCACCAAGCCTTCTGCACCGGCCTGGGCC
>DASUEF010000183.1:0-2587 GCA_036275215.1 Limnobacter sp. | reverse complement strand
CTGCGACTCCAGATGCGTTTCATGGGGCCATGACATCACAATCAGAGGGTGCGGCGACAGCAGCACCTTTTCAATCATTGAACTGAAGCGATAAATGGACAAGCCGTAAGTGGCCTGGAACTCCCAAACCTGCCCCTCTTTAGTGAAAACGCATTTTCCGTCACGCATCGGATGGGTGATCAACACCGCCGCCTGTGGGATGCTACCGATTAAACGAACATGGAAAGGGTCTTTGGATTGCCCAGGCGCAGACATTTTCAGTTGGCTGCCCGTCTCAAAGGGATCTTCAAATGCCTGTTTCGCGGGAAGCATTCTGGGCAAGGCGTTTGGATCCATTTGAGGCTTGCCCGGTTGAATCACAAACTTGTTGGCCCACCGGGGGTTATGGTACAAGCCCTTGGCGGCCAGTTCATCAAGCTGTTTCTGGCTATTAACCGCCTGGCCTTCAGCCAGCAGCAATACGCCGTTTCTGTCAAAGATGGCGAATGGCAGCGCCTTACCTATTTCAATATCGCCCTTGGCCAAAGGCGAAAGGTCTTTGGGATTGTCCACACTGCCTCGCTTACCAACCCCGGTTTACGGAGTCTCAAATTCTTTGTCTTTCTTCACAGGCTTCACCAAGTCTTCCCTGGTGAGGCCCATCCACATCAACATGGGGCTGGCCACCAGCACCGAGGAGTAAATACCAAAACAAATACCAATGGTGAGCGCCAAGGCAAAACCGTGCAAGGTAGGGCCACCAAAAAACAACATGGAACACACCATGATTTGGGTAGAACCGTGAGTAATAATGGTGCGCGAAATCGTTCGGGTAATTGCGTTGTCGATGGTCTCTTCAACGGTCATTTTGCGGACTTTCTTGAATGTTTCGCGAATGCGGTCAAACACCACCACAGATTCGTTCACTGAATAACCCAAAACCGCCAACACTGCTGCAAGTACCGAGAGTGAAAACTCCCAACCGAAAAATGCGAAAAAGCCAAGAATAATGACCACGTCGTGCAAGTTGGCCACGATGGCTGACACCGCAAACTTCCATTCAAAACGCATGGCCAGATAGATCATGATCCCGATGATCACGACCATCAATGCGATTACACCATTCTCAGCCAACTCACGACCTACCTGTGGCCCTACAAACTCCACACGCATCAATTGAACATCCGGGCCGCCCAAGCTCAACACCTGCTCGGTCATCGCTTGCTGGTTGAGTTTGCCCTCAGTGCCCAAAACGCCCGATTGCAAATCCTTCACCGCCAGTCGAACCAACACATCGCGTGCAGTACCGAAGTTTTGAACCTGTGGCTCGTCGATCCCGGTGGCGCGCAAACCTTCGCGAATTTTCTCGAGTTCAGCCGGTTGGGAATAGCGGGCTTCGACGAGTACACCGCCTGTGAACTCCACACTCAGGTTCAAACCTTTGGTCGACAGAAAAAATACGGCTGCCGCAAAAGTCAGGAACGAGATGATGTTGAAAATCTTGGCATGCCGCATGAACGGAATGTCGTTTTTAATTCTGAATAGTTCCATTTGCTTTTATTTCACTTGGTTCGGTTGGTGTAGGTCACGCTTTTTTAGCGACAGCTGTGCCGTCAGTGGGGCGCCAAATTTGCCCAATGCTGACGGAGTCCAATTTCTTCTTGCGGCCATACCAAAGGTTGACCACACCGCGCGACACCACAACAGCACTGAAAATGGAGGTCAGAATGCCCAGACAGTGCACCACCGCAAAACCACGCACGGGGCCGGAGCCAAAAATCAGCAAGGCCAAACCAGCAATCAAGGTGGTGATGTTCGAATCCAGAATGGTGGCCCAGGCACGCTCGTAACCTGCAGCAATCGCCTGCTGTGGCTGAGCACCGTCGCGAAGTTCTTCGCGGATACGCTCGTTGATCAGCACGTTGGCATCAATCGCCATACCCAAAGTAAGCGCAACAGCCGCCAAACCAGGCAGCGTCAGGGTGGCTTGCAATACGGACAACAAGGCAAACAACAACATCACGTTAACCGCCAGTGCAAACACTGAAAATACACCAAACAACAAGTAGTACACGATCATGAATGCGCCCAGCACAACAAAGCCATACAGGGTTGAGTTAATACCCTTGTCGATGTTGTCAGCACCCAGGCTTGGGCCAATGGTGCGCTCTTCGATAATATCCATGGGCGCAGCAAGTGAGCCTGCACGCAACAACAGGGCCAGGTCAGCGGATTCAACCGTGTTCATGCTGCCTGAAATTTGCACGCGACCGCCACCAATTTCACCGCGAATCACCGGCGCGGTGACTACCTCGCCCTTGCCTTTCTCGATCAACACAATGGCCAGTCGCTTGCCAATGTTTTCAGCAGTAATATTTCTGAAAATACGCGAACCCTGGCTGTCCAGCGTCAAATGCACCGCCGGTTCCTGGGTTTGGTTGTCAAAGCCGGCTTGCGCATCGGTCAGGTTGTCGCCGGTCAAAATCACTTCCGATTTCAGCAACAAGTCGCGGCCACCACGCTCCGTGTAACGCTCAAGGCCGAAGGGAACAATGCCGCTGGCCAGAGCAGACTGAGCCTCCGGGCTGTCATCCACCATGCGCACCTC
>DASUEF010000182.1:0-3382 GCA_036275215.1 Limnobacter sp. | reverse complement strand
TAGACCTGGTTGACTGGCACAGCATCTCGCCCCAATTTCAGAAAATCATTCAAACAAATTACGAGGTTATTCAGATACCCGCCTCCAGCAAGCCCAGCAAGTAATCGCCATAACCGCTGTTGCGCAATGGCTTGGCCAGCGCAGCCAACTGTGCCGAAGTAATCCACTGGTTGCGCCAGGCAATTTCTTCAGGGCAACTTACCTTTAAGCCTTGCCTGCGCTCGATGGTTTGAATGAAGTTGGCCGCGTCCAGCAAGCTGTCTGCCGTACCCGTATCAAGCCAGGCCTGCCCACGGCCCATTTGTTGCACTTCAAGCTGCCCCATGGTCAAGTAGGTTCGAATGACATCGGTGATTTCAAGCTCGCCTCGTGCTGAGGGTGTCAAGCCTTTGGCAATGGTAGCGGCCTGCCCGTCAAAGAAATACAAGCCGGTCACCGCCTGTTTGCTTTTGGGCTGCGCAGGTTTTTCTTCCACACCAATCACTGCACCCTCAGCATTCAATTCAAGCACGCCATAGGCTTGCGGGTTTGCCACAGAATACGCAAACACGGTAGCACCCTGTTTTTGCCCGTAGGCATATTGCATTTGGCGCACCAGGTTTTGACCATAAAACAGGTTGTCACCCAACACCAAGGCACAGGGCGCGCCCTGCAAAAAAGGTTCTGCCACAATCAGTGATTGCGCAACACCACCGGGTGTGGCCTGCACTGCATAATCAATTCGCATGCCCCAACGGCTGCCATCGCCCAGCAATTGTTCAAATCGCGGTGTGTCGTGCGGGGTTGAAATCACCAGAACCTCCCGTACACCTGCCAACATCAGCGTGCTCAGGGGGTAGTAAATCATGGGCTTGTCGTAAACGGGCAGCAGCTGCTTGCTCACAGCGGCAGTGGCCGGGTACAAGCGGGTGGCTTGCCCACCGGCCAACACAATGCCTTTGCGGTTCATGTTTTCACCTTGGTTAACCTTGCATGTTTCATATCTTATGTGAAGTAAGCCAGGAAAACCGCTTCGCACCTACAACAGCTTCGCCAACCGTGCCAAGGCATCCAGGCCTTTGCCCAAAACTCCCAGTTGTTCGCTCGGGGCTTCCAGTTCAGCCAACTGCGTACGTATGGTTTTTACATGCCCAGCCAATTCGCCAAGTTCGCTTTTCGCCTTGGTGCTCAAAGCGGTATAGCGAGCATTCTCGGCGTTCACGAAGGCAAGGTAAGCCGCTGCCAAAACCTGTTGGTGTTGTTTGCGTTCCTCTACGCTTAACAGGTCTACATCAATCAAATACAAAGCCGAAAACACGGCATGCACATTGTTTTGCAAATCCTGGAAATCACTGGGGGTCATGGGTAATGGGCTCATGGTTATAGGCCGCCTGAATGTTGGAATTGAGTTGATCAAAAACACCCTGCAAATGCTCAAAACTTCCCTCGCCCCGCAGCACATTCACCCAGGCCTGTTGCATATCAATACTGGCTGCTTTGGCCTGCTCCAACAGTTCAATGGTCGGCACCTGTTTGATGTATTTCATCCAGGCGTTCTTCCAGGTTTCGCCCAGCTTTTTATCCTCCACAAAAGGCTTCAATACTTTCTCTCGATATTCAACCTGGCGAGCCAGCTCCTCGCGTTGGGTAATCCACTGTATTTGTTCCTGCAAAATGTGCTGGTTCAACAACAAGGCGTGCGCCACAGGCTCAGCGCTGCGTTGCAGTTCTTCGCGCACTTGGGCACTGTGCTTCCAACTGGCCACATGCCCGGCCAAACCTGCCACAGCCTCTTTGCTCACACGGGGTATTCCGCCCACATCGGGCGCTTTGTTCAATGCCTCCACCAGCTTTCGCAAGGCCCGCGTGGTACCCGTTCCGGTGTCGCCTTTCGCCAGCGCACTAAGCTCAGCAAAATAAAGTGCTTGCATATCCAAGTAATCGCTGGTGGTTTGCAGCAAGGCCGCCCTTTGTTGCATGGCTTGCGTGTGCACCAACAGCGTTGCATTGTCGCGGGGCAAATTGGGCAGCAGGCCCGCTGTAAATTCAAGCGTGTGGTCCAGCGCAAAGCTGTTTACCTTTTTCAAGGTGGTGGTGTACTGCTTGCCTGTGGCGGCCAAACCATCCACCTGCAAGGGAGTTTTGCTGGCGCATGCCGCGGTCAATACCAAGGCAAAACACACCGCAAATCGTGAAATCAATTGAAGCAAAGAAACCTCCAGAGCCTGAAATCGAATGGGGCACCCAAGATACGTGGAAACTTTCCAGGGTGATAACCACTAATTTGGGTTACAAAAACTAGGGGTCACCCATTTAGACATTGCCTGTCCAGTGCCTCACCACTTATGCTTAGTGCAAACTACTTATTGCTCTCTCTCATTGCTCTATTTATGAAAGCCGAAGACCCGCACCAACTCACCATTCTGCGAGAGCAAACCAAACTTCTATTCGAACACCTCCCTTTTGTTTTGTATGGTGTGATGGCTTCATCGGCTGGCTTGGTTGCAGTGCTTTGGCACACTGGCCAGGGCACTGCGCTGCTGTTGTGGTTGTTGGCGGTGTACATGCTGACTGGTTTGCGGTGGTGGGTGCGTCGGCATTTCAACAAACTCGGGGCCCATTTCGATCCACATCACTGGATACAAGTGGCCATTCAGTTCACAGCGGCATCCGGCATTTTGTGGGGGTTCGCAGGTGTCGTGTTTTTCTCCACCGACCCTTTGGTGCTGATGACCCTGGCCATTTTTCTGGCTGCCATGGTGGCGGGTGCAGTGTCCTCTCATGCCTGTCACACACCCGCTTACGCAGCATTTGCGCTACCCGCTTCACTGCCTTTCATTGCACGCTGTTTGTGGGAAAACACCCCCTTCTTCTGGGTGCTGGGTACCGTGGCTTTTGTGTATGTATTGATCAATATTCACTACGGGCGCAACCTGCAAAATATGGTGATCCAGTCCATTCGCTTGCGCTTTCAAAATGCAGAACTCATCAGCGAGCTGACCTTGCAAAAGCGAGTGGCCGAGCAAGCCAGTGTGGCCAAAACACGCTTTTTGGCCGCAGCCAGCCACGATCTTCGGCAACCCGTTCAAGCCATCGAACTGTTGGTCGATGCACTGGGCGAAGACCTGGCCAACCACCCCAGCAAAGGTTTGCTGGATCGAATTCAGGAAGCAGGCTATGGCTTGCGCAACCTGCTGAATGCCTTGCTGGATTCCGCAAAAATAAACGCGGCTGCCATTACTGCCAAGCCACGCCACGTTCAGTTGGCCCCGCTGCTCAAACGCATTTGCAATGAAATGGCCACCCAGGCACAACACAAAGGCCTTGATATTCGCGTGGCCAAAACCAAAGCTTGCGCCTACACTGACCCCGCCTTGCTTGAACTGATTGTTCGCAACTATGT
>DASUEF010000181.1:0-15674 GCA_036275215.1 Limnobacter sp. | reverse complement strand
GCAGTACGACAAAGCCGAGAAAATGATCACTGACAACCGCGTGCTGTTCCACCGCGTGGCCAACACACTCAACTACCTCGACATCAAAACCGTGGTGGTGAGCTGTGGCACGTGTTACGACCAGTTGCAGGGGTATGAGTTCGAGAAAATTTTCCCGGGTTGCCGCATCATCGACATTCACGAATACCTCATGGAAAAAGGCGTGAAGCTCGACAACGTGACAGGCACGCAGTACATGTACCACGACCCATGCCACACGCCCATGAAAACCTATGACCCGCTGAAGGTGGTGAACACCCTCATCAACAGCGAGTTGCAGGGGCAAACCGTCACCAAGAACGACCGTTGCTGCGGCGAGTCTGGCACTTTTGGCGTGTCTCGCCCCGATGTGGCCACCCAGGTTCGCTTCCGCAAAGAAGAAGAAATGCGCAAGGGTGCAGACAAACTGCGCGAAAAAGCCCCCCAAGCCGATGTGAAAATTCTCACCAGTTGCCCATCGTGTTTGCAGGGTTTGAGCCGTTATAGCGACGATGCCAACGTGCAGGCCGATTACATTGTGGTGGAAATTGCCAAGCATGTGCTGGGCAAAGACTGGTTGCAGAATTACGTGAAAGAAGCCAACGACGGCGGCATTGAACGTATTTTGGTGTAAAGGCTGTGTGACTTGAGCGCCAACGCTTCCGCACCTGCAGATTGCCCCCTGTGCCATGCACTGGGGGGCAAACTGGTTTACCGCAACCATCGCTTCAGGGTCATCGACGCCGAGGATGCCGACTACCCGGGCTTTCTCCGCTTGGTTTGGAACGACCATGTCCGCGAATTTTCTCACCTCAGTCGGGAGGATCGCGTGCTGTGCACGGATGCGGTTGTACACCTTGAACAATTTGTATTGCGCACTTTCAAAGCCGACAAGGCCAACATTGCAACCCTGGGCAATGTGGTGCCGCATTTGCATTGGCATGTTATTCCACGCTTCACCGACGACAAACATTTTCCTGCACCGGTGTGGTCAGCGGCCAAACCTGGTGCGATGCTCTCGCCGAGGCAGCTTGATGTGAAGGCCAGCCAAGGGCAGTGGCTGCCTGAATTGCGGGCGGAGTTGGTGCAAGCCTTTGGTGGCTGATTCACTTGCGCTTTGAAGCCCATCGGGGCCATGTACCTTTGCGTGTTTGCTTGCGCTTTGAAGCCCATCGGGGCCATGTACCTTTGCGTGTTTGCTTGCTCCTCGAAGTCACCGGGGCCATGCCCCTTGGCGACGGCCAATCTGTATTTCCCTCCCTGAGCCTGACCTGAACTGAGGCCCACCCTCCAAAAAAGAGGTCGGGCTGGGCCTCTGCCCCGTTGGGTCACCGTTCATGCACGGCACGGTCGGGCAGATTGTCCTGAAGGTCGCTGCAGGGGCATTGGCCCCCGGTGGCTTCTGGGCGCAAGCGAGGCTGCGCAGGTGCATGGCGAGGCAGGTGGCCGCCCGGGACCCAGGTCATTCAGGCCCAGCAAGGGAGACACAGGTTTTCAGCGAGAAACAAGCCTCTGCTCGGCCTCGGGCCAGTAGAGAGGCTCGGCCTGTGGCCAGTAGAGAGGCTCGGCCTCGGGCCAGTAGAGAGGCTCGCCAATCAGGCATGCATGGCCGCACTGTCGGCCTGCGGTGTCGCTTTGGGCTGCATGCCCGGCTTGAGCAACGGCAACAGAATGGTGAACGTGCTGCCCGCGTTGGGTCGGCTTTGAATATCCAATTCCCCATCGTGGCGCTGCACCACATGTTTGACGATGGCCAAGCCCAGCCCGGTACCTCCGCTTTCGCGCGAGCGGCTGCGGTCCACCCGGTAAAAGCGCTCTGTTAGACGGGGAATGTGTTCTGGCGACACACCAATGCCCGTGTCTTTCACCACAAAAGCCGCGCAAGGTCGGCCAATGTCGTTCTCTGTTTTGCGCAGGCTAATGTCAATTCTGCCGCCTTCGGGTGTGTACCGCACCGCGTTGGTGGCAATGTTGGAAAAGGCGCTGAATATTTCAGCAGCGTTGCCCAGGCTTAAAACACCTTCTTCTATATCGGCTGCAATTTGGTGTTTGCCTGCAGACAATTGTGTGGCGTCGTCCAGTGTGCGTTTGGCGGCATTGCTCAAATCCACCACGTCGCCGTTGTCTGCCGCATTGGGTGCGGATTCCAGGGCAGAGAGTGCCAGCAGATCTTCCACCAGGTTTTGCATGCGGCTGGCCTGGGTGTGCATCAGGTTCAAATACTCCTTTTGCTGCTCTGCGCTCAGCGGCAAGTCGCGGAATGTTTCCAAGAAGCCGCTCAGCACAGTCAATGGCGTTTTGAGTTCATGTGACACATTGGCAATAAAATCCCGGCGCATGCGTTCAAGTTTTTCAACCTGGGTCACATCGCGGGTCAGCACCAACATTTGCCGCTCACCATAGCCCACCAGTTGTACAGACAAAATTTTGTTGGAACTGCGCGGCGAGCGCATGATCAGGGGGTGTTCCCAGGATTCGCCCTTGAGGTATTTTGAAAAGCTTGGGTTACGCACCAAGTTGATCACGGGCTGGCCAATGTCGCTGCCTAACTTGAGTGATAGATGGTCTTGTGCGGTGTCATTGCACCAGGTGATGTGCCCTTGTGGGTCCAGGGTGACCACGCCATCGGGCAGGGCCTGTGCTGCTGTTCGGAAAGACACCAGCGCGTTGCTTAATGCCTGTTGCTGCCGTTGGTGCAGGCGCAAATATCGGAATAGCTTGGCTGCCAGGTCATCCCACCAGCCAGACACATTCGGTACGTTTTCGACTTTGAAATCGTCTAACCATTCAATGATTTTAAGGCCAGAGCGGGCGTGCATGCCATAAACGACCAGCGAGGCAAGAATTGCCCCGCCCACTGCGCCTTTGTGCCCCGCCACCATTTGCCCAACAATTGCAGCAAGGCCCAGCAGCAGTCCCAAAAGGACCAACCTGAAAAAGATGAATGCCATAGCTGCGTATTTTAGGGGAAACTGGCGCCCAGCGGCATCGTCAGTTCAGCGCACCTTCATTTTGCGTGGCGGTGAAGCGATAACCTGCACCACGAACGGTTTCAATCAGCTTGTCGTGGCCGCTGATGGTAAGTGCCTGGCGTAGTCTGCGAATGTGGACGTCCACGGTCCGCTCTTCCACAAACACGTGGTCACCCCACACTTGGTCCAGCAATTGGGTGCGGCTATGCACCCGCTCTGGATGCGTCATGAAAAAGTGCAAAAGGCGGAACTCGGTGGGGCCCATGTCGATAATCTTGTCGTGACCCATGATGCGGTGGGTCACTGGGTCCAGTTTCAGCCCGTGCACCTCCACCATGTCGTCAGTGAGTTGTGGTGCGCGCCTGCGCAGCACCGCCTTGATGCGTGCCAACAATTCTTTTGGCGAAAATGGCTTGGTGATGTAGTCGTCGGCCCCGGCTTCCAAGCCGTCCACTTTGTCCTGCTCCTCTGTACGGGCCGTCAGCATGATCACTGGCACATGGCGCGTGCGCTCTTGTGCACGTAGTTCATGGGCAAACTGAATGCCGGTTTTGCCAGGCAACATCCAGTCCAGCAGCACCAAGTCGGGCAACTCGGCCGTGATCAGTGTTTTGGCTTGGTCTGCATCGCTGGCGCGAAGCACTTTGTGGCCCGCAAAGCTGAGGTTCACCGACACCAGTTCGGCAATCGCGGGTTCATCTTCGACCACCAGTATTGTGCTTGACATGTTTTTGCTTCTCCGCAGGCATTTGTTTTGTGCAATGCCCCTAAAGTAGTGTATTTCCATGACAGTAATATGACACTTGGGTGAATGGTCATCAATCTTTGGCAGGATGTCCAAGTTCGGCGTAGGCCCGCGGCTTGAGATACACTTGAGGTTTGCGCGATATTTAGGCATTTGCAGCATGGAAACCAGCAACAATCCCATTCCCACCCGCATCGTGGTGCATCAACAGTCCAAAGTGCTCGAGATCGAGTTTGATACAGGTGCGCTGTTTAAGCTGCCTTTCGAGCTACTGAGGGTGTATTCACCTTCTGCGGAGGTTCGCGGCCACGGTCCTGGGCAAGAAACCCTGCAGGTCGGCAAGCGCGAGGTTTCCATTGTCAACCTGGAGCCGGTGGGCATGTACGCCGTCAAGCCCACATTCTCGGACGGTCACGACTCAGGCTTGTTCTCCTGGGCCTATTTGCTGTGGCTGGGCGAAAACCAATCCGGCTTGTGGGGCGACTACCTCGAACGCCTTAAGGCCGCTGGTGGCAGCCGCGATCCAGACGCGCCCGAGAACATCCCCTTGCAGCAAAAGAAAGGCGGCGCGTGCGCCAGTCATTGATGCCCGCACACTGAATAAGCAATAGCATGAACAACAAAACCACCGATTTCGGTTTCGAAACAGTCCCAGAAGACCTTAAAGCCAAAAAAGTGGCCGAAGTCTTCGATTCTGTCGCCAGCAAATACGATGTGATGAACGACCTCATGTCCGGTGGCATGCACAGGCTTTGGAAGGCCAACACCGTGCGAGCAGCCGCTGTGCGCCCAGGCATGAAGGTGCTGGACATTGCCGGTGGCACGGGCGACCTCAGCAAGGCCTTTCTGGACAAAGTGGGGCCACGTGGCGAGGTGTGGCTCACCGACATCAACGAAAGCATGCTCCGCGTGGGTCGCAATCGCATGATTGACCACGGCTACTTGCCAAAAATGGCACTTTGCGACGCAGAGAAATTGCCTTTCCCCACGGATTACTTCGATGTGGTCACCGTGGCTTTTGGTCTGCGCAACATGACCCACAAAGATGTGGCGCTCTCAGAGATGCGTCGGGTAATCAAGCCGGGCGGCAAAGTGTTGGTGCTGGAGTTTTCGAAGGTGAATCCGCTGCTCGCCCCGGCCTACGATGTATATTCATTCCAGGTGCTGCCGCGCATGGGCCAAATCATTGCGCAAGACAGCAAGAGCTACCAATACCTGGCAGAGAGCATACGCATGCACCCCGATCAGGAAACACTGAAGCAAATCATGCTCGACAGTGGCTTTGATCAGGTGAAATACACCAACTTCACCGCAGGCGTTGTGGCGCTGCACCAGGGAACCAAATTCGCTTAAGCCTTGTCTTAATCGCACAAATCCCAAGAAATTGAATTCATTCGGAGGCACTGTTTTGAGCAAGAAAGATTGGTCTATTCGTACCGCGGTCGCCGCGGTGGTGTTTTCGTTCGCTGGCTTAACGGCCCTGCCTCCCGAGGCGGAAGCAAAACGCTTGGGCGGTGGTGGCAGTTTTGGTCGCACGGCACCGTCGCAAATGCAAAAGGCACCCACGTCGCCCACCACAACCCCCAGCAAGCCAGCGCAGCAGCAGGCAACATCGCCAACCGCGGCAGGCAGCACGGCAGGCGCTGCCGCGCAACCCCGCAACCGATTCCTCGGCCCCTTGGGCGGATTGGCGGCTGGCTTGGGCTTGGCGGCACTGTTCAGTTACATGGGCTTTGGCGGGGCACTGGCTGAAATGTTGGGCACCATCCTGATGATTGGTTTGGTGGTGTTTGCCGTGATGTTCCTGGTGCGCAAGTTGCGTGGGCAGGCTGCCAACCAGCCGCGCCCTGCTTATGGCACGGCCAGCGGTGGTGCCTCCGCTGGTCAGCAAACGTATCGCCAAAGCCACGAAGCTTTTCGTCCCCACACGCCGCCAGTTCATGACCCCGTGCCTGGCATGGGCAGTTCTGCCCAGTCCTTTGATAGCCCCGCAAGCGCTGCTGGTCCAGTGAAGGATCTACCGCCTGGCTTTGATGAAGCTGGCTTTGTGAACAGCGCCAAGAAGTTTTTTATCACCATGCAAGGCCTGTACGACAAAGGCGATGTGAACGGTTTGCGTGAATACTGCTCCGATGAGGTGGTGGAGCAACTGCGCAGCGAGATTGAAACTCGCGCTGGCGCCAACCGCACGGACGTGGTCATGCTGGAGGCTGCGCTGATCGGTTTTGAAATCGATGTGGATGAGCAACTGGCCACTGTCTCTTTCAACGCCATGTTGCGTGAAGAAGAAGGCGGTGCTGCCCATGAAGTGCAAGAGTTGTGGATCATGTCCCGCCCCGTGGCTGGCGGTGGTTGGGTGCTGGCAGGCATTCACAATCTGTAAGTTTTGAATCGCCCGGCCAGGCTTGCCCTGCCTGGCTGGGTTACACTCAAGCCAATTGAGTTTTCAGGGCGTCCATCTTGTCCAGTCCTCCGGTTTTGCTGTTCCAATTCGCATCCAAAATTCTGTCGGGAGCCAGGCCCTCGAACATGTCTGGCTCTTCCAGCATGGGTGGTTTGTTATCAGCGCCGGTGGCTTTGTTGTCGGCCACCCTCAATCAAATGGTCTGCTTGGTGTTTAACCACCTGTTGGACCAGCAACGCAGCAGCAAATCCAAATTGCAAGCCGAGGCGGGCAAAGTGCTGTCTGTTGCTGTTGCACCAGTCACGCTCATGTTCAGAATCAACGACCAAGGCTACTTCCAAACCACGCAAAGCAGTGCGGGCCTGCACCCCCCAGCAGACACCAGCATTGCCCTGCAGTGGGCCGACCTCATCGGTGCAGTGAACAACCCGGGCGGAGTGGCGCGCAAAGCAAGCATCCAAGGTGATATGGATTTTGCACAAACAGTGTCCACGGTGATTAACGATTTGTCTTGGGATCCCGAACGTGATTTGGCGCGTGTGGTGGGCGATGCGCAGGCGGTGTGGGTCATGAACACCCTCGCGGCCCTTGGCACCAACGCCCGGGATGTGGTGCAGCGCTTTAAAAGCAGTTTGCGCGAGTATGTGGTTCACGAAAAATCCCTCACCCCCACAGCCTCGGAGTTTGATGATTTTCGCAGCGAGGTGAACAAGTTGCGCGACGATCTTGCACGTCTGGAGAAGCGGATCGCCAAAATTCAAGAAGAGCAGGGCCCCAAGGCATGAAGTTACGTCGCTTGGCAAAAATTGCATGGGTTGCCCGGCGCTATGGGCTGTTTTTAATTGCTGCCGACTCCATTCAAAATCCGGCCGCCAAATGGTTGCTTAAGCTGGTTTCGTCCAGCCGAGCGCTCAATGCGTCACGTGGTGAGCGTTTGCGCAAAGCGCTGGAAGACCTGGGGCCACTTTTTGTGAAGTTTGGGCAATTGTTGTCCACGCGCCGGGATTTGTTGCCAGCCGATGTGGCGGACGAGCTCGCCAAACTCCAGGACCAAGTGCCGCCTTTTTCTTCCGAGGTGGCGCGGGAGTTGATTGAGACCAGCCTGGGCAGGCGGATCGACGACATGTTCCTCGATTTTCAAAACCAGCCAGTGGCCAGCGCTTCCATTGCGCAGGTCCACTTTGCTGTCATCAAAGAAGGTGGACAAGCGGGCAAAAAGGTCGCGGTGAAGGTACTGCGGCCCGGGATGATGAATGTCATCGACAAAGACCTGGCCCTCATGAAAACCGCCGCCACGCTGGTTGAAAAAATATGGGCCGATGGCAAACGCCTCAAACCGCGTGAGGTGGTGGCCGAGTTCAATAAATATCTGCATGACGAGCTTGACCTGATGCGCGAGGCGGCCAACGCCTCGCAGTTGCGTCGCAACTTTTCTGCAGCATCTGGCAGCGGCCATTTGCTGCGGGTGCCTGAAATGCACTGGGATTACTGTTGCAGCACCGTGATCACTATGGAGCGCATGCATGGCATTCCGATCTCACAAATTGAGCGCTTGTGCGCAGCCAACATTGATCTGAAGAAACTCTCCAGGGATGGTGTAGAGATTTTTTTCACCCAGGTATTCCGGGATGGCTTTTTTCACGCCGACATGCACCCCGGCAATATTTATGTGGGCGACCAGGGTGAGGATTTTGGCCGCTACATTGCGCTGGATTTCGGGATTGTGGGCACATTGAGCGATGTGGACAAACAGTACCTTGCCCAAAATTTCTTGGCCTTTTTCAGGCAAGACTACAAACGCGTGGCGGAGTTACATGTGCAGTCGGGCTGGGTACCCAAGGGCACACGCATCGATGAGTTGGAGTCGGCCATTCGCGCGTGCATTGAACCTTTCTTTGGCAAACCCCTGAAAGAAATTTCGTTGGGGCAGGCCTTGATGCGCCTGTTCCAAACCTCCCGGCGGTTTAACGTAGAAATTCAGCCCCAATTGGTACTGCTTCAAAAAACCCTGTTGAATGTGGAAGGCCTGGGGCGTCAGCTCGACCCCGACCTTGACCTTTGGAAAACCGCCAAGCCCTACCTCGAAAACTGGATGCACCAACAAATTGGGGTGAAGGGTTTTCAATCCAGCCTGCAATGGGAGGCTGCACAGTGGTCACAAATTTTGCCAGCTTTGCCCAGGCTTTTGCATCAAAACCTCACCCATGCCAATGGCCGCGTGGACCATCAAATTGAACAGCTCGTCAAGCAGCAAAAACGGCTCAATCGGGTTTTGTTCTGGATGGTGTTCATGCTGGCGGTTTTATTCGGTGTGGTGGCATTGGATTTGCTTTGGCCATTCTTGGTGGGCTACTCAAACTCGCAGACGATTTTCTAGCCTATAATCCGCAAAATTTTCCAATCATTTCATTCATTGGGTGGGTTCTTGTATGTTGCTTGCCTCGGTCGTTGCCTATCTGCTCGTTTCGGTTGCCATCGGCCTCTATGTGGCCAGGAATGTTAAAAATACCTCGGACTACGCCCTTGCTGGTCGCCATCTCTCCTTGCCAGTCGTCACTGCCACGGTGTTTGCCACCTGGTTTGGCTCTGAAACAGTGCTGGGCATCTCCTCTACTTTTGTAGAAGAGGGCCTGAGCGGCATTGTGGCAGACCCCTTTGGCGCATCCATGTGTCTTATTCTGGCGGGCCTTTTTATTGCTCCCAAACTTTATCGGCTTAATCTGTTGACAATCGGCGACTACTACCGTGTGCGCTACAACCGCGCGGTGGAGGTGTTTTGCAGCGCGGCGATTGTGGTGTCTTATTTGGGTTGGGTGGCTGCGCAAATCAGCGCCTTGGGTCTCATTTTCCATGTGCTCACCAATGGTGCAATTTCCCAAGAGTGGGGCATGGTGATTGGCGCCAGCGTGGTGCTTGTTTACACCCTGTTTGGTGGCATGTTGTCGGTTGCGGTGCTTGATTTCATCCAGATGGTGGTGATTGCGGCTGGTCTGATCTACATCATGTGGATTGTTTCAGACCTCACAGGGGGCGTGGCCACCGTGGTGGAGCATGCCGAAGCGGCCGGCAAATTGAAGTTTTTCCCAGAAGAGTTTAGCTATGTGCTGTGGGTGCCTTTTGTGGGCGCTTTTCTCACCATGGCGTTCGGATCCATTCCCCAGCAAGACATCTTCCAGCGCATCAGCTCGGCCAAAGACGAAAAAACCGCCGTGCGTGGTGCCGTGTTGGGTGGCACCATGTACTTTTTCTTTGCCTTCATTCCGGTGTTTTTGGCCTACGGTGCCATCATGATTGACCCGGCCACTTTTACCGCCATGGTCAGTGAAGATTCGCAAATGGTGTTGCCTAACTTGGTGCTTAACCACACGCCTGTGTTTGCACAAATCGTGTTTTTCGGTGCGCTCATCTCCGCCATCATGAGTACGTCCAGTGCCACTTTGTTGGCACCCGCCGTGTCGTTTTCCGAGAACATCGTGAAAAATGTGGTGCCGGGCATGAGCGATAAGTCTCTGTTGCTCACCATGCGGATTTCTGTGTTGGTGTTCACCATCATCGTGGTGGGCTTTGCCATCAACAGTGAGTCGTCCATCTTCGAAATGGTGGAGAGCGCTTATGAAGTCACCTTGGCGGCTGCGTTTGTACCTCTCGTGCTGGGCCTGTATTGGAAGCGCGCAAGCTCCCAGGGCGCTGTTGCATCCATTGTTGTGGGCGTGGGCAGCTGGCTGATTGCCAAAAACTTCTTCCCCAGCGAGATTTGGCCCCCCCAGTTGCTGGGCATGGTGCTGGGCCTGTTCGCCATGATCATTGCTTCCCTGCTGCCCCAGTGGATTCCGCATCGCCCCGCCTTGCGGGATGGCGTGGTGCACCCACACTGACAGCGTGATGCGGTTGTGGGCCTGCAACCGCAGTAAAATAACTGGATTACTGTGCTAGAAGTGATCCAGCTTTGAAATACCTCACCATCGAAGACACCATTGGCAACACGCCCCTGGTGCAGCTGCAACGCATCCCTGGAGCTGCCAACGCCAAGCGTGGCAATGTGATTCTTGGCAAGCTAGAGGGCAACAACCCAGCAGGCTCGGTCAAAGACCGCCCGGCCATCTCAATGATCCGCCGGGCCGAAGCACGTGGCACCATCCAACCCGGTGACACGCTGATTGAGGCCACTTCGGGCAACACAGGTATTGCTTTGGCCATGGCTGCGGCCATACGCGGCTACAAAATGGTTCTCATCATGCCTGAGCATTTGAGCATTGAACGGCGCCAGACCATGCGCGCTTTTGGGGCTGAAATCATTTTGACGCCCCAAAAAGGCGGGATGGAGTACGCACGCGACTTGGCCGAGCAAATGCGCGATCAGGGCAAGGGTGTGATTCTTGATCAATTTGCCAACGAGGACAACCCGCTTGCGCACTTTGAAACCACTGGTCCAGAAATTTGGCGCGACACCGGCGGGCAAGTCACCCATTTTGTGAGTGCCATGGGCACCACGGGTTCCATCATGGGTGTATCGCGTTACCTCAAGAGCCAAAACCCCCAGGTGCAAATCATTGGTGCTGAGCCCAGCGAAGGTTCGCAAATCCCCGGCATCCGCAAGTGGCCGCAAGAATACCTGCCCAAAATTTACAAGCCCGAGGGTGTGGATCGGGTGGTGCAGGTGACTCAGGCACAGGCCGAACACATGGCCCGGCGCATGGCAGCGGAAGAAGGCATTTTTTGCGGAATTTCCGCCGCTGGTGCTGCGCACATCGCGCTGCAGATCGCCGAGGAAGTAGAAAACGCCACCATTGTGTTCATTGTGTGCGACCGGGGGGACCGTTACCTCTCCACGGGGGTTTTCCCGGCCTGAAGTGCAAGCGCTTCACTCAATTCGAGCACTGCATTGGCATAGAAAGAGCTGCGGTTGTAGCGAGTCACCACATAAAAGTTTTGCCCTCCCGCCACAAAGGCGGGCTCGGCATCGCCCCGCACCAATTCAATCAAGGCCAGTTTTTCGTCGGGTTTTACTGGGGTGCTCACACGCACACCACGCGCCTGCATCTCTGCAGCGGTGAAGGTGGGCACAATGTCTGGGCCCAGCAGTTCAGCCAGGTTGTCGGTACGGTCAACTTGCACCAAAGCGCGGGTGGCTGCGCCGGTTTGCCAGCCGTGTACTTTCAAAAAATTGGCCACACTGAAAATGGCGTCTTTGCGGCTGTGAAACAGGTCCACAATGCCATCTTCGTCCCCGTCTACCGCGTAGGCTGTCCATGAGCTGGGCATGAACTGCCCCAGGCCAATGGCGCCCGCGTAGCTGCCTTTCACCTCCAGGCAATCCAGGTGGGTGCTGCTGCACAGGGCAATAAAGGCCTCCAGCTCTTTCTGGAAAAAATCCGAACGGTCACGCTGGCCGCTGGGGTAGGCAAATCCCAGGGTGGCCAGCGCGTCAATCACACGGTAGTTGCCGGTGTGTTGTCCATAAATGGTTTCCACGCCAATGATGGCCACAATCACGGCCTGTGGCACGCCGTAGCGAATCTCGGCCTGTTGTAGCACTTCAGCGTTTTCTCTCCAAAACTCCAGCCCTTTGCGAATGCGGTAAGGCTCCACAAAACGTGCCCGGTAGTTGTCCCAGTTGCGCACGCTTTTGGTTTTGGGGGGCTTAACCGCCTCAACCACCTTGGGCATGTATTGGGCCTGGGCGAGCAGTGCCATGGTTTGTTCCACAGGAATTCCATGCTGCTCAGCCAGCCGCTGGGCCATGGGTTGAGCTTGGGCATGCCGCTCAAATTGGGGCTGTGGGCTTGAATTCTTTGCGCTTTGTGCCTGCACTGCTTGAGTGCACAGCAGGCTGCTGATTAGAATGGGGAAAATTGCAAACAACACACGGTGCAGGTTTTTCAAAGGAGTAAGCATGTACGGGCAGGCAGTTAGGCAAATAAATCAAGGCTGGCCCGGCTCTGCATTGGTATTCCTAGGCCACATCTTCACTATACCCCAGCGTGGGGCCCGGGCATGACTACCGCTTTCATTTCCCACAACGACTGTGTGCTTCACGACCCCGGTGTGGGGCATCCTGAAAGTGGCGATCGCCTCAAGGCCATTCGAGCGAAGTTGGAGCGGTCGGCGCTTTGGACGCACCTTGTGCATTGTGAGGCGCCAGAAGTGTCCTGGCCTGCGGTGACTGCCGTGCACAGCCCGACGTACGTTGAGAGTATTCGGGCCAGGTTTCCTCTCAAACGCGCCGTGGACATCGACGGCGATACCACCTTGTCTGAGTTTTCGCTGGATGCCGCCCGCCGCGCGGCGGGCGCCTGTGTGCACGCTGTGGATTTGGTAATGGCCCACGCGGTCACCAACGCATTTTGCGCAGTTCGGCCACCGGGCCACCACGCTTGCGTGGGTCAGGCCATGGGATTTTGTGTGTTCAACAATGTGGCGATTGCGGCGCAACATGCCATGGATGCTTATCGCCTGGAGCGCGTGTTGATTGTGGATTTTGACGTGCACCACGGCAACGGCACCGAGAGCGTCTTTGCAGGTAACCCCAAGGTGCTCATGTGTGGCACCTTTCAGTCGCCGCTGTACCCATATTCGGGCGGGCTGGACGGCCCAAGCAACATGGTCAACTGCCCGCTGCCACCCGGTGCGGGGCGTGAGCATTTCAAGGCGGCCATTCAAGCCCATTGGCTGGATGCAATCGACGCCTTCAAGCCACAATTGGTGCTGGTGTCGGCGGGGTTTGATGCACATGAGAATGATCCTCTGGCCGACCTTCGACTCAGCACCGAAGACTACGGGTGGCTCACCCAATTTTTAACCCGCGTTGCTGATGAATACTGCGATGGCCGCCTTGTGAGCACCCTCGAGGGTGGCTATGAGTTGGACGCCCTGGCCGAGTCTGTTTACGCCCATGTGGAGGCACTGGCCGCAGCATGATGTCCCTCACCCCTGCGCCATACTCCGAGCACCGGCTTGATGAAATGCTGGCCCGCAATGCCGATTGGGCAGCACAAATCACCTTGCAAGACCCCGATTATTTCAAGCGCATGTCGGCGGGCCAAAGCCCAGCGTTTACGGTGATCAGTTGTTGCGACAGCCGGGCTGACCCCAACACCCTGTTGCAAACCAACCTTGGCGAGCTGTTTGTTTACAAAAACGTGGCCAACCAGGCTGGGCTCAACGACCTCAGCCTGCAAACTGCCCTGCAGTTTTCAATCGACAGCTTGAAAGTGAAGCACCTTTTGGTGTTTGGGCACCATGGTTGTGGTGGGGTGCGCGTCGCACTGGGCCTGCACGCCGGTGGCTCTGCGGGAGATTGGCTGGAGGGCGTTCGAGAGTTGGCCCACGATCACCAACTGTTTAACCCCGCCACGCCAGAACAGGCCGCTTGGCACGTGGACAAGCTGTGCGAACTCAATGTGATCCAACAAGTGCGCCTAGCGGCGCTCAGCCCTGCGGTGAATGCCGCCTGGGGGCGAGGGGACCCTGTGGCCATCAGCGGCCTGGTCTACAGCCTGTCCACCGGGCGGGTAATTGACCTGGACTGCACGGTGCGCAGTCGCGAAGAGATTGACGAGCGATGCTTTGCCGCCATGAAGGCAATTTGCGAGCGTTACTGCACCGAATAAACCAATAAAAACAGTGCTCGAATGGGTCGCTGTCCTCGACAGTTTGCCCCCTAGAGTGTACACTCTATGAAAAATCGAACGATCGTGCGTTTTTTAGAAAAACGCTTCGTATAATCCATTCATCTATTCACCAATCTACAAAGGGATGGCTCGCATGAAAATCCTAGTACCCGTTAAACGTGTGGTCGATTACAACGTGAAAGTGCGTTGCAAGAGCGATGGCTCTGGTGTTGATATCGCCAACGTCAAAATGTCGATGAACCCCTTTGACGAAATCGCGGTTGAAGAAGCCACGCGCCTCAAAGAGGCCGGTGTGGCCACCGAAGTGATTGCCGTAAGCTGTGGCGTGGCTCAATGTGTTGAAACATTGCGCACCGCGGCCGCCATTGGTGCCGATCGCGGCATTCTGGTAGAAACCAACGAAGAACTGCAGCCCCTGGCTGTGGCCAAAATCCTCAAGGCCCTGGTGGCCAAAGAGGGCATCGACCTGGTCATCATGGGCAAGCAGGCCATCGACGATGATTGCAACCAAACTGGCCAAATGCTGGCTGCGCTGGCCGACATGCCCCAGGGCACGTTTGCATCCAAAGTGGTTGTAGAGGGCGGCAAAGTCAACGTGACCCGCGAAGTGGATGGCGGCCTGGAAACCGTGAGCCTTAGCCTGCCCGCCGTGGTGACCACCGACCTGCGCTTGAACGAGCCACGTTACGTCACGCTGCCCAACATCATGAAGGCCAAGAAAAAACAGATTGACACCATCAAACCCGAAGATCTCGGCGTGGATGTGTCCCCCCGCATCAAAACCCTGAAGGTGAGTGATCCCCCCACACGTTCTGCTGGCATCACCGTGCCCGATGTTGACACACTGGTCGACAAACTGAAGAACGAAGCCAAAGTGATCTAAGGCCGCCACCGAACACAGGAGAATCATCATGTCCGTACTCGTTATTGCAGAACACGACAATCAGAGCATCAAACCTGCCACATTGAACACCATTGCAGCCGCCCAAAAAATTGGCGGCGACATTCATGTGTTGGTGGCCGGCAAGGGCTGCGGCGCAGCCGCTGAGCAAGCCGCCAAAGCTGTTGGTGTTGCCAAAGTGTTGGTGGCCGACGCCGACACATTGACCGACCAGTTGGCCGAAAATCTGTCTGCACAAATCCTAGCGGTGGCTGGCAACTACAGCCACATTCTGGCACCCGCCACCAGCGTGGGCAAAAACGTATTGCCACGCGTGGCCGCCAAGCTGGATGTTGCACAAATTTCCGACATCATCGGCGTTGAAGGCGCAGACACATTCACACGTCCCATTTATGCCGGCAACGTGATTGCCACGGTGCAGTCCAGCGACACGGTGAAGGTGATCACCGTGCGCACCACTGCATTTGACCCCGTGGCTGCCCAGGGTGGTTCTGCCGCTGTGGAAAGCATCGCAGGCGCAGCCGACTCCGGCAAGTCCACCTTTGTGAACCGGGAAGTGGCCAAGAGCGACCGTCCAGAGCTGACAGCTGCGGGCACCATCGTGTCGGGTGGACGCGGCATGGGCTCCGCAGAAAACTTCAGCATCCTCAACCCGCTGGCAGACAAACTCAATGCTGCCATCGGCGCTTCTCGCGCTGCGGTGGATGCGGGCTACGCGCCCAACGATTGGCAGGTTGGCCAAACCGGCAAAATTGTTGCCCCTCAGCTGTACATGGCATTCGGCATTTCTGGCGCCATTCAACACTTGGCTGGCATGAAAGACAGCAAGGTGATTGTGGCCGTGAACAAAGACCCCGAAGCCCCCATCTTTGGTGTGGCCGACTACGGCCTGGTGGGCGACCTGTTCGAAGTGGTGCCCCAGCTCACATCCAAACTGTAATTAACACACACAAGCTGTATCAGGAGACAAGACCATGAGTTACAACGCCCCAGTCAAAGACAT
>DASUEF010000180.1:0-7849 GCA_036275215.1 Limnobacter sp. | reverse complement strand
CAGCTCCCGCCCCTCGCCCTCGCCAAAGCTGGGCAAAATGGCCTCTTCGCAACCAATCAAAAACACATGGGGAAACTCCAGCCCCTTGGCCGCGTGCAATGTGCTTAACTGAACCGCGTCGGGCCGTGTTCCGTCATCCTGCCGGTCCAGCATGGTGATGAGTGCCACCTTCTGGGTCAGCTCCATCAAGTTTTGCTGGTCCTCCTCACCCTTGTCGCCCATCCACTTCACAAAGTCGAGCACGTTTTGCCATTTGGCCTGGGCCCCCCGCTCGTCGTGCTGCTCATACAGCCACTCTTCGTAGCCAATTGTTTTTAAAAGCTCGGTGAGCAAGGCTCCCGCGGGCTCACGCTCTGCCCGGTACTCCAGGTTGTTGATGAATTTGCCGAAAGTGCGCAGCGCATCCACCATGCTGGCATTGAGGTGGCTCTCCGCCCCGGTTTCAAACAGGGCCTGAAACAGCGACACCCCTCGCTCACCTGCATAGGTGCCCAAAGCCTCCAGGGTTTTTTGGCCAATGCCGCGCTTGGGCGTGGTGACGGCGCGGATAAACGCCGGGTCGTCGTCCGAGTTCACCAGCAAGCGGAGATAGGCCAACACATCCTTGATCTCGGCCCGCTCAAAAAAACTCTGGCCCCCGCTCAAAATGTACGGAATTTTTTGTCGGCGCAAGGCCTGCTCCAGAATACGCGCCTGAAAATTGCTGCGGTACAAAATGGCGTAGTCCCCGTACTTGGCTCGCCGCTCGAAGCGATGCCCACTCAGCATCATCGCCACTTGCTCAGCCTCATGCTCATCGTCGGCCATGGGCGTGACCACAATGGGCTCACCCGGCCCATGGTCACTCCACAGGGTTTTGGGGAACAGCTTGGGGTTGTGCTCAATCAAGCGGTTGGCCGCCTGCAAAATGCGCAAAGTGGAGCGGTAGTTTTGCTCCAGCTTGATCACCTTGAGCTGGGGATAATCCTCGGTCAGTTGGCGCAGGTTTTCCAGCGTGGCGCCACGCCAAGCATAAATCGCCTGGTCATCGTCGCCCACCGCAGTGAACATGGCCCGTGGGCCAGCAATGAGTCGCAACAAATCGTACTGGCATGCGTTGGTGTCTTGCACCTCATCGACCAACAGGTAGCGCAAACGGTTTTGCCATTTATCGCGCACCTCGGCGTGGCTGGCCAACATGCGGGTGGGCTTCAAGATCAAGTCGTCAAAATCCACCGCCTGGTAGGCGGCCAACGTGGCTTCATAACTTTTATACAAACGGGCAATTTGCGCCTCGTCCTCGGACTGGCATTCGGCCAGCGCGGCGTCCGGGTCTTTCAGTCCGTTCTTCCACAACGAGATCACACTCTGCGCCTTGCGGATCAACTGCTTGTCGGTGGTGCCATACAACTGTTGCACCAGGCCAAAAGTGTCAGTGGCATCGAGAATGGAAAACCGCTTCTTCAGGCCGGCATGGGCATGCTCCTCCCGCAAGATGCGCATGCCCAAGCTGTGGAATGTGCACACCAGCAGGCCTTTGGATTCACTGCCTTCCAGCAATTTGGCAGCCCGCTCCTCCATTTCTTTGGCGGCCTTGTTGGTGAAGGTGACGGCGGCAATGTTGTGTGCCCGCACACCTTGGTTCTGGATGAGGTGTGCAATTTTTTGGGTGATCACACGGGTTTTGCCCGAGCCAGCACCGGCCAGCACCAAGCAAGGGCCGTCCACATAATTCACAGCTTCACTTTGGGCTTTGTTCAGACCAAACGACATGGGCAAGGGGAAACAACAGGCAGGATGATCACTTTAACAGACCAGTTGCCCTGTGACTCACTCCTCGATGCTGATCATTCGCCGGATTTCATCAGACACAAAACCCAAAGCCATGGGGCGTTGAACATTGGGCAAGGCGATCACGTCATAAAGTTCTTCGATCAAACCCTCAAAAGTCAGCCAGTGCACAATATCCCCATTTCGCAAATCGATCACCTGTACCCCACAGCGCGCTTCAACACCTTTGTCAGCCAAAGCCTTCTCCAGGGGCAAATCACTAAAAGTCTTGCTATTGCGCAACTTTGATAAACCAACAATTGCGTAACCATTGTGAAAGGCGAGACCCCGCAAATAGCCTGGGCAAAATGTAACCGGCTCAAAGCGCTTTCGATCTTGATCGATGTACCCAAACTCACCTGTCCCGGAGTTCAACACCCACAAGCGATCGTTGTACCACCGTGGCGAGTGCGGCATGGATAGTCCATTTGCCACTATTTCATTGGTCCGAACGTCCATGATGATGCCACCACCCACTCGATGACCACGCCAACCATCCAACACATCAGACACCCCAACAATCGACACAAATGCAGGTGCACCATCCACCATCGCGAGCCCATTCAAATGGCAACGATCCTCTGCTGCAAGCCGACTCAAGAAAGGAGGTCGCCAATACGGCTTAAAACTATGAGTGTCACTCAGAGTAGCCAGGCAACCAAACAACGTGTTAACAAACACGAGTCGACCATCGGCCATCACGCCGAGGTCATGCACATCCAAATCGCCCGTGACGCTGCCATATTGTGGCACGTAGAGTTTGTCGTAGCCCTGGTGCTTTTGACCCTCGGGCAGGCTGTTCTGAAAGCGCCAGATTTGATACAAACTCGACAAATAAAAACCGTCATCGCTGGCCACCAATCCCATGCATCTGCCAAACGTTCTCTCAAAAACCGACAGGCCCTTTGCTGAATTGCATCCGAGCAACATCAACTTGCCAATCTGATAGGTGCTCAGCCCAAAAGATAATTTTTCGTCATGCATCCAACTGGTCAATTGACGAGACACATCAATCGCAAACTTGTCTGAACTCAGTGGCAAAGCGGACATGATTTATTTCTCCAACAAAGCACCACTCAAGGCGCGGTTAACTGGCTTGAAGAGATAGTTCAGCAGTGAACGCTCTCCCGTTAGAATGTCTGCGGTCACCGCCAGGCCCGGCTTGATGTCTTTCAACGTCAAGCGAAGGTTTGATGCTGGGCTTGCCTCGCTCAAATCTATGGTGACACGCGCGCGGTAATACGTCTGTGGCTGTTGATTTCCTACATTTTCGGTGAGCGTATCTGAGCTGATGTAGATCAGATCACCCTCGACACGACCATAGACCGATGGATCATAGGCATCAAAACTCAAACTAACCGGCAGACCTGGCTCAAGATGGGCCACATCTGCGGGATTCACCTTGAGTTCAACCAGCAGTTCATCATCCAGGGGGGAAAGCTGCATCAACTCATCCCCAGCCTTGGCCACCGCACCCACCGTGGTTACACGCAGCAATTTGACAACCCCGTCAGCAGGGGCAACGATTCGCGTATGTGCTAGAAGATTCGCACGCTCCTGGCGCTTGTGAAAAACACTCGCCAACTCTTCTTCCAACTTTGCAACTTCTGTGCGCGTCTCTTGAAAATATCGGTTGCGGACCGTGGCAATCTGCAATTTTAAGTCGAGCACTCGACGCTCTGCCTGAATCGTTTCGCTGCGCCCTATATCACCACTGCTGAGCAGAACCCGGCTCCTTTGCAGATCCTCCTCCGCCAGTCGCAACAGCGACTGCTGTACCGACAACTCCTGCTTTAGGCTTTGGAGCCGTTGTCTGTATACGCCTGTTTGCGCATGAACATACTCTGGCCATTGCTGCCGATCTGCTTCGGCGAATTGAGGCGTTTTTTCGGAAAGCTCAGCCTGCGCCCTCACCAGGGCGATCCGCTTGCTAGCCAATTCCGAATCCACCTGTTCATAAGCGGCCATCGCACGGTCAGCCTCAAGCTCAGCAAGCAATTGGCCCTTGCGAACCACATCTCCTTCCGCAGCGTGAATTGCAACAACACGACCACCATCGACCGCCTGAATCACCTGCGTGCGGGAACTCGGGATGACTTGCCCCTGTGCCCTGACCGCCTGATCGATGTTTGCCAGTGCCGCGAAAGCAAGCAGCAAGCAAACCACCGCAGCCAAGGTCCACAAACTTGAGAATCCAAACCCACGATCTCTGGACAATTGTTGCTTACGCATGATGAAGCTCCTGCGCTGGTTGCAGACGCTTCAAACGCTGCAGCACATCGACCTTCTCGCCATCAAGAATCAATCGCTGTTCGCCCATCACCAGCAGACGATTTACAAGCTGCAATAGCTCGGATTTGTGGGTAATCAAGATCAGGGTGTCCGTGGGTTGAACACTGCTGATCAAGGCCCTGATGACCTGCGTTTCGGCCTGACGATCAAGGTGACTTGTTGGCTCATCGAGTAACCAAATGCGGGGTTTACGTAAAAATACGCGCGTCAGGTTGACCAATTGTCGCTGCCCGCCTGACAAACCCACACCACCTTCCAGAATTCTCTGATGCAAGCCATGTGGGTGCGCGGCGATCACTGCTTCGTATAAACCAGTCAATCGCGCGGCGTCTAGAAGCGCCTCATCGCCCGGATCAATCAAACCCAAAGTTAGGTTGTCGCGCAAAGAACCCTCAAGCAATCGTCCTTCTTGAGGCAGGTAGCCGATTTGCTCACTCAAACTAAGTCTGGAAATCAGTGAAAGATCCACGTCGTCCAGCAAAATTTCCCCGGCTGCCGGTCGGTAGAGTCCAGCGAGAAGTTTAATGAGCGTGGACTTGCCAGCCCCCACGGGGCCGACGACACCAAGCCTTGAGCCAGACTCGATTGTTAGATGGTCGAGATGCAATACTCGGCGACCATCCAGGGTCATTTCGATGTTTTCCAAACGATAAGCGCCCCTCAAGCGGTCCATGCAAACTGGTTTTACATGGGACGGGTGATCGCATTCCAAACGCCATATTGCGTCTAGCCCGTGCAGTGCAGCTCGTGCTTGCGTCCATGACAACCATTGCTGGGAAAGCCCCACAAAGGGATTAATAACCCTGCCACTCAGCATGCTGCATGCCAACAGCCCACCCAATGTCAATTGACCTTGAATCACCAGCATGGCTCCCCATGCCATCAACCCAGCAAAAGCGGACTGCTGAATCAAAAGATTCCAATGCACAGTAAATTCCAGATGCCTCTTGATCAACAAATCCAGACTGCGCGATTCATCCGCACTGCTCACCCATCGGTTCAACATCCGCCAACCACCGTGTGCGGATTTGATGACTTCAGCGCCCTCAATGCTTTCTACCAGCAAACCTGTTTTCCGATTGATCACGTCCTGGCTTTTATCGCTTAAAGTCCTGATTCGCACAGATTGAGACACCGCCACAAGCACCGCCAGCGCTGCTGCCATCAACGGGATCAGAATGAGTACAGGTTCAATCATTGCAATGATAATCAGCAACAACAAAGCAAACGGCAAATCGACTGTCATGTAACCAGTCAAACCGAGCATGAATGCACGCACAGTCTCGTACCCCCTCAATTGAGAGGCCACCGTGCCAACGCCTTTGGGCATCTGATCCAGTCGAACAGCAAGAAACCGGCGATAAACCGCCAAAGCGATTTGCTGGTCCACGTGTTCAATAAGTTGTTCACTCAACCGGGAGCGTAACCTGCGGCAAAACACTTCAAGAAGCAAAACCACGCCCATGCCTAGCGTCAGCACCGCCAATGTTTGATATGCCCCTGTCGGTATTACTCGGTCATAGATCTGGAGACTGTAGAACGACATCAGAACACCCAGAAAGGTGATCAGAAATCCCCCAACCACAGACTCCATCAACAAATTTTTGTGAAGTAGGATTTCGCTCTTGATCAAATGAAGCACTGCACTTCCAGCAGGTATGAATCTCGTTCCCAGGGCGAGCCCAACAAAGCTCGCGCCAGGGATGGACTCCATTGATTCTTCAGTCCAACGGTTTGAAGCGCCATCAAACCACTCAACAAGCCAATGCCCGGAGGCATTTTGACCTCGTAAAATTCCCCAGCGCGTCATCGATGGGTTGGAATTCTGAATAATCACTGCAGGCAGTCCGGATTGATCTGGCCTGCTTGTTTTAACTGGAGGGTCTATGCGTAAAATCTTGCACACCGACCGGAGCATGGCCTCCTCCCCCTGGATAGCCGCCGCTCTGTCAATGGCTTCTTTCAAAGCTGCGGCATCCAACTCCTCACGTCGAATTTTCGCAAGCCGACCAAGTACCTCGAACACAGTGTTCGATTGCCAATTACTCATCCGCCTTCACCTCGGCCATGGCGAGCAGCGCGTCTGTCCCCTCACAGGTTAGGTACAGCCTCCACCCAGCGGCCTGAATAGTTGCATGCACATCCGCAAGCTGAGTTTGCAACTGAACTTTTTCTCGGGCCGCATTCATTAAATCCTGCCATTGTTTACGGCCCTCAAGAAACTGTCTTTCCCAAGAGGCAAGCACAAGTTCAGAAGACTGTAAGGCCTGTGACAGGCTTTCAAGCTTTTGTTCAGCCCCTCTCAAAGCCTCCAGATCCACCTCAATTTGCTCAATCAAGGTACGTTGCTCGGCCAAGCCCAGCTGCTTGGTGTTCTCAACTTCTGCAATCAAACGCTTTTGCTCTGTGCGATGAGAAAACCCTGCACCGAACTGCGTGTTGATTCCCAGAAACGCACGACTCCTATCGTCCTGAATGCGGTCCACAAGCTCAATCCCACCAAAACGCTTTTCAGCACTTAATGTAAGCTCTGGCCAGTCTCTGGACTTCGCGATCTCCATCTCAGCCTTTGCCCCCTCCAGCAATGCTTGCACCCGTGCAATCGATGGGTTGTTTTGCATCGCATGGTCAACCAACACGCCGCTTCTTTGAACCCGCTCAAGCCAAACCAACGCGTCACCAATTTTCCCGAGCTCAGTGGGTACGGAAACACTCTCGTGTATGGCCTTACCACTCACTATTTTTAATTGAGCCAAGTTGCTGCGCAGTTGTGACTTTGCCCCCTGCAATTCACTTTCAATCGATTGCAACCTCAATCGTGCAAACTCAACGTCTGTGCTCGCAGAGTAGCCCTGCTCCGCGCGCCGAGTCACAAGCTCAAGCAAGCGCCGGTGTTGATCCATGCTATCCAAGTACGCCTGAACTTTAAGTTGGGCACCGACCCAACCTGCCCAAGCGTTAACCACCCGAATAGACAACTCCAACCGGGACTCCGACCACTGCGCCTTGGCAAGGTTTTCGAGTGACTTGGCTTGATCCAATCTGCCCGTCAGACGCCCCCCGGTGTAAACAGGCAAATCCACTCGAACCACTGCACTCAATGGATCCGGGTTGTTGCCTGGCAAGTCGTTGTCGTAAACCGTTTGCTCAACTGAAAAGGAAGGTCTGGGTAAAAATTCGCGACGGGCGCTGGAGATGCCAAAGTTGGCAGCTTCAACCGAAGCCCGCTGAGCAGCAAGCAACGGATGGTTGCTCAACGTGTCTCTGATTAATGAATTCAATGCCGGGTGTGGTTGCGATGCCAACACGCCCTGAGAACAAATCACGCCCATGGCAAAAAGCAGTTGAACAACACAGCGACTCATGATCACCCCGGTGACACAGTTGGAGTTAATCATGGTAGAGATTTGAGGTAACCCGATCCACTACTCGGTTGGGTGAGCTTTTTAATCACCAACCATTAAATGGGGTAACTCACATTTTCAGCAATGTACACCGTCGCCAAACTGGTGTTGTGCTGGTAGGCGTTATAGGTGGTGCCGTTCAGTTGGCTGGTGCCTGCTGCACTCCAGTTGGCTGCATCGGCAAACTCCACCGTGTCGCCTGAGTTGCCTTCAATCTTCAGTTGTTTGCGCCCTGTGGCCTCGAAGGTGTTGAAGCTGCCCATGTCCAGCACGTCTTGCACATTCAAGCGCAAGGTGTTGTTGCCCGTGCCTGTCAGGTCGATCACTTCCACCGAGTCGATGCG
>DASUEF010000179.1:0-18411 GCA_036275215.1 Limnobacter sp. | reverse complement strand
TGTGCCATGGACCGTGTGGCTTGCACTGCTGTACCTGGGCGCATTTGGCACCGTGGTGGCCTTTGTTTGGTACTACGAGGGGGTGCGTGCGGTGGGGCCGTCGCGCACGGCGGTGTTTACCAATTTGGTGCCGGTGTTTGGGGTGGTGTTGGCCGCCGTGATGTTGGGTGAAAGCATTTTGCTGTCCATGTTGATTGGCGGTGCGGTGACCGTGGCTGGCGTGATGCTGACCAATCGGCGTTAAACCTGCTGCGCTTGCACCACGCCCATGAATTCGGCCACCACCAACATTTCTTCGGCTTCTTCTGCGCTCATTGCAAACGTTTGGTGTGCGGGGTTGCGGGATTCGGGGCTTAGCAGCACCACGGTGTGGACGTGGCCCTTGTTGTCTGCTTCCTTGTGGGTTTTGTAGCGCTTTAAAACACAGTGTGCGTCTTGCTCATTGGTGGGAATACGCGGGTGTTGCACCAGCAAAATTTTGCCATTGCGTGCCCCCTGCGGGTTAAATCGAAACAGGCACAAAGCGCCGGGCGGTATGCGTTTGTCCATGGTGTCGCCATGCACGCGGGCCACAAACATGTCGGGTTGGGCATGCAGGTGTGCGGGCAGTTCGAGCCATTCTGTTCCGGCTGCGGCATGGCGATTGTTGCGTGCACATTCTGCCGCGGTTTGAAGGGTGTAAACAGGGACACGGTTGTCGACATTCATGGGCGTAGCACCTATAGAACGTCTTTGTAGGGGGCTGGGTCCAATGTGGGCCCCATTTGCTGCCACAGCACTTTGCGCAGGGCTTTAAAGGGTACAAAACGTGCGCCCCACCAAATGCGCGCGGCATTGTTGCCGTACACAATGCGCGGCTCGTTGTTAAGTATGCATTTGCGTACCACTTCCACAATATCTTCGGGCGGGGTGGTTAAAAACTTTTTGGCAAACTTCTCGTGTTTGGCCTGCGATGCAATGTTCGTGTTGATGCCACCGGGGTGCACCAGATGCACCTGGATGTTGCTGCGGCACAATTCCACAGCGAGGGACTCGGTGAAGCCGCGCACCGCAAATTTGCTGGCGCAGTAGTCGGAGTTGTTGGGTGTGCCCACCAGCCCAAACACGCTGGGCACATTCACGATGGCGCCCTCACCACTCACGCCTGCATTGTTGATCACGATGCAGGCGTTGCCCAACGCCGCTTTGGTTTGCTCGGCAAATTGATAAACCGCCTGTTTGTTGGACACATCCAGCACCTGATGATGCACGCGGATATTGGGGTATTGGGGCGCGTGGTCGCGCAGGGCCAGATGGCTGCCCTCGCGCGCGAACATTAAGGCATAAGCCCGACCCATGCCCGATGCTGCGCCGGTGATCACCACCACTTTGTTGTTGAAGTTTTTCATGGATTTTTGTCTCGGATTGGTTTTGTTGTTGTGTCGCTCGTAGGCGTTTGGCTCACTTTACTGGCCAATTTCATCGAGGTCTAGTGCGAAATTGCGTTTTGGGATGGGGGAGGGGGTATAGCTTGGCAGGCACCAAATTTCTCACCCTTGGATGACGAATGCTAGCCTTTGGCCTCCTTGACTTTGGCGATCCCCATGAACCGATTGCCCACCAAACCACGCTTGCAAGTGCTTGTGCTTTGCCTGTTTTTGTTTCTGCCCTTGGGAGCCTGCGGCATGTACCTGGACAACCTCATTTTGTGCTCGCCTGTGGAGGGGCAAATACTGGACGATGGCAAGCCGGTGGCGGGGTTGAAAGTGCAGCGGCGAATTTTATGGAATGTGGAGACGGAGGCCCGAGAGGACTTCGCGACCACGGATTCGCAGGGACGGTTTGGGTTTTCGGAGGTGCGTGTCTCGCACAACTTCACATGGTTGTCGAAGTATCTGCATATGCCGTCTGTCGGTATAGAGCTCAATCTGATGGATTCAGATGGGGAGTATGTGCTGACCTATCTAAATCGAAATTCGTATAAACCGGGTGCTGAGCTTGGCTTGCCAATAATCCAGATGACTTGTGACAAAAAGAATAAGCAGGTGATCGGTGAGTCGCTGCAGGTCATCAAATGCGAAATACAACGAGTTTGAAGGAGTTGTTTTGTGAGTGATATTTGTTTGTCCCCGAGGGAAGTTCACGCTTTTTCGTCATTTGTCTACCAGACGGACACCATTTACAGAGACACCAGGCGCAGATTATCGAACCAGCCACAGACTGTCGTTCAGCGCGTTGTGAACGATAGGCTTTTGAATGCCGCAGATGAAAACAAGGTCGAACTTAGTCGAGCAGATTTTTCGGTGCTCACCGCCCGTTCCGGGCTGTTCAACGTCAAACAACTCAGTGGCTTTGGCTTTGTGGCCGAGGGTGTTGGCAGCCGCGCGGGTGAGCTGGTGCTGGTGACGCGGGGCACGAACTTTGAAGGCAACAAGTTTGATTTGGGCACCAATGCCAATTGCGGGATTGCCTTTGGGCCGCGCGGTAATCCGGTGCACCGGGGTTTTTTGAAAACTTTCAAGGATTACCAAAACCAGTTGGCCAATTTTGTAAGCGATGGTGGCCGTAAGCGCCCGAAAACAATTCATTGCATGGGACACAGCTTGGGGGGTGCTTTGGCCAACCTCAATGCAGCTGTACTGAACGACATGGGGTTTGATGTGCACCTTTACACCATTGGTGCTCCGCGAGTTGGGCTTTTGCCTTTTGCAAACGATTTGATGCGTCGCATCCCGGCGGAGCGCATTCGGCGAGCGGTGAACCCTTGCGACCCGGTGCCTTTGGTGCCGCTTTTTCCTTTTGTGCATGGTTCGCGCGATGTGTCAGAGTTTTTGATCACCAGCGGTGCAGACAAATTGAATTTTGCTGCGCACTTCATGAGCGATGGCTACAGCCTCATGATGCACAAAAGCAGCTGGACTGATTTCACGCGCCCCACCTCGTTGTTGCGTATCCACCTGAATGATCTGGAAGCCGCTTTGGTCAAGGTGGGCGGCGGGCAGATGTTCAGTGTGACCACATTGCGTTTGATTGGCGAGGCCTTGACTGCCTTGGCCAAGCTGTTTGGTCATGGTTACCTCACCTGCTTGCAGGTGGGGTTTTCTGCTTTGTTCACCGCTGCCGATTTGCTTGCAGAAATGCTGATCAAGGTTTCGCGAGCAACAGATCAATTCATGGAAGCAGTGCGCACCATATTAAGTGCCATGTTGGGGTTCATGGGGCGTGCGGCCTTGGGCTCGGGTGATATTGCTGTGACCACATTGCGGTGGATTGTGTCCCAGTTTGCCACCGAGGTGAGCGGCGTAGCTCAGCAGGCCATGCTTGGGGCATTGAAGGGCACGGGCAGATAAACCAGTGCCGTTTACAGCATGCCTTGGGCATGCAGCGTGTCGTTGATCAGTTCCAGCCGCAGCAAAGGGTTGTTGAGCGCCAGCAGTTGCAGTTTGGTGGCCTTGTTCAACGGCATCAGTTCTGCCCACCGGTTGGCCACCCAACCGCAATCATCAAAATGGTAAGGCGGCTGGAAAGGCATTTGCTCGTCTGGTATGCCTTGGAGAGCCACCTGCTCCATCAGTTTTTCAAGTTGTCGGGCCGCGTCTTGCAGGTCTTCTGGAACGGACACCTGGGGGTCTTTGTCAATCAAGCTGATTTGCCCCATCCACAGTCCGGCGATTTCTTGCTGCGCACTGTGTAATTCAAACCGTTGAGTGCCAATGCATTGAATTTTGTACAGCGCTGGGCTGAGTTCTTCGAAGTGTTCAATCCGCGCCAGAGTGCCGTATTTTGCAAGACTGATTTGCTCGCCAGGGCGGCGCACTTCGTTGCCATCCAGAAGGCTAATCACGCCAAACGGCGTGTTGGTTTGTACGCAGCGTTTGATGAGGTTGAGGTAGCGTACTTCAAATATTTGCAAGGGCAATGCACCGTCGGGAAACAGCACAGACCCCAGCGGAAACAGTGGCATGCCAGTGGTGTTCACGTTGAGCTTCTCCATTGCGCCAGAAGGCCAAGCACCAGCAGCCCAAGGGCCAGCCAATCCACTTTGACCACGCGTTCGATCTCGGAAGTGTAGGCCGATGCCCCCAATTTTGCCAGCAACAGAAATCCGATTACGCTCACCAAGCCGACCAACAAACCGGCCAAGCGCCATTCTGGCTTGAATGCGCAGGCCAGCAAAAATGCACCCAACATGGCAAACAGCACTGCGCGGTGGCGCATGAGCAGTTGTATGTTGGGCTCTGCCAGGTCCAGCCCATACAAGGTTTGCAATCGCGCCGGGCCCAACATGCCTACACCGGGGATGAGGTGTATAGCGGCAACCATGACCAAGGCGGCAATCACAATCGTTTGCATGGGCTTCTCCTGCAAGGATTTATTTGTTGGTTGTGGCAACAGGACCAAACTCAATGGGCACGTAGCGGTAGGCCTTGCCCTCGGCGGCCACGCGACCAATGCCAGGGAAGGGCAGGTGTGAGGCGGCCACCAGCCAGCCGTTTTTGGCCAGGTCTGCCAGCGAAGCTTTGCGCGATGCAATGGCTTGTTTGCTGTCGGTGTCGAATTCGATGGTCACCTCGGGTTTGGCAAATTGCACGGCGTGCGAATGCAGCACATCACCCCAAATCAGCATGCTGGTTTTGCCGCTGGTCAGTAAAAACGAGCTGTGTCCGGGGGTGTGGCCGGGGGTCGGCACCACTGCAAATCCGTCCAGCAGGGGGCCTGCTTTGTCAAAGGTTTTGAATTTGCCAGCGGCCTGGTAAGGGCCCAGGGATTTTTGCGCCATTTGGAAGAAAGGCTTGTTGCCCTCGGGGGCTTTGGCCATCGCCTCGGCATTCAGCCAAAAATCGGCATCGCCTTTGGGACCATGCACGGTCGCATTGGCAAACACGGCCTGGCCTTGCGCATCCACCAAGCCGCACACATGGTCTGGGTGCATGTGGGTGAGCAGCACGGTGTCTACTTGTTCCGGCTTGTAGCCTGCGGCTTTCAGGTTGTTGAGTACATTGCCCAAGGTTGGGCCAAAGCATTGGGCCGAACCGGCATCCACCAGCACGAGGTTGTTGGGCGTGTGCACCAAGTAGGCATTGACCGCGGTTTGTACGCCGGGGTCGGTTTGCAAAAACATGCGGGCCAACATGGATTGGATTTGTTTTTGATCCAGCCCTTTGAGCAGGCCAGGGGCCAGGTTGATGTAACCATCGTACAGGGCGGTCACCATGGTGTCGCCCACGGCCATGCGATAAAAGCCGGGGGCCTGTGTGGTTTGTACAGGCACCGGATTGGCGGCATGTGCTGCCACGCTGGAGAGGCCCAGCACAGCGGCTGCGAAAATGTTGCGAATCAATGTGGCACTGGCTTGTTTCATGCTGCATTCCTTGGGAGGTTGAACCAACGGGGCGGTTGCCCCGGCTTTGCCAAGTTTATCGCAATAAGTGTTTTCTGGTGAGTAAGCTGTGAATACCCTCCATCAGCACAAACCCGGTGTTACAACGTTGACAGCAATCTGTACCGCCGCACATGATAAGCGCAACAAACGATGAGGTAACAAAACCGTGTCTGCTCGATTACAACGTTTTGCACGGAGCGGGGGGTGATGCGCATGCTTGGATTTTCCTTGTTGGCCCTGGTGTTGGTGTTTGCAGCATGGTGGGTGCTACAAAGGCCCAGCCATTCGCGGGACTGGGCCGATGATGTGGCCCGCATGTTGAACGCCGATGTACAGGGCAGCCAGGTGACCCTGCACAATGTGCGCAATTTTGAGTGGCGCAGCGAGACGGACTACACGCCACGTTGGGAAACCCGGCAGTACGATTTGAACGAGTTGCAGCGGGCCGATTTGCTGCTGTCTTATTGGATGGGGCCCAAGATTGCACACACCCTGGTGTCGTTTGGGTTTTCAGATGGACGTTACATCACATTTTCCCTGGAGATCCGCAAGGAGCGGCATGAGCAGTTCTCGGCGTGGAAAGGATTTTTCAGGCAGTACGAAGCAATTTTGGTGGCCGCTGACGAGGCCGATATTGTGCGCACCCGCACCAATGCCCGTGAGGAGGAGGTGTACCTTTACCGCTTGGATGTGCCACCCGAGCAGTTGCGCACCGTGTTCATGGCGTATGTGAACAAAGCCAATGCGCTGGCCCAAACCCCCGAGTTTTACAACACACTCACCAGCAATTGCACCACCGTGGTGTTTGATATTGCGCGGCAAATTGCGCCAGGCCTGCCACTGGATTACCGATTGCTGCTTTCTGGTTATTTTGCAGAATACGCTTTTGAGCAAGGTGCTTTGGCCAGTGGCCACACCTTCGGCGAGCTGCACGGCAGGGGTCGCATCGTGGAGCGTGCGTTGGCCACACCGATTGGTGGCAATTTTTCTGAGGCCATTCGGCGCAACGTGCCATAGTCAACAGCCGAATGAATGTTTTAAAATTTGACGCACTGTAAAATTTAGTGATTAAATTCTGGCAAGGGCGCATGTGCATGGCCCCGTGTTAACGGTCAACCAGGTGAGCCCATGTCGCTAAAAACCTTACTCATGCCCCACATCACCCAGCGTATGCTGTCTCGCCAGCGGTTGCTGGCCAAGCGTGCCCAGGCTGAGCGCCTGCGTGCCAAGCACGGCAAACCCCACACGGTGTTGTATTTCCACCAGGTGGACGACCCCTACAGTGCTTTGGTGGTGCAGGTGCTGGGTAAACTGATGGCCGCATACGATGTGCAATTGCAGGTGCACCTGGTGAGCCCTCCACCCGATGCGGCGGCCCCTGAGCGTGACAAGCTAATTGCCTACAGCCGTGCGGACGCACAGCACTTGGCGCGGCATTGGGGCTTGGTTTTTGCAGACCCAGGTGCTCAACCCGATTCTTCGGCGGTGGTGAAAGCCAGTCTGTTGCTGCTCAACGCCGTGCTGGCCGGTGCCTTTGTGGACGATGCGCACGCTATCACGCAAAGCCTGTGGCAAGGCAAGCCCTTGCCCGATGGTCCTGCGGCCACCCCGCGTGAATTGCAGGACCACCAGAGCCAGGCAGATCGCTTGCGCGAGCGGCTTGGACATTATTTGGGCGGCATGCTGTATTACGAGGGCGAATGGTATTGGGGCGTCGATCGCCTGTATCACTTGGAAGAGCGCTGGAGAGGCTTGGGCCTTGCTCGCAAACCGGGACATGGGTTTTTGTTCCCACTCATTCCGGATTTAAAGTTGGCGCAGCGGGCCACTGGGGCGACTGAGTTGGACTTTTTCTTTTCTTTTCGCAGCCCCTACTCGGCCATTGTGGCCCCGCGTGTTTTTGAGCTGGCCCGGCTCACTGGTGTGAAGGTGAATTTGCGATTTGTATTGCCCATGGTAATGCGTGGTTTGCCTGTGCCGCAGCCCAAGCGCCAATACATTGTGCACGACACAGCACGCGAGGCCCATGCGCGGGGCATTGCCTTTGGACGATTGAACGACCCGGTGGGCAAACCTGCCGAGCGAGGCTTGGCAGTGATGCCGTTGGCGATTTCTAAGGATTTGGGGCAGGCCTTTGTGTTGAGCTACATGCGCGGCGTGTGGGCCGAGGGCGTGGACGCGGGCAGCGATGCCGGTTTGCGCAAAATTACCGAGCGCGCCGGGCTGCGTTGGGATGAAGCCCTGCTTGCCTTGCAAGAAGAGGGATGGCGTGCACAGGCCGAGGCCAACCGGGAGTTGCTGTTCTCTCTCGGCCTGTGGGGCGTGCCATCTTTCCGGGTGGGCGAGCTGGTGACCTGGGGGCAAGATCGCCTGTGGTTGTTGCAAGAGGCATTGCTGCTGGAACAATAAGGTGTCACTGCAACCAGCGTCGGCCAAATTGAATGGTTGTGCTGCCAGCGGGTAGGCTTATCCAGTCACCGTCTTCCCCAATGCGCAGCGTGCCGCTGTAGTGCTTGTGCGCATCGCCCAAAAAAGCCTCTTTCAGGGTTGGCAGCGGCAAAGGTGGCACAATGTGTGTATACACCACCGCTTGAACCTTGGCTTGCTCTGCGGTTTGGGCAACCTCCACTGGCGTGGCATGGTAGTTGGTGATGTCGCCAAAAATGGTCGCCAATTTGTTGCGTTGTGAGCGTGCGGCAATGGATTGAAGCGTGCCCACCAATTCGGGATTGAGTGCCTCATGCACCAACAAGTCGGCGCCCTGCGCTGCCATGGCCACGTTGCTGGATTGCTTGGTGTCCCCACTGATCACCACGCTGCGGCCCTTGTAGGTGATTTTATAACCCACCGCTGGGCTCACGGGGGCATGGTCCACTGAGAAGGTTTCAACCCGTATCTCTGGCGCTTCAAATACTGTGCGCAGACCGGCATTGGGCATAAAAAAGGCCTCGGCCTTTGCGCCAGCCAATTGCGGCGGCATGATTTGCTCGGTGTGGTGTGCAACGCGGTATTGGGTGTCTTGCCGATAGGCCAGTTGCAAACCTTGCAACACATCAGCCACTCCCATGGGGCCGTGTACCACCAGCGCTTGGTCACTCACTGTCTGTGCCCAGCGGGTCATCATAAGCTCCCCCAGACCATCGATGTGGTCGGAGTGGAAATGGGTGAGGAACACCCGACTGATTTGCCCTGTGCTCAAATTCATGCGGGCGATTTGGCGTGCGGCACTGCCCCCCGCGTCAAACAACATCACCATGCGCCCAGCCACCACGACCGTGCATGGGGCACCCCGTTGCGGGTCAGGAAATGGGGAGCCTGTACCGCACAGGCCAACGTGCAAACCATCGTCTAGATCGCCCAGGTTGTTGTTCATGCGCATGGTTGCGTTGCGTTCCACGAGCATCATGGTGATGGGTTGCCGCTGGCTGTACAATGCGGCTGCAACAAGGATTAGTAGCCCGATGGCAATTGCTCCACTGCGTTTTTTCATGGTTTGGCCTCCACCCAGATTGGCGAACTCCAGGCCCGCTCTTGTTGCGTAATCATGCGAAATTCACCGTTGTAACTGCCCGGGCTGCCTTCAATCGCGCAGCATCCTTCGTAACCCGAAAATCCACTTTGCGCCGAGAATGTGCCGGTGCTTGGATTGATCAAATTGCATTGCACGCCTTTGGCCACGCAGATGCGGGTGCTCCAGCGGCAGGTGTTGTTTTCTAGTGCGCGTGCGTAATACGCTGCACCTGTTTTTGGATCGAAATTCCGGTCATGGAACACGGCGCACATTTGCTCGGGGCCACGCTGCTCGGTGGCGCAATTGGGGGCAGGTTGTGGTGCGTTGCGGTTTTCAAGCAAAGTAAACAATTGCTGGCGTCGCTCGCCTTGGCCATCCGCCCAGGTTTTAATCATTTCCAGTTTTTGCAGTGGTGTGCCGGGTTCCGCGCCACCCGGGTCTTGCAAGGCATAGGCCACGATGTAAGGGCCTTTGCCATCCACCACGAGGTTGCCACCCATGGCCACGCCGTCCACTCGGCCCTCTTCAATGGGGCTTGCACCTGCAGCGAGTTGGTCGCAAATATTGCCTGGGAAGGGTTTGCTGGAAGCAAGGGTGCGGATGCGCATGCGTGAGCCCGAGGTGGCAAATGTTTCACGGCGTTTGAGTGCGGCAAAAATTTCTTCGCGGGTGTTTTCACGCGCCCACACCCCCGCCAAACCCCCTGGGGTGAAGTTGGATGCCACCGGGTTGAAATGCCGATCCCGGCAGTTGTTGGGGTCGTTGGGGTTGTCGGTGCTCAGTGGGGGCTTGAACCCGGTGATGGGGTCGGTGGGCAGCGGTTGGGGGCGGCAATCCCAGCGGCCCAAGGCCTCGGCGGGTTCATCGTCCAGCACGCCACCGTGCCCGGGGTTGCGGGCAAATTGGGCTTTGTCGGTGTAGCCCGCAATGCCGTTGTGCGTGTCGCTGGAGCCAATAAAACCATATTCGTAAGGGTTCACTCCCGCTTTTCTTTTCAGCGCTTGGCCCTCCGCAATCACGTTGCGTGCATAGTCCAGGGGGGTTGTGCAATCTGCAGGGGTGGATCCACCAATGGCGCTGCTGCTACAGGATTGTGCTGCATGGATGGATTTGCCCGCCCCCTGGTTTTTATTCACCTGGCAGAACAGGGGGTCGCTGGCTTTGCCTTTGCACACGGTTTTGCATTCGGCAGGGTCATCGGCCAGGCCACGGCAAAGGGTTTTCCATTCTTCAAAACCACAGCCCGAACCTTCTTCGCCTTGCAGGCCCTGGTTAAAGCCCAGCAAACACTCGCTGCCGCCTTTGTGTTGAATAATCTCTAACACACGGTCCATGGCATGGCGTAGGTTGGCATCGGCTCTGGTGAGTGGCGCATTGTCCCGTGCGGGTGGTAGGCCGGTGGCCGTGTCGCGCGCGCGCACAAATCGACCATCGCTCTGGTTCATGCTGTGGGGAATGGTGACCACATCGCAATTGCCGCGAGCCACGCATTCGCTTTGCAGGGCATCGAACAGCATCCATTCGTCGTTGGTGTTGTCGTCGGTGGGCACGGGGGGCACCGAGCTCACCACATCGGCAGGCACGTTGGCATCGCGGAAAATCACGTTGCGGTGGAGCACTTGCCCGCCCTTGTTGGAAGAAAATTCATAACCATGCAGGGTGGTGAATTTGCAGGGGGTGTACTCTTCGTTGGTGATTTGCTGAATTTGTTGCCAGGTGTTTGTACTGGGGATGTTGCTGCCGGCGCTGGTCACCAGTTGCAAATAAAGCGGTACATTGCCTGTGATAAACACCGACACGTTGTCGCGAATAAATCCGCCAAACACATCGCATGCCGGGTTGGTGCCAGCGGGGATGCGCCCTTGTGCTTCGCACAGGTTGGAGAAGGTGCCCAGTTGCTCGGCGTGTTCTGTCACCGCTGCAAAATCCAGTGGGCGATCGATCTGGATGCGCCGCATGGGGGTGTCGGGATCGTCGCCGGAGGGCAGGAACTGCGGGTCGCCCTGGGCGTAACGGTATGCCTCACGTGGACCGTTGATGGAATTGAAAAAATAAGCATCAAACGACAGTTTGGTGTGAATGTGCAGGTCACCAAAATACGCTTGTTTGCGGTTGCTGGTGCTGCCGTTGCAGGTGAGGGGCGTGCCAGGATTTTCGTTGGGGTTGACACCTGTGGGGGGCGTGTTTGCCACAGGGTTGTTGCTGCTGCCAAGACAAGCAGCCAACACCAAGGGTAAAACCAGTGCGGCAAAGGCCCGAAGCGGAGATGAATTAAACATAGGTGGCAACTCGTTGAATGGTCCAGTGCAAGGCAAAGCCCCCCAACAACAGGAGCAGCGTGTGGTGTGCCAAGGTGGGCACGGTGTTGCGGTTTAATTTGTTGAGTAGTGTAAACAGGGCAAGCAGACAAAGAATCACCGCCAGCTGCCCCGCCTCAATGCCCAGGTTGAAGGCCAGCAAGGCTTGCCAGAGTGCGTCGGGAGGGAATCCCTTGTCAGCCATGGACAGGGCGAATCCAGAGCCGTGCAACAGCCCAAAAAGGGCAATCAACACCCAGTGACCACGTGTGGCGCTGCTGTGTTGGGGCAATGCAATTTGCACCGCTAGGTAAAGTACGCTGAGTGCTATCCATGCTTCGATGGCGCGGGTGGGCACCACCATCCAGCCCAAAACGACCAGTGCCAGCGTGATGCTGTGCCCCACGGTGAATAAGGTGAGTTGGCCCACCAGTTGTGCCACGGTGCCTTGTTGTTTGCGCCACAACAAAAACAGGCCCGTGATAAACAGCACATGGTCCAGCCCAAACACCAAGTGGTCTATCCCAATGCCGAAATAGCTGCTCCAGGGTAGAGCAGACTCCACAAGATTGAATGTCATGGTGGGGCGTTGTGGGGTAAGAACGCCGTGCACAGTGTGCCCTTCCAACAGATCTGCCCGCACAATGAGGTCGGGTGAAAGCCGCACAAATCCGCTGGCTTGAAGGCGATGTTGGTTCAAGGGTGCAGCACATTCAAAACGCGCAGTTTGTATCACCTCGTTGTCGTGCAGGGTGTCCACGCCCAATGGGGTGAGGGTACAAGCTGGTGTGAATGCAAAATCGATGGGGGCCATGCTGCCATCGGCCCCCTGGCTGCGTTTGAGCACCAACTGCCCCTGCCCCGAGGAAAACTCCCGCAATTGCAGTGCGCTGGTGCCCATTTCGTGGGCCAGGGCGTTGCCCAGCATGAGCACCATGCACAGGCCAACCAGGGTTTGGGCCAGCCAAACCAGGGTGTCCGGGTTGCGGGGAGGGCGTGGTCTATTCATGCCGCTCTTCCACGCTGTAGCTGCTTAAAATGGTGGCCAGTGCCGCATCGTTCATCGCCTCTCTTTGGGCCGTCACCACATCCACCCGCAGCCTTTCCCCAGCTTCTTCCACGGTCATGGTGCGGCCTTTGCGGTGCTCAATCACCTTCACCAAGTGCACCCCCAGTGCAGAGTTCATGGGCTCGGACCACTGCCCTACGGGCAGTTGAACAATGCGTTCTACCAGGGCGCTGCCCAAGTCGCGGTTCAGTTGCAAGTGGTCCACCGGGGCTTGCGAGGCCTCTAGCGGGAATGGGTCTCCTGCGGAGGCTGCTGGCTGGTTTGCCAACAGCGTGAGGTGTTGGCGTGCATGAAGCAGGGCGTCGTCGCCGCGCTTGCCACGGCTGAAAAACACATGCTCAAACTGCACTGCATGGCCTGTTTGGTATTGGTCCGCATGTGCGTCCAGGTAAGCCTGAAGTTGTCCCCTGCTGGGTTGTTCCAGTGGGGTCATGCCCTCCAACAGGAAGCGCATTTTTTGGACCACGCGCCGTTTGACAATCAAGTCGTCCTGGTCCAGACCCAACTTGAGACCTTCGCGGTACAGCACCTCTTCTTCGACATAGTTTTCCATGGCGTGCTCCAGCGCGGCATCACTGGGGGTGGGCATGCCCGGTTGGCTCAATTGCTGGCGAACAAATTCCCGGTGGGCGGGGGTGAGTACCACGGTTTGGGGGTCGGCGTGTTCCGGGTTGGCCCACTCCAAGAGAGCTATACCGGCCGCCACCGCCACAAAGCCGACAAGAACTGCTCTGGAGGTGAATTTGCCGGTCATGGCTGCTCCTTACATTTTGATGTAGCGCCACATGCCACGGGGCATACTGGCCAACAGGGGTTTGAGTGCACGCCAGGGGTAACCTGGCACCACGCCCGTGTTGCGGCGTTTGCGGATGTGTTGCAGCATTTCCCTGGCAGCCTGTTCTGCCGGGACCAGGAAGGGAAACTGCTCCATGTTGTCGACAATGTCGGTTTTTACAAAGCCGGGCAAAATTTTGGTCACATGAATGTTGTACCGCTGCAGTTCGATGGCGGATGCATCCAGGTACATGGAGAACCCCGCTTTGGTTGCGCAATAGGCGGCCTGCTTGGGGATGGGCGTGAGGGAGGCCAGGGAAGATATGCCCACAATATGCCCGGCCTTGCGTGCCCGGAAGTACTCTGCAGCGGCATCCACTGTGGCCACAGCACCCAGCAGGTTGGTTTGGATCATGTCGAGTTGTTCGGCAAGCTGCCCTTTGCCCACGCCGGTGAGCTGATTGGCCCCGGCATTGGCCACCACAATGTCTACTTGCGGAAATCGCCCAATCAGTTGCGCCATGGCTTTGGGCACTTCGGCGGTTTTTTGCACATCCATGGCTGCCCACTCCACTTGGCGGCCAGCCATGCTGGGCATGGCTTTGAGTTGCTCGGCCAGTGCTTGTAGGCGGTCGGTGCGGCGGGCTGTTAAACCCAGGTTGTAGCCCTGGTGACCCATCTCCAGGGCCAGAGCTAGGCCAATTCCAGACGATGCGCCGGTGATGATTGCGGTTTGATTCATGCTGCTTGTTCCATGGTTGAAGGCAGTGCAGTGACTGCCACGGTGAGTGCAATGCGTTCTACGCGTGGTAAATCCATGTTCAGCAGATCGCGCGCGTGATGCTGTGCCAGCCATTCTTCCACCGTGGTTTGTTCGTCCCTGGGCATGGCGCGGTAGCAATCCAGTGCGCGTTGCATCATCCACACGGTGTAGCCAAGCCCCATGCGTTTGAATGGCATGTCTCCCATGCGGGTTTCAACCATGCCAACGCTGCGGGGCAGGCGGGTGTTCAGGCCACGCTGTTGGGCAAGTTGGCAGAGCAGGTCGCCGGTTTTTTGTACCATGGGCACAAATTCATGCAACACAGAGTGCCACACTGGGTTGAGGGTGGCTGGCATAGAGCCAGGGGCAAACAATTCCCCTTGCGCATGCGGAGCCGGGTTGGTCATTCGTGCTAGCCAGGCTTTCAGGTTGGGGCGTGGGTCAATCAGCTCGCGCTTTGGCCACGGGTCGCGCCCCAGGTGGCCGTACATGGTGCCCACCAAGCCAAAATCACCCAGGCTGGGCCGTTGCCCAAGCAGAAAGGCATGCTGGGCAAAATGGGTGTCCAGCGCATCCAGCATGTGTACAGTCCAGCGGTTCATGGTGTTGTACTGGGAGGGTGTGATGCCCACGCCAGGCAGCATGCTTTTTAAAAATCGGGCTGGCTTGGCTGCGGCTTTGTTTTGTAAAAATTTGGGAGCGAAAGGCAGCAGCGCTTTGCCGGCGTCGTGTTCAAACAGGGTGTAATTTTCTGCGTGGTTCCAGCGAGTATGCATGGCGATTGGGATCCACCATTCGTCACCCCATGCCTCCAGCAAATAACTGGCAAAGCGTTGCACAGGGTCTTCGGGCACCACCGGGTTGCTGGGTATTTCTTGTTCAAACCTGTCGATGATGATGCTTGTGTCCTGAATCCATTCGCCAGTGTTGGATTTGAGCACTGGCATGACCGCAGCGCCTGTTTTTTTCTTGATGGTCACCATGAGTGTGAACAGGTTGACGGGTTTGAGCCTGAAATTGGCTTGCTTATAGCGCAAATAGCACAGCGCTTTGCCTGTGAAGTAGGACAGGTGCCAGCCGTACAGGGTGTAAAGCGGTGTCATGAATACCCTTGGTTGGGGGATGGGATGAATAGGATTTAAGCATTAATATTTACATGGTGTCAACTTTAATTGTTGTGTGCCATACTTGTTAAATATCACACTAGGGTGCAAATCATGGGCAAATCGGAAGTACTGGAAAAGCGCCCTTACCTGGGCAAGGAAGAGCGCAAGTCTCAATTGGTGCAGGCCGCCGCTGCATTGGTGGAGCAACAGGGTTGGGCTGAGCTGAACATGAGTACGCTGGCGCAGGCCAGTGGTGTGAGCCGGCAATTGGTGTACCAGCATTTCCCCAGCCTGGAGAGCCTTTTAACAGCAACGGCCTGGGCTATCTTTGTGGACACCATGCAGGGCACCCAGCAGGCCATCACCAGCAATGTGGATGACATTAAAGCAGCCATTCGCGCAGCGGCGGTTGTTTCAATGGACATGCCGGCGGGTCGCGGTGACGCACTTTGGCAAATGATTGCCGGCATGAACCAAAACATGACTGAGTTGGAGACCATTCGCACTGGTATACGCGATGTGGTGTTAGGGCTTTGGCAGCCCTTGCTCAGAAAACACCGCAGCATGAGCGACAAGGCTGCCAGCAGCCTGGTGTGGATGCTCATCATGGCGTTCTGGGGTGCGAGAAACCTGGTGAGGGATGGGGTGGTTAGCCGCAAGCAGGCGCTGGCACAGTTTGATGTGTTGTTGGATTCGGTGTTTGATTGATCAATCAAATTCCGTCAATCAGCTTTTCTACCATGTGCCGGATGGTTTTTTTTGCTTGCTCAGCGGTCAAATCTTGATCGCGACGCAGGCGTGTCCAGGTGTCTAAGCTCAATACCAAATCCAAGGCCTCAAAGGTGCCTTTGCGATTCTGAACCTTTTTTGGCAAAAACCCCTGCAATAATAGGCGCTGTAGGGCCACGCTTCGCTCATGTTTTTCTTTTAAAAATGGTGAGGCATGCAAATGGGCCAGGCTGGACACATGGATGGGCATGAGTTGCTCAAACATGGCGCTGCGCCGATCGATGGCATGGTGCAATTTGTCTTGCCAGGTGCGCCCTTCCAACGGGGTTTGCAGCACCGGGGCAATGATGGCATCTACAGCGTGTGCCATTTCCCGGTAGAGGGTTTCCATGTCTTGGAAGTGGCGGAATACCGTGCGAAGGCCAACCCCGGCGCGCTCAGAAACCTGCTGTGCGGTGGGGTTCAAGTTGCCTTCGCGAATGTAATCAAGAAAGGCGTTTACGATCAATTGTTTGTTGCGTGCGCCACGGTCGCGGCGGCCATCGGCTTGTTCTTCTACCATGTACGGCTCACGGATTTTTGTTGTTGGGAGGGTAGCACGGGAAGGTGGCTTACAACAGGAGCCACTGCCTGTTCTACGGGTTTGTCCAGAAGGACTGTCAGCCTGGGTAACAAGGCACGCAGGGTGCCTTGGGGGGCGCTGTCGAGCGTTTGGAAGCGTGTGCGTAGACGCTGGTAACGCCACACCCTGTAGCGTTGCGTGGGCACTGTGATGCTTACACCTTGGTTGTTGAAGCGGAATTTGCGTTGACCAGCCAGCCAGGCCTGTTCATGCAGTTCCATGTAGGGCAAAAATTCCTGGGTGACCAACTGCAACAAGGGCACGATGGCCTGCGGCAGCGCGGTATTCCATGGCCTGGCATTGAAATCGCTGAGCTTGAGGTTCCACATGCGGGCTACCCACTCGTGCACCGCAGGCGCTTGTGTTCGCATGATAGCCGCTGGTGTAGGGTCACAAAAAAAGTGCCTGAACATGCTGCCAAACAGGCCGTAGTCGGCCAGGCTGGGGCGTTGGCCCAACACAAAAGGCTGCTGCTCGAAGAGCGGTTGTAGGGTGGCCAGGCAATCGGTGTATTGCCCCAAAATGCGCTCACCGGTGCGGCGGTTGTACCCATCGCCCCACAAAAAATGAATGCGTTGCCGGGTCGTGATGGCCATGCGGCGCATTGGTGTTGGCAAAGGCACGTCCCGCATCATGCCCAGGGCAAGGCGTTGGCCGAGCAGGCGTGCATCCAGTGCGTTGGCCCAGCGGTGGGCCAGTGCGGGGCGCCACAGCCATTCGTCCCCAAAATCTTCTATCAATTGGGCGATGAATAGCATCATTGGCGTGTTGGGCAGCACCGATGAGTCGGTGTACTGGTCTTCAAAAAAAGGGATGATGAGTGTGGTGTCAGTGAGCCAGCTGCCACCATGCCATTCCACCTGGGGCATTTGCAGCACTCCCGTGGCTTGTCCGCATCGTTTGAAGTCGGCGGTGTCCATTTCAATCAAGGTGTAAGCAATTTGTTTGCCGCGTAAATAGCCTTCCAGTTTGCCGGTGAAGTAGGACAGGTCTAAACCATGGATTTTGAGAGGGGCGTCTGCGTGGTGCATTGAAATGTCCTTGAGTTTTTCTTGCGCTGTGCATATAGTGACACAACGCGTGCCACTAACTCAAAAAGATTTTACAGCGCACCCAAACACGACTGGCCGGGGAGACAGCATGTCCAGCAAAGACGATTCCAATTCCAAACCCAGCAAACCCAATCGCCGCGCTTTTTTGGGCGGAGTGGCCGCTGGTGCCGTTGGCGCGGCAGCCATTGGCACTGGTGTACACACCCTGCAGCAAAAGGCCAGCTCGCTGATCACGCCCAAGGCCTTGGAGCCAGGGCAAGCGCCTGTGGTGGGGCTGACATTTCAAGAGAGTCGTCCGTCTTACACGCTGCGCCCAAAGGCCAAGGCGGGGTCGCCCAATGTGCTGGTGGTGTTGCTGGACGATTGTGGGTTTTCTGACCTGAGTTGTTATGGCAGTGAAATACCGACGCCGCACATGGACAGCATCGCCAAACGTGGCTTGCAATACACCAACTTCAGAACTTGCTCCATGTGTTCGCCCACACGCGCAGCGTTTTTAACCGGCTTGAACCACCACTCCGCCGGCGTGGGTTGGCTTGCGGACATTGACGCTGGCTACCCCGGTTACCGAGGAGAGCTCACCAGCGAGGCCGCCACGTTGGCCGAGGTGCTGCGCGACCAGGGGTGGTCAACTTTGCTGGTGGGCAAATGGCATGTGAACAACGCCTACACCACGGGCGCCAATGGCCCCTACAACAATTGGCCCACGCAGCGCGGGTTTGAACGGGCGTATTGGTTTCAGGGGCATTCCACCGATTTTTTCAAACCCAGTGAGTTGTTTGACGGCATTGCCCCCGTGGAGCCGCCTGAGCGCGCAGATTACTTTGTGAACGATGATTTGACTGAGCGTGCAATCACGTATGTGCGCACCCAGAAAAGCCTGAACCCGGGCAAGCCATTTTATTTGCACCTGGCTTACCCTGGCCCCCATTCGCCCTTGCAAGCCAAGCCCGAGGACCGTGATTTGTTCAAGGGCAAATACGATGCGGGCTGGAATGCCGTGCGGCAGGCGCGTTTTGATCGCCAAAAGGCCATGGGCCTGTTGGGGGACACGGTGGAGCTGCCCCCCTTGAGTTTTGGCGCAGAGGACTGGGAAAAGCTCAGCCCGGTGCAAAAAAAGATGTAC
>DASUEF010000178.1:0-1417 GCA_036275215.1 Limnobacter sp. | reverse complement strand
GCCCAGCAGCTTGCCGGGGGTGGGGAAGTTGGGTGTCCAGCATTCTTCGGTGCACATGCCAATGTTCACATACACCCGGATCAGCGCCAGCCGGGCGCCCACGGAGTCTTCGCCGCCTTTGAGCACGTTCTGGGTGAGGCCCTTTTTGACTTCGCCTGTCACGGGGTCTTTCATCACATGCTCAAACACTCGGCGGTTTTGGAAGTCCATGATGTTGTTTTGTGTGCCTGGGTTGTTCTGAAAATCGTTGGCCACCAGGGAGGTGTCGATGGTGCCGGGGCGGCCGGCGCGCAGCACCTGGCGCACCACGGCGTCGTGGTCGGTGCCCTGGAAAAACATCAAGGGCTGAACAATGTGCTGGTTGCCGATGGTGGCTGAGAGGTTTTCCCAACGGGGTTTGTTGGGGTCTTTGGGTGGGTTGGTGGGGTCAAAGCCCACGTGGCACTGCACGCAGGGGTGGCCCACCACGTAGCGCAAATTGCGCTCCAGCTCGCCCTTGGTGTAGGGGCTGGTTTTTGGGTCAAACACCACCTTGCCGGTTTTTTCATCTTTGGTGGGGTCGGCGTAGTACTTGCGGTAACCCAGCACGCCGCTGCTGTGCGGGTCGGGGCATTTGTCCCACCAGTTGGTGCTGGCATCGCCCTCGGTGCAATCGGGGTCGTTGATCAGGCCGTACTTGGAGAAGCGGTGTTTGCGCTCGCGCGTGTCCAGCCAGGGGTACCAGATTTTGTCTTGCCCGCCTGCCACACGGGCAAAGTGCAGGTAGGGCTCGTCCTGGTTGCCAAAGGTGCCTTTGAACCAAACATCCCGGCCACGGCGCACTTGCTCGCGCAGTTGTTGGGCGCGGGCTGGGTCTTTGGCTTCCACGTCTTTGAACAGTGTGTTCACATACCGGCAGCCCTCGGCGTCGTACCCGGTGGGTTGGGCCTGGTTGCATGGGGGCGGGGGCAATTGGGGAATGGGCTCGTACTTCCAGGTGATGGGGCCTTGGAATTCATGGGTTTTGGGGCTGGTGCCGGGGTTCCACACTTTTTTGGCGGCCAACGTGGCGTAGAAGTTTTTTTCGTACCAGTCTTTGTTGGCATTCAATTGGGGTGTGCCGTTGTAGATGCCCAGCGGCAGAATATTGCGGTTGGCCAGGTCGTCCAGACTCACCGAGCGAAGGGTGTGGCGGTAGGGCGCTTGCGGCACCGGGTAGGCGCCGGGTGTGGGCCAGTATTCTTTGCTCACATCCACAAGGCCAGTTTTTTTCTCGATTTTTTGCGCATGGGCGCCATGGGCCAACACAAGGGCGGCCAACAAGATGAGGGGCAGACGCATTGGGGCTGTCTCCGAGCGATTGTTATAAAAATAAGTGGAAGGGTGCTGCGTACTGCTCGGGATTCAGTCTATGCGCAGGGCCGCTTGCTGGCAAGAA
>DASUEF010000177.1:0-42433 GCA_036275215.1 Limnobacter sp. | reverse complement strand
GATTGAGGGCGATTGGCTGTCGGTTCTTACACATCAAAAAATTAAAACATGATGCTTCAGAATTTTTTAGAGCGAGCAATCGCCGCGTGGGGGCAGGGAATTTCCCTCGCCAAGGGTTGGATACACCAGGGTCTGCAGTTTGCAGACGATGTATTGCCCGCCTCACACAATCATAGAAAGTGGGTCATTGTAGGGTTTTTTTCCTTTCCTGTTTTGGGCGCGGTGGTTGCAATCGCAGGCTCTGTCCAAAATACCCCTGCCGACTTGAATAACCTGAACGCCGAGTCTGTGGTGGAAGCCATTGAGCTGAATCTCGATCAGGCGGGTGTGTACACCGTGGAACCTTTGGTGGCCGAAGAGCGGATTCGTCGTGGCGACACGCTCATCGGCCTTTTGGAGCGTCTGGGTGTGAACACCGAGGGACTTGCGCCATTTATGGGCAAAGACCCAGTCGCCAAGCAACTGGTGAACCTGCGGGCCGGCCGTGTGCTCACCGTGCAGCAAACCCTGGAGGGTGAGCTCAAATGGCTTCGTTACAAGAGCGCTGTGGAAGAAGAAGGTCAGGAATCTATTCTTGTTCAGAAAAACAACGGGGTCTTCACCGCCAAGCTGGAGTCTGTTGAATTTGAGAAACAGATTGTTTTCCGCCACGGCAGGATCGAGTCCTCTTTGTTTGCTGCTGCGGACAAAGCGGGCCTACCGGATTCGATCGCCATCCAGCTTACCGAGATCTTTTCGTCCGACATTGATTTTCATCGAGAACTGCGCCGTGGCGATGAATTCAAGGTGGTGTACGAGGACCTGACCCTGGAAGGTCGTTCCGCACGGGCTGGTCGCGTGTTGGCTGTGGAGTTTGTGAATAACAACAAGCCTCACAAGGCCTATTGGTTTGCACCAGGCAGTGGTTCGCCTGGCTATTACAACGAGGAAGGTCGAAGTATGCGCAAGTCTTTCCTTCGCTCGCCGCTGAAGTTTTCACGCATTTCTTCTGGGTTCAGCACCCGCCGTTTTCATCCGATTCAGCAACGCTGGAAAGCCCATCACGGGGTGGATTACGCTGCGCCCACAGGCACGCCCATCATGGCCACAGCAAGCGGCACCGTGAGTTTTGTTGGGGTTCAAAATGGCTATGGCAATTTTGTGGAAATTCAGCACCACAGCGGTTACAGCACCGCTTATGCACACTTGAGTCGCTTTGGCAAAGGCTTGAAGCGTGGTCAGAAAGTAGAGCAAGGCGACATCATCGGTTATGTGGGCGCGACAGGTTGGGCCACAGGCCCCCATTTGCATTACGAATTCCGGGTCAATCGAATTCCCAAAGATCCCTTGAGTGTGAATGTGGCGCGCGCAGAGCCTCTGGACCGCAACACCATCCATGAGTTCAAACGGGTTCAAATGGCTTTGGATCGTCGTATGGAGCTGGCCACCGCACAGCGAATCGCCAGAGTGCAGTAATGATTATTCTGGGCGCAATGTCGGGCACCAGCACGGATGGTGTGGATGTTGCTGCCCTACACGCAGATCCTTCCAACGGCGGTCTTCGGTTTATTTCGCATCGCAGCGAATCCTTTGATGGGGCACTGCGCCAGCGTCTTCTTGATCTGCAACAGGTGCCTTTTATATCCAAACCAGGTGAGGACCAGCTTGGTTTGATGTTGGCTTGCCGCCGTGATCTCACCTTGGCGTACGCTGAATCCGTGCGTGCGCTCATGAGCGACCTGGGTATTGAACCTCAGGAGATTCGGGTGTTGGGTGCCCATGGTCAAACCTTGAGGCATCGGCCAGACCTAGGCTTTACCTACCAAATGTTGGATGGTGCCTTGCTTGCAGTGCAAACGGGCCTAGATGTTGTGTGTGACATGCGTTCAAAAGATGTGGCGTTGGGGGGGCAAGGGGCTCCTTTGGTGCCTTCTTTTCACCAGGCTTGGCTCGCTTCCAAAGGCTTCAGTACACGCAGTGCTGTCCTCAATCTGGGTGGGTTTTCAAATCTCACTGTGTTGCAAGACGCCGAGTCGCCCGTGTTGGGCGGTGATTGCGGCCCTGCCAATTGTTTGATGGATCTCTGGGCCAAAGAGAAATTTGGCTTGGATTTTGATGAGGGTGGATCTATTGCTGCGTCCGGGCAGGTGGACGAGCGTTTGCTCGCCACGCTGCTGACTCATCCATTTTTTGATAGGTCTTGGCCCAAAAGCACGGGGCGTGATGATTTTAATTTCAACTGGCTCAAGGCATGCCTTGCGCAGTATGGGCACGCTGTGTCCAATCAAGATGTGATGGCAACTCTCATGGCCATGGCGGTGGAAGTCGTTAAGGCATGTCTTCCGAATTTTGTTGATCGCCTGTTCGTTTGCGGAGGAGGGGCGCACAATGAGGTGTTTGTGGCCCAATTGGCATTGTCGCTTGCGCCGGTTCAGGTGAGTCCAATTGAGGATTTGGGTTTGCCCGCGCAAGCAGTTGAGGCGGCAGCCTTCTCATGGCTGGCAATGCAGTCTGTTTTGCGCCTGCCTGCGAATTGCCCATCCGTGACAGGCGCCAGCAGGTCCGCTGTGCTGGGCGCACTGCACACTTGTCAATAAAAACTTTCCAAGTTTTTAAGCCAAGCTCGGTGTGGCTTGTTCATCTCCAACCCCGCGAATTGTGCGTTGCCCGTCTGTATTCTTGGGTTTGCTTTGCCGGGGGGGGAATAGCTCATGTAGAACAACAAGCCCCTGCTCGTTCGGTGATGGGTTACATGGAATCTTGATCATTTCTCGCATGAATTGAACTGTCCGTTTCACTTGGTCTTGTCTGTTTTCAATCAAGATGCAGCAAGGTTGAAAATCAAGCAAAGATCCCAGCAGTTTCAGTTGTTCTTCACCCTCTTTGGCCTCTTCCTCTGTGCCTGCGTACAAAATGTACACAGATGCCATGCCGTGTTTTAAGGCGTGTAAGTAGGCTTTGTATGCGCCAGACAATGAAAACTGAACGTGGTCAAAACCCTCGGTGGGGAGCATTCCCTGGGCATCTTGCAGGCTCTTGGAATTCAGTGCCAACACCCTGGCTTCAAGGAGAGATGAGCGTTTCGAGTTCATCGGGTTCTGGTGGCGCTGCATTTCCGTGTCACCAGGAAGGACGACCTCAAAGACAGAACCAGCCAACTTTCCATTGTAATACCTATTGCGGCAGTCTGTTTTCGCGAGAATTTGCTCGCTCAGTTCGCGAATCATCGAAGAGCCGTGGCCCCAGCCTTTGTTGTGAGTTGCCACACGATCACTTTCGATGCCTGAGCCTGTGTCGGCGATTTGCAAACAAACTTTGGCACTGCGCCGGCGGATGCCCACCACCACACCGCCTCGCTCTGTGTATTTGATGGCGTTGTCCAAGCCGTTGCGAAGGATTTTTGTAAGGGCCTCTTTGTTTGTCAGCACTTCTGTTTGGCTGGGCACGTATCTAATTTGCAGGCCTTTGCCCAAGGCCAGCATGCGGTATTCTTCCACCAAGGGCGTTAGCAGATCGTCGATCTTTACATGCTGTAAAGGCGCTATTTTTTCTTCAATCGGATAACGTATTGCCTCTGACAATTGATCGAAAAATTCCTCCAGCATGTTTTTGAGCGCTTTTTGGGCGGTCTGGATGTGTTGATATCGTGCAGTCACCTCCGGGTCTTTGGATATGGCCTTGCCCACGCTTGCCAATATTCCCAGGGTGCTCAGTGGTTGGCGCAGGTCATGCCTGAAGTCCTTCAGCACGCGACGTCCCCTGAATGCCAGGCGAACCACTTCCGGATCGACTTTGGTGTGTTCTTCCCACTGTCGCTTTGTGCGATTTCTCGAAAAATCCTGGAACAGCATGTGCACCACGCTGGAGACCAGAAGTAGTCCAAGAAAAGACTCGGTGGCCAAAAGCAAGAATGGGTCGCTTGCAAATCCATGGGCTTGGTTGCTGTTGTATAGAGCGCTGACCAAGCAATACAGGGTCGCAAAATAAATGGCCTTGTACTGGGTAATCCTTGGCAAGCTGCCATAGCTTTTCAGAATCATAATCAAGCAGACCCATTGGCCTGTAGCAACCATCACGTGCATTTCTTGGGTGCCAGGTATGCCGGCCAACACGCTGAGTAGCAAGCCCACGGCGAAAGGGCCATAGGCCATGTACTCGGCCTTCACCTTTCCTCGGCGACGTTTCAAGAATGCGCTGCTGAAGAACAGAAATGAAAGCAAAAGCAAGCCTGCCTGCATGGGCCCACCTTGCCGAAGATCGGCATACTCGCCATGTCCAACGATCAGCACGCCCAGCAGCAGCGACCCAATGACTGCGGCCGCATTTTGCCTCTGGTTCGGCATGTGGTTGGAAAAAAACGGGTATAAGGCCGCTCCCAACATCACGGCCATCAACATAATTCGATATGACATGTGGACCCTGGTTTAGCTGCCACCCCTGCATTGCGAGGAAGCTGGTTTTTTTCTTCTACTCCCTTTATGCCACTGCGGATGCATTCAGTCGAGGGATTTTGCGGTAAAGGCTCACCGCCTGTGTTCGGTTCTTGACGTTCATTCGTGTAAAAATTTCGCGCAAATGGGTTTTGATGGTCTCTGGTGAAAGATCAAGTTTTCTGGCGATTTCTTTGTTTGATAAACCAGATGCCAGGTAATGCATCACCTGTTGTTGCTTGTGTGTCAATTGGATGCCTGTCGCCTGTCCGAGCCTGCCGGTGATGTGGTCACCATTGCTTGGTCTGTTGTTTAGCGAATTGGGGCGCCATTGCACCTGAACTCCGGCACGTGTCAGAGCTTCGAGCAAAATGGCAGAGGTGTGTTCAAATCCTTCAGATTTTGAAACCATCCAGGTTGGTGTGTGCTGGTTGGGTTCGATGCTGGACAATAGGCTTTCATCGCCACTCATGATGAGCATGGGAAGGCTTGGCTTCAACACACTCAGGGTGTCAATCACCTGCTGGCCTTCAGCGTCGGGCAAACGAAGGTCAGTGATGATCAATGCCGGGGTGTTATGCTCGCAAAGTTCGCGGGCGTGCGCCAAGTTTGCTGCGCAGAGAATATCGGCATTGGTCGCGACGAATTCGACCAAGTCCTTGATGCCAGTGGCAAACAAAGGGTGGTCTTCGATCACCAGAATTTGGTTGGATTGCATTGCTGTCTCCTCCCGAGAGAACGTTAGTTGGAAAGGTATCACTCCAAGTGGGCATCACCCATCTTTCATGGATTAGCACTTTTTTCCAACCCTCTTTAGGGGGAGTTAATCGGTTTGGTTTTGTTCAGTCAATAAGGAAAAGCCGTAAAATGGCGATTGGTTCCAGTACGATGGCCTGCGCCCCAAGCCACAATGCATACTCATGAGAACAAAATTAGGTGGTTCTATTAAAACCGTGGCAGACGAATCCCAGGCCAGGGTGAGACGCAAAGAGCAGACGCGTCACAACCTGATGCAAGCGGCGCTCACCTTGGTGGGGCATGGCAGCAGCTTCACCGCGCTGGGAATCCGCGAAATTACCCGCGAGGCCGGTGTTGTGCCCACGGCGTTTTACCGCCACTTCAAAAACACCGATGAATTGGGCTTGGCCCTGGTAGAAGAAGGTGGAATCACCTTGCGCCGCCTGCTGAGAGAGGCCAGGCAGGCCAGTCTGCCCGGGGAGGACATGATTCGCCACTCAGTCAGCGTGTTTGTGAACTACCTGAAACAGCACCACCTGGAGTGGCGCTTTGTCAGCTCGGAACGCTCCGGCGGTTCGCCTGCATTGCGCAATGCGATTCGCAATGAGATCGCACATTTCACCAATGAGATGGCCAGTGATCTGCGCGCCCTGAATATTTTTCCAACCCTGTCTACTCATACGCTCCAACTGATTTGCAGCTTGGTGGTCACCATGATGGTGAACTCAGCGACTGATTTTCTGGATGTAAAACCGGATCAGCCACAGCTTGAGCGCGAGATGATCGACAACTTCGTGAAGCAAATCGTGATGGTGTTTTTGGGGGCTGCCAACTGGCAGGAGGAGCCCACCAACTCCTTGTCCAACGAGCTGGCGGGCCGTAAATGACCAAACCGGTGGTGTATGTGGATCTTGACGGCACATTGAGTCCGTCGGATGTGTTGGTCGAGAGTTGTTTGCTTTTGCTCAAACAAAAGGCGTGGATGATATTCCCCATGCTGTGGTGGGCCTTGCGTGGTGGCTGGTATTTTAAACAGCAAGTGGCGCACCGGGTGAATCCCAATCTAGACCATTTGCCGATCGATCCAGCGGTGATGGAGCGATTGAACCAGTTGAAGTCCGCTGGCCACCACTTGGTGTTGGCCAGTGCCTCGGTGGCCCGCGATGTGCAAAAAATTGCCGATCGACTGGGGATTTTTGATCGTGTGCTGGCCAGCCGCACGCACAACTTGAAAGGGCGCGCAAAGTTAGAAGCCATTGAGAATGATGCGGCAGGCCAACCGTTTTTTTACTTCGGCGACGCCGCGGTGGATGTGCCCATCTGGAAAGCTGCAGCGCACGCCTTTGGCGTTAATCCCTCCCGAGCCGTGGCTTTGAAGGCTCGCGCAGTTGGCATTGAATTGCATGAAATTCGCAGCCGTGGCAATCGCATTGCTGCCATGGCCAAAGCCATGCGCTTACAGCAGTGGGCTAAAAATGCATTGCTTTTTTTGCCGCTGATTGCCGCACACAACCGCAGTGCAGATTTGTGGGTCACGATGTTCTGGGGTTTTGTTGCGTTTGGCTTGGTGGCCAGTGCCACCTACATCTGGAATGATTTGATGGATCTCAATGCAGATCGGCAGCATCCCAGAAAGCGGCATCGGCCCATGGCCAGTGGTGCCCTGCCTGTGTTGCAGGCCCTGCCGCTCATGCTGATGCTTGGTGTTGGTGGATTTGCCATGTCTGGTGTGTTGGTGGGTGCGGCCTTCACGGGGGTGTTGTTCATCTACACCGTGGTGACTTTGCTTTACACCTTTGTGTTCAAGCGAACCGCATTTGTGGATGTATTGCTGCTGGCCATGCTTTACACCGTGCGGGTGATTGCTGGCGGCGTGGCCACGGGCATTGATTTGTCGAGCTGGTTGCTAGCCATTTCGCTGTTTGTGTTTTTGAGCCTGGCTTTGGTGAAGCGCTGCGCCGAGCTTGAGTTTTTGCAGTTGGAAGGGGCTCAACCGCAGGGGCGAGGTTACCGCATGACCGATTTGAGCTACCTGGTGTCCATGGGCATCTCCAGTGGCTTTGTGGCCGTGTTGGTGCTGGCCCTGTATGTGGATAGCCAGAATGGGTCGATGCTGTACAAAACGCCCGAGTATTTGTGGGGCATCTGCCCGCTTTTTTTGTACTGGCTCATGCGAATTTGGATCATGACCTCCCGCAAAGAAATGATGGACGACCCAGTGCACTTTGCCATTCATGATCGCATCAGCTGGGGCTTTTTGTTGGCTGTGGCGGTGTTGGTGGCCCTGGCTCGCTGGGCCTGAACCCAAATGGACTTTTGAATGTTGACAACAGTGAATCTGCCGCAAGCCAGGCGGGTGTTTTGGACCACAGTGGCTGCAACCGCCGTGATCAAGCTTTGGCTTGCCGTGTTTTTCCCCATGACCGGGGATGAGGCCTTTTTTCACCTGTGGGCCAAATTTCCAGCGTGGGGTTACTACGATCACCCGCCCATGATTGGCTGGTGGTTGTGGGGGCTGTCGCACATCAGCGATGCGCCTGTGGTGATTCGCAGTCTAACCATGCTGCTGACCACCGTGATTGCCATGGGTGTGGTGGTGCTGGCCCGTGATTTGTTGCCCCGTGAGCAAGAGCCCAAAGCTTGGCTGGCTGGTGCGGTGTATCTGTCCATGCCGGTGTCGTGGTTTGCTGTGTTTGTGACCACGGATACACCGTTGGTGTTTTTTATGGGCCTGTCCATTTATACCTATGTGAAATCCATTCGGAGTGGATCCTCCTGGGGACTCTGGCTGGCGGGTTGTTTTTTGGGGCTGGCATTTTTGTCCAAGTATTTTGCCGTGCTTTTGGGTTTTGCTTTTGGCTTTCATCTGTTGACCCAGCCCAAGCGCTTCAAAAAAATTGCCCTGTTGTTGGCGGGCGTCTTGCCGTTTGCGGCCGAGAACATTGCCTACAATGCATACAACTGCTGGAACAACATCATGTTCAACTTGGTGAACCGGCATGGCGATGCGCAGCTTGGCTGGGAGACTGTGCTCACCTATCTTGGCATGATGGTGTACCTCGTCACGCCATGGGTATTGTGGACGCTGTTTAAACATGTCAAAGCCTGGCGCGCTCAAAAGGCCTTGGTGTTTGCCTTGTTTGTGCCGCTGGGTTTGTTTCTGCTTATCTCGCTCGAAAAAACTGTCGGCCTGCATTGGGTCTTGGGTTTTTTGCCCGTTGCATTTGTGTTGTTGGCGCTTGCGGGCAATTCGATTTGGATGCGTCGTTATGTCTGGTTCAACGCGGTGCTGTCGCTGCCGCACTTGGTGGCGTTCGGTCTGCTCATGCATGCCCCGGCGGATGTGTGGCCCAAAAAGAGCTTCCAGCAAGATGTGGTGTTTCATCGTGAGATGCCAACCCTGTTGAGTGCGCTGACTGCGGACATGCCACCGGATGCGTTGCTCACCACCACCGCGTATTCCCCAGCCGCTTTGATGACTTACCATCACAAGCAGGTGGTGCCTGTGTTTGGTCCAGGCAAATACCACGCTAGGAATGACGATGTGTTTGTGGACTGGCGACAAATGGCAGGCAAGCCAATTCGCATTGTTGCCAAGGCCAAACCGATCGACCCCGCTTTGTACAGCAACTACCTGAGCAATGTTCGTGTTCGTGAGTTGGTGGCACAAGGGGTGCCATTCACGGTGGTGGATGGGGACAATTTCGATTACCCGCGTTTCAGGGATGAGGTGTTGCGCCAAGCAGTGAGCCAGTATTACCAAATTCCCAAGTTGCTGCCAGTGCTCGACTGCCCCTACGGCCGCAAGTACGGCTTTGAAACGGAGTGCCGAATTGGGCACTGGGGCATCTTTGAAGGCTTCAAATAAAAAAACACCGACCTGCTTTGATCTGCAGATCGGTGTGGTTTTGGTGATTTAAATTTGCGCGTCTGCGGTCGTGAGTTTGCGTTTGGTCGGCAGTGAAAGCTTGAAGACTTTCAGCAGCACACCGAAATACTGTTTGTGTAGTTTGCCAGTGTTGTAGGGCAAACCATATTTCTCGCACACCGCGCGCACCTTGGGTGCCACCTCCACATATCGATGGGCTGGCATGTCCGGGAAGAGGTGGTGCTCAATCTGGTGGCTCAGGTGGCCACTCATGATGTGCATCAGTTTGCTGCCTTCAAAGTTTGCTGAGCCTGTGATTTGGCGGATGTACCAATCGCCGCGAGTTTCCTTGCCCATGTCTTTTTCATTGTAAGTAGCCACACCCTCGGGAAAGTGGCCACAGAAAATCACGGTGTAGCTCCACAGGTTGCGGATCAAGTTGGCCAGGGCATTGCCCAGCAGCACGCGTGGTGCATTCCACAGGGCAATGACCGGGAAAAACACATAATCCTTGAACACCTGGCGCCCGGACTTTTTCAAAAAAGCCTTCAAACGTTTGAAAAAGGTTTTGCGGTCAATTTTGCGTTCGCCCGTGATCTCGAACTCCAGGTCGTGCATGCCCACACCCCATTCAAAACCCGCCGCTAGCATGGCGTTGTAGACGGGTTGACCCAGGTAGGCGGGGTGCCAGGGTTGTTCTTCGCTCATGCGCATGATGCCATAGCCCACATCGCGGTCTTTGCCCACAATGTTGGTGTAGGTGTGGTGCATCACATTGTGGCTGTGTCGCCATTGGTCGCTGTCACACACATTGTCCCAGTCGTACTTTTGACCATTCAGCTTGGGGTCGCCTGTCCAGTCGTATTGGCCATGCATCACATTGTGGCCAATTTCCATGTTTTCCAGAATTTTTGCATTGGCCAGGGCCAGCACGCCCAGTACAAAGGTTACAGGGTCGATGCCCACATGCAACAGGGTGCGGCCAGCCACTTCGCTGCCTGTGGCAATCCGCATCATTTTGCGGATGTGGGCCACATCGCGTTCGCCCAGGTTGTTCATCACCTCATCGCGGATGGCATTCAATTCTTTTTCAATGGCGTCCACATCGGCACGGGTAATGTGTGCAGGGTGGCCCATGGTGCTTTGGCGTTGTTGGATTTGCGTTTGCATGGTGTGTTCTCCTTGTCTTTTTAAAGCGCAATGTTCAGGGTGATGTCGCTCAAGGCACGGCTGGTGCACAGCTTGATCACCTCGTTGGGCGCGTTTGAAATTTCGCCAGTCAGCAGGTTTTGGTGTGCTCCATGAACTTTCACGCAGGTGCAGCTGGCACAAATGCCCATCCGGCAACCATTTTTGGGTTGAAGGCCCGTGGCCTCAATTTGTTGCAGCAAAGGGGTTTCGCCTTGGGTGGTGAATGTCTTGCCCTGCGCTTCCAGGGTGACTTGCACTGGGCCCATGTTCTCGGCGTTCTGAACAAACACAGGTGGCATGAACGTTTCTGTAACCAGCAGGTCGGGCTGGTGGGCAAACAGGGTTTGCAGATCGCTGATGAGTACGCGTGGGCCGCACACCCAGGTGCTGTGTTGGCCAAAACCAGGCAGTGCGTGGGCGATGTTTACGGCGGTGGGCACGCCAGCGGTGTCGCTGTCGTGGTTCATCAGGGTGAGTGCGGGCCAGCGGGCGGCCAGCGCATCCAGCTCGTCTGCAAAAATGCGGTTTTCCCGGTTGCGGCTGATGTAAAAGAATTGCACCGGTTTTTCGGGTTGAGTCTTTTCTAGGGTGTAGAGCATGCTCATCACCGGGGTAACGCCGCTGCCTGCGGCCACAAATTGCAGGTTCGGCGTTTGGGCGCGCGCCAGCGTGAATTCGCCACCAAATTGGTCCAAGGTCACCACGTCGCCTTGGCGCAATCTGTGGTGGATGGTATTGGACACGATGCCATCGGCGATGGCCTTGACAGAGAAGCGAAGCAGGGCGCTGCCCTCAACGGTGCTTAGGCTGTAGGTGCGGCCCAAGCGTCGACCATTCACGTCCACATTCACCCGCGCAAATTGGCCCGCCTTCATGCCCTTGAATTGACCGTTGGGCTTGAGCCAGATGCTCAGCGTGTCTGGGGTTTCGCGGTGAGTCTTCACCACCTCTGCTCGCACCTCTGTCATCGAGGCTGTGGGGCGAAACCACTGCAGTGTGGTTTCCAGCAGTGCTGGGTTGATGAGGTAAGGTGTGATGCGTTTGAGTGAAGACTGGATCACGTTCGATCTCCCGATTTTGTTTGTATGTGCACAACTGTACACAAAAAATCAGAAGAGAGAACATCTAAAACTAGTAAACTGTCTCTATAAAATAGATAAAATATTGATTTTTATAATTAAAATATTTTTTGTGAGAGGGGGTTTTTTGTGTACAAAAATAAAATACGGTCGAATTTGGATTTATTTTAGTGACTGCCAACGCGTAATTCCCTTGATTTCAAGGGTAGATTGGCCCTCTAGAATTACCAGAGGAACTTGCCAAGTGGACACTTGTTTCCTGTTTTTTGGGGTCTTTTTTAATCTTGGATCCCGATAAGTCACTGCAGTGCCTGTTGACACTCTGACCCAATCTTCATTTGGTTCTGGTGCATAAAACAAACCAAGATCACCAGACCACGGGTGTTTGTGATTGACCCAAACACCCTCGGAGTCCAACCTCAAAAATGCCTGCCCCTGATCATCAAGCACTGCAATCGCGCCTTGACCCGTGCGTATCAACATCAATGCGTTGCCACTGAGTCCCGGTACCATCGCTGAAAAAGCCGGATGTTCTAATTCCGAGGAGATCTCTGGCCGCCAGAATCCTTGAATGTCCGGTGTCTCAATTCGAGCCACTTCAATGGTTCTTGCTTTGCCGTCAATGTTCACTTTGAGATTGAATGAGGCCAAGTCTTCTTGCTGCAATCGCGGGTCGTACCAGCCAATCGCAGCGGATTCATCCAACGTCACCCAGTTGGGGGTCATGTTTGGATTTTCCTTCAATGCTGGTGGAATGGCTCCCCCACCTGGCTGCTGAGCCCTATGCCAGCCCGCGCTGTGCACGTCTACTTGCACTGTCTTGCCTTGCAGTCGAAGGAATGGACGCTTCTCGTCTTCCCCGTAAACCAAGATGTTGTGTTTCCCATTGGTCGACAGAGCAAATTGATATGCAGCGGCTTTCGCAACACGGAGCTGAATGCTTTTCTGCAGGGTTGTGACAACAGTGGGGGTGCCGCCCTCGGTGCCGTGTTCGGCGTGGGCGAGCGCCGATGAGGTCCAAAAAACAGAAAGCACCAGGCCGATGCCCAGTGCTTTCTGAACCCAGGTCGGATTAAGTGCCATGTTTAAGCATGAAGCTCACACCCTTGGAGGGCAGTATGTTGCCCTTTGTGTCCTTGGTGCGTGCGAACACCATGTAGGCGCCCTGTGGTACCACAGCAGCCTGGTCAGGAATGGTGAAAGTGATGCTCTTGCCGTTGGCTGACTTGAACCGTGACTTTGGAATCACCACAGTGCGTTGGTCACCGTCAATCAGGTGGGTCATCACGGTGTGGCGAACCAGGGTGATGGAATCGATGTCCTTGGCCAAGGTTTTGTTGCCCAATTCGATGGTCACTTCTTGCCCTTTGTTGAACTGTCGCATCACCGTCTTGCCATCAGATCCTGCTGTGCCATTGCCGCCTTGAAATCCGTTGAGCACTGGGCGTTTTGGATTGTTCACATAGGGGGGGGAGAAGATCTCAAAAGAGGGGTCACGACCATCGTTGGGGGCAAATCCGAATGCAGCCAGGTTGATGTTCTTCGCATACAGCGTAGAAATCGGTGCATGCCCGCCAACCAGCACGCGACCATCTTGCATCAGCAAGGCGGTGTTGTGGTAAGTCCGGGGGTTGTTTGCCACGGCCATTTGCTCCCACTTTTTGGTGAGTGGGTTGAAGCGCTCGGCAGTTTTGCGTGCCTTCTCCACGCCGGGGGATACAACCGCGTCGCGGTCGGCGCCACTAAATACCATCACGCTGTCATCAGGCATCAATACGCCAGTGCCGTACCAGCGGGTTTCATTCAATGCCCCGGTCACTTCACTTTGGTAGCTCACTACTTTGGCGTCTTTAACGTCGTTCGCCAGTTCGGTTTTAACCGTGTCAATGCGGGATGCTGCAATTGCCACATAACCACCAGGTGAGGTTGCGCCGACCAGAGGCAATACACCTCCAGCAGTCAGGAAGCTGGCATCGGTGTATTTGCCATCGGCGTTGGGGCGAAGAGGCAGCATGACAGAGAATGTTGAACCGCGCATGCCGCCACCCACGGCCTTTTGAATCGCTTGTTCTGGGTTGCCGGCACCCGTAGCCATGCTGCTCAAGGTTTTCTGCAGCGCTTGCGGGCTCTTCATCGGGGCGCTGGTCAGCGTATTCATCAACGCGCTACTCGCTGCATTGGGTGCGGTCAGTGGGTTAAACACCTGAGTGAGCGATTCCAAGCCCGCATCGCTGAATGTGAGCGGAAAGCCAGCGTAACCAAGGTCACTCCAAGATTTTGTTCCGGGGTTGTAGGCACCGGCAATGTTCCACAAGGGCTGGTCATAGCTTTGACCATTGGGGTTAAATGCCTGGCCGCCCGCATTGTAGAGGATGTGGCCGTTGGGCAGCAGATGCAGACGAGGGTAGAGCGGCAAGGAGCGTTGCGCAGTCTGCCCGTTGTCCGTCCATTTGTTTGTGGCTGGATCGTATGTCTCGGTTTGTGGGACGTTGCGTCCGCTCTGCTCAGGTTGTTGTGGGTAGATCGGTTTAATAAGCTTGGTAACACCGCTGGCCACGAACAGCTTGCTGTCTGCCATTGTCACCACAGAGGGGTACCAACGACCAAAGTTCATGTCAGCCAGTTGGGTCCACTGGTTGGTGTTTGGGTTATACGCGCGGCTGGTTTTCAAGCCTTCCAGTTCGGTCAGGCCATAGCCAACAAGATTGTTGCCTGGTTCGCTGTAGTAGGCTGTGCCGCCCACTGCCAGGATTCGTCCATCTGCAAGCATTGCAACGTCAGCACAGAACAGGGCTCCGTCGGCGGAGTTGGTCTCTTTATTGCTCAGGCCGGGAATCAGTTCTGTGATTTCATAACCATCCGGATTCGCGCCCGAGTCCACTTCCTTGGGACGAGTCCACAGCGTGGCTGCATTTGCATCTTCAGGAATCCGCATTACTCGGGTTTGGTCATTGATGGCTTTTTGGCCAAAGTCCACCAAAATCGAGAATTCAAAATCCTCGGTGCCTTCCAGGGCGTTGAAGTAAAGAAAATCACCCGATGGCAGCAGGGAAATCGTGCCAGCAGCGGGCTTACACCGCATTTTTCCTGTGACAGGATCGGCCAGGCACTTCTCCGCGGTGGTGGTTCCCTCCAAGTCGGGATTTGCATCTTCCGCGTTGCCCCGACGGTATACCTTGGGTTCTGCAAATGGCCGGCTGAATGAGCCCTTGTCCGCTTGCGACGGGGCTGCATTGCTCAGATTCAACGGATTTGTTTTGGCGCCAACCAAATCGTCCAGCAATCCAGCCTGAACAGGCAATGTGGACCCCAGGCCAATGGCAACGATGGCAGGTATTACTTTCAGCTTGAACACGTGTCTCTCCTCCTTGCAAGCTGTTTTTATTAACAAGGAGAAGGCACGTTGGGTCATGTCAATGACTCAACCCCTCCCTTGCGTATGTTTACAGTTGTTACTGTTTTTGCGCATTTTTGGATGCGTCTGGTCACAAAGAATAACCATGATTATGGTTTTCTACAAGAGGAAAAAGGTAAAACTTCAGGTGTTAATCATGTGACATTTTTGAGCTGGGTTGGGGCGAAAAAAAACCCGCGCATTTGCGCGGGTTTTTGTATTTGGTGGCGAATCAGGGACTCGAACCCCGGACCTGCGGATTATGATTCCGTCGCTCTAACCAACTGAGCTAATTCGCCGAAAGACCGCGATTATAACTGAGCTTTTTTAAAAAAAGAAGAGGGTATTGGTACTTTTTAAGCGAGGCGCTCCACGCGCCACATTTGGTACTTCAGTGCCACCCATGCACCGATTACGATGTTGGCAAGCGCAACGAAGGACGGCAGAGCAAGGGTGCTTACCCCACTCAAACCCTGGCCAACGGTGCAACCCAATGCAAGCACACCCCCGATGCCCATGAGTGTGGCCCCGACCAAGTGATTGGCGGTGTCTTCAACGTCTTGAAACGTTTCCCATCGAAAGGAGCGTTCAACCGTTGCATTGAGCAGGGCCCCAAGAATCACGCCAAAACTGGCAACCACGCCCACAGTCAACACTCGGGACTGATCACTGAAAAACATCAACCACTCCAGCGTGTAAGCATAGGGTGCAACAAAGCTGAAGCCTTCGGCTCGATTGCCATAAGTGGCCAAGTAAGCGGCCTCCAGTGTGTCGGGGTGCTCTGGAATATATGCAAGCTGAAAAATCACCCACCAAGCTGCAACAATTGTTGCGCCAACCCCGGCGCCGCCCAACACCACTTCGCGGGTCCAGGCGGCTTTGCGCGCCAATGCTGCAAACAGGATCACAAGCGGAATGGCAATTGATAAAGCGTTTTTAACTTCAGGATTGCCAATTGCATTTGAAATTAGAGAAGCGAGATGGGGTGACTGTTCAAATTGAAAACGCACTGGGTCAAGGTAGTTCGCCCTGAAAACGCCGACGATGCCTTTGAGTGTCATGTAGGCTGTCAGGCCCATGACGACAAACACCACCAAAGCCTTGAGATTGCCGGCGCCGAGGCGGATTAGGGTTTTGCTGCCACAACCCGAGGCCAACACCATGCCAAACCCAAACAAAAGGCCACCGACGATGCCAGATAGCCATGACCACTGGCTGGACAAAAAGATGGTGTCGTTGAGGTTGGCCAGGCCAGCCATGCTAAGGCTTTGGAGGCCCAACGCAGCCACGGCAATTGCAACCAGCCACATGCGCATGCGATTCCAATCGCCAAAGTTAAACACGTCAGCCACGGCCCCCATGGTGCAAAAATGGGTGCGATGAGACACGGCACCAAAAAGCAGACCGACAACGAAAGTGGCCCACAGCACAGTGGTATGCGTATTAATTACGTTGATTTCTTCCATGAACCCGAGGCCCGCACGATGACAAAGTGTGGGTATTTTAACTGGGCAGACGCCTTCAGGGCACAGCTAGCTGATTTATTTCAGCGCGTCGAGTCTAACCTTGGCACTCTTTGCCGCTTCGCTCTCTGGGTATTTTGCAATCAATTCGCTGAGCGTTTTTTTTGCGTTGGGGATGGCTTTTAATTCAAGCTGGGAGCTGGCCATGCTTAGCAAGGCATCCGGTGCTCGAGGGCTGTCTGGATGGTCTTTGGCCAAATCACGCTGGGTGACCAGTGCCAGTTTGTACTCGCCCTGCGCAAACTGTGCGCTGCCTAAAAAATAACGGACTTGGGGCTTGAGCTTGCTGTCTGGGTGTTTTGCTAGAAATTCTTGAAATTGCTTGGCTGCATCCGCGTAATTGCCCGCTTTGAAATGATCCAAGCCCGCTTGGTAATCCTTGTACTGTTCGGGTGGAACACTGATCTGTTCGCCATCCAGTTCAATGGGTCTGGGCTCGAGTTTCTTGATTCTGTCGTCCAGGTTTGCGTACAAGACTTTGTTGTCTTCCTGGAGTTTGCGGATGTTGTTGTTTGCGAGTTCGAGATCGCCACGTAGACGGGCGATCTCTCGGTCTTTCTCGCTCAGTGATTGCGCCAGAGCCAGCTGACCCTGATTCGCGGACTCCAGTCGCGAAATTCGCTCCTCGAGTTGTTTGACTTGTTGGCGCAAATCCAGAATGGCCCGACGTGCCTCGGTGTCGTCAAAAATAGCGAATGCAGAATTTGAAGACAGGGCAAAAAGCAGTGCGGATATCCAGGTTTTTTGCTTGAAAGTCAAAGTCATCTCGAGGGGAGTCCTGTTTTAACAATTACTGGTAAACGATGTCTGAGCGACGGTTTTCGGCCCAAGCCGCTTCGTTGCTGCCTGTTGCTTTTGGCTTTTCCTTGCCGAAGCTCACGGTTTCGATTTGTGCTTCTTTAACGCCCAGAGCCAACATCAGGGTTTTAACTGCATCGGCACGGCGCTGACCGAGTGCCAGGTTGTACTCGGCGCCACCACGCTCGTCGGTGTTGCCTTGAATAACAATTTTGCGATTTGGGTTGGCAACCAGGTAGCGGGCATGGTTCTGAACCAGCTCACGGTAATCTTGCTTGACTGTGAAGCTGTCGTAGTCAAAGTAAACACTGCGCTTGGCCAGTACGCCTTGTGGGTCGTTCAGGGGGTCCATGTCGCCAGGTGTCACGGTGGGCACGGCGCGGCTGTCGCCACCTGCACCAGGTGCTGTACCTGTTTTGGATTCCACCGGTTTGTCGTTCAAGGGAACGGCAGAGCTACATGCAGCCAAAACGGCCACCACAGCAGAAATTGCCACGTACTTCAGCATTGCTTGTTTCATTTTTTTCTCCAGACCTAAAAGTGTGTTCAGTGTAAAACGGGTTAAAACAAATTCAAAATCAATCGGTTGTGAATGGTCCCCAGGTGGGTTCCGAAATGTCTGCACCGGAACTGCTCAGGCTGTACCGGATGCGACCGTCTTTCGATACCACGGCCAGGGTGCCTTTGCCGCCAGACCGAGTCGCGTACAAAATGTAGCGCCCGTTGGGTGCAAAGCTAGGACTTTCGTCACGTCCCGAGGAGGTCAAGAGCATTTCGCTGCCCTGCGCCAGATCGAGTACGGCAACTCTGAACTGACCCTCGCGGCGCGTCACGTAAGTCAGCGTTTTTCCATCTGGACTGACTCGAGGCGAAATATTGTATCCACCTTCAAATGTCACGCGGGCCACATCACCACCATTTGTGCTCATTCTGTAAATTTGGGGGCCGCCTCCACGATCCGATGTGAAATAGATGAATCGACCATCCTGGCTATAAACTGGTTCGGTGTTGATGCCGCCGGTGCTTGTCAATTTGTTCAAATTCCCGCCATCGATACCCATGCTGAAAATTTGAGAGCCACCATCTTTGGTTAGAACCACAGCCATTTGCTGACCACTGCTCGACCAAGCTGGCGCACTGTTGCTGCCCTTGAAATTGGCCACAGCTTTGCGGCGACCTGTTGCAAGGGTGTGCACAAACACCACGGGTTTGCGGGTTTCAAACGATACGTAAGCAAGTTGTGTGCCGTCTGGTGACCACGATGGGCTGATGATGGGCTCTTTGGAGGCCAACGCCACTTGGGGGTTGGCGCCATCCGAGTCCGCAATAATGAGTCGATAGCGACCTGGTGATTTTTCAACGTAGGCAATGCGGGTGGCAAAAACACCTTTTTCACCGAGCAATTTCTCGTACACGAAATCTGAAATTTTGTGAGCCGTTAGGCGCAGTGCAGAGGGTTGAATCGCGTAGCTGAACTTGCCCAGCGACTTTTGCTGGGCGGTGTCATGCAGATTGAAACGCACATCCAAGCGGCCATCAGGCAATCGTTTGATAGATCCAACGATCAAGGCATCCACGCCAATCGATTTCCAAGCAGTTGGGTCGATCAAGGTGGACTCGTTCAACTCGATGTTGCTGGTGGTGCTAATCGCTCTGAAAAAGCCGCTGCGCACAAGGTCATCTTCAATGATTTTACGCACGTCTTCCGGCAAACCTGCATTGCCTTGAAAGGCGGCCGCTGAGAACGCGATTTGGTTGGCACCTACGCCAGTGATGTCAATTTTAAGTTGTGCTTGCACGGTGGTGGGCACGAGCAAGAACAGCACCCAGAGCATGGCCCGCCGAGCATTTAAAAGTCTCGACCAGACCACTTTGTAAGAATTTTGCAGCATGGTGATATTGGAGTAAGTCATTGTTTCTCTTGAAAGTTAAACGTCTTTGGGACGGAACGAGAGTACAAGCACCGGTTCCACTGAGCCATCATCGGCCTTTGGCAAAGGGCTCGAACGCTGTAGTGCACGTTCCACCGCGTTGTCCCATTCGGGCAGACCACTGCTCTTTTTCTGGGTGATTGAGACAATTTCTCCGGTTGGAAGTTGCCGAACTTCAAAAATTGCCTCGGGATTTCCGTCTACAGCGTTCGCGCCGGGGAATACAATTTTGCTTCGCACGTATTGGCGAATTCGGTCACTGTACTGAGCCTTATTTCGACTGGTGCCCTGGTTGGTGCTGCCAGTGTTGGGCGCTCCGCCCATGATGCGTGCCAGTTCTTCCTGTCGAAGTTTTTTGGCAAGCTCTGGATCCAGTTTTGGCTCCGATCTCTTGGGTTCGGGCTTGGGCTCTGGCTTCGGTTCAGGCTTTTTTGGCTCGGGCTTGGGCTCTGGTTTTTTAGGCTCAGGTTTTTTGGGTTCAGGTTTCTTAGGCTCGAGTTTTTTCTCAGGCTTGGGCAGCTCGATGTCTGCCTTGGGTGGTGTCACCGGTGGCGTCGGTTCGGGTTCGGGCTTTGGTTCTGGTTTTGGTTCAGGTTTTGGCTCCGGCAGCGGAGTGGGTTCGGTTTCACGTGTCGCCACGGTTTCGTTGGCTTGAAGATCACTCCACAGCATTGCTTCAAAGGCTGCAGGCTCTTCGGTGTTCCAATTCAGGCCGATTGCAAAAAACGCCACCAGTGTGAGGTGTGCCAGCAGCGAAAAGCTTAAGCCCACCTTCTCGCCGGTGTGGTCCACCGGGGGCTCCAGGCGTGACTCCAAGCCGCTTTCCCTGGACATCTTGGAAAGCAGGGCTTGGTGGGCCTGGGTAATATTCAGGCGTTGACTGCGTTGAGACACATCAGCACTCATGATGTTGCAAGCACTTCATTTGCCTTTGGGTTTAACCAGGAGGCCGACTTTTTGAATGCCCGCATTTTGCAATGCGTCCATGGCGTCAACCACCGCTTGATACTGGATGGACTTCTCGGCCGAAATCACCACTGGGCGTTCAGGTTCGTCGCCCTGGAGTTTTTTCACTTCGATGGCGAGTTGGCTCAGTGGCACTTCTTGGCTCTGGTTGGTTTTCATGTCTTTTACCACCAAGCTACCCACTTGCCGCACAGTCACTTCGATGGGGCGCGTCTGTTTGGGCACATTGGTGTTATTCATCGTGGGCAGGTCGATCACCGACGGGGTGATCATGGGGGCTGTCACCATAAAAATGATGAGCAACACCAACATCACGTCGATGTAAGGCACCACGTTGATTTCGTTCATGGCGCGTCTTGATTTGCGGCCAAGTTCAGCTTTCATGGCAAACCTTGTTAATGCTGACGCTGGAGGATGTTCAAGAACTCTTCCACGAAGGTTTCAAACTGGGTGGAGAGCCGGTCAATGTCGTTGGCGTAGCGGTTGTATGCCACCACCGCGGGAATCGCGGCAAACAGCCCAATGGCGGTTGCGACCAGTGCTTCAGCAATGCCTGGGGCCACGCTGGCCAGGGTGGCTTGCTGCACGTTGGCCAGGCCCCGGAAGGCATGCATGATGCCCCAAACTGTGCCAAATAATCCGATGTACGGGCTCACAGAGCCTGCCGACGCAAGGAAGGGCAGGTTACGTTCTAGCAGGTCGTTCTCGCGCTGAAAGGCGGCCTTCATGGCACGGCGGGAGCCGTCGATGATGAGCGAGTAATCGGTGAGCCCTTTTTTGTCGCGGGCGCGCAAAAATTCGCTCATGCCCGCTTCAAAGATACGCTCCAGAGGTCCTGCCTCGTGGCGACGGCTGCTGGCTCGCTGGAACAGGGTGTTTAAATCGCCGCCAGACCAAAACTCCTCTTCGAATTTGTCTGACAGGCGTTTGGCGCGTTTCAGCACCGCCCATTTTTTGAAAATGGTGGCCCAGGAGATGAGGGAAATCATCACCAGAATCAGCATCACCAATTGCACGACCAGGCTGGCCTGCGCAATCAGCGAAACAAATGACATGTCAGTCGATATATCCATGAAAATAATCCGCTTTCTGGAAAAGATGTTCGAAACGTGTAACGCGCTACTGCATCAATTGGTTGAGTTCGGCGTAAACCTGGGGTGGAATGGCGGCCGGTTTCAGGGTTTGTGTGTTGACGCAACCCACGCGGGTCGTGCCTTCGCAGATGATTTCACCTTGGCGGCTGACCACTTGCCTGAAGACCGCTGAAACTCGCTTGAGTTCAATCAGTTCCACCGATACTTCAAGAACATCCTCAAGTTTAGCAGAGCGCCGGTAATTCAATTGGGTGTTGCTGACAACAAAAACCAATTGATGCTCATTCATGAGCGCTTTCATGCCAATACTGCGCTGCAGGAACAATTCGCTGCGAGCTCGCTCCATGTACTTGAGGTAATTCCCGTAATACACGACACCAGCGGCATCGGTGTCTTCGAAGTAAATGCGCAGTGAGTATTTAAAAGTCATGGCGATGCAGTTCGGGTGTCAGTAGTATGCTGCTGTCATTGTAAGGGGCTCTGCATGTATCATGGGTCCCGCAGGCCCATTTGCCCTGCCCGCGCACATTTGCACCTACTTCGCCTACCGGCATACTCAACGGATATTTGAACAACAATGAGAAGCGGAGACCACTGAGATGGCAAGATACATTCCCGTACTGGACGCATCATGGCTTTACGTCGAGTCCAAAGAGGCACCCATGCATGTAGGCAGCATGGCGATTTTTACGGTGGAGGGTGAGCCGGTGCAGGCCGCCGTTGCCCGCATCGTAAGCCTGTTGCGTAATTCCACTGAGTTTTCACCCCCTTTTAACTACCGGCTCTCCAATCCGCGTCTCATGACGCTGTGGCCGAAGTGGATTGAGGTCGACAAGGTAGATCTGGATTATCACTTCCGACATAGTGCCCTGCCTGCGCCCGGTGGTGAGCGGGAGCTGGGCACGCTCATTTCGCGTTTGCATTCCCACCCGCTGGATTTTAGAAAGCCCTTGTGGGAAATGCACCTGATCGAAGGTCTGTATGGCAACCGGTTTGCGTTGTACACCAAGATGCACCACTCCTTGATGGATGGCGTGGGTGCCATGCGCCTGATGGAGCGCATTTTCGGAAAAACCGCTGAGGAAAGTTTGAAGTTGCCCGCGCCTTGGAGTGTTGGCACGGTGCGCAAAAAAAAGAAAGTAGACCCTCAAGCCCATTTTACAGACCAGGCTCGGGTGGCTTGGGAGGCGGCCAAGCTCAGCGGTCAGTCGCTGCCCGCGGCAGGCAAAGCGCTGCTGGATTTGATGAAAGAGGCGGTCAAGCCCACGGACCCGGCTTTGGCCACCCCTTTCTCAGGCCCCAAGTCGATTGTGAACGGCAGGGTGGGTGGCGCGCGCCGCCTGGCCACGCAAACTTACCCCTTGGAGCGTATTCGCAAAGTGGCCGAAGCGGCAGGCGTGAGCGTGAATGATATTTTTCTGGCGATTTGCTCCAGTTCCTTGCGTCGCTACTTGCTGGAACGCAATGCCTTGCCCGATGAGCCGCTAACAGCGGGCTTGCCAGTGTCGGTGCGCCCCGCAGACGATCTGGATGGCGGCAACGCCATCAGTTTTATTTTGGCCAACCTCTACACCACGGAAGCAGATCCTTTGGAGCGCCTGAAGCAAATCAACCGCTCCACGCAAATGGCCAAGGCCAATTTGCAGGCCATGCCCAAAGAGGCCATCAACAACTACACCATCATGCTAATGGCGCCGATGATGCTGCAATTGGTGACGGGTTTGGGTGGTTTGACCCGGCCAATTTTCAACACCGTGATTTCCAATGTGCCGGGGCCATCGCAAGATCTGTATTTTTCGGGATGCCGTTTGGAGCAGTTTTACCCCATTTCCTTGATTCCACATGGCCAGGCGCTGAACATCACGGTGGTCAGCTATGCGGGTCAGTTCAACGTGGCCTTTACAGGGGACCACGATGCGCTGCCCTCCATGCAACGCCTTTCGGTGTACACAGGCGAGGCGCTGGAGGAATTGGAGCAGCTGTTGGATGCACCCTGGAAGCCCGCCAAACCTGCTGCCAGAAAACGTGTCGGCAAAGCTGCGGAAGATTAAAGCAGATCGCCCTGAGTCGGATTTGCGCTGGTCAGGTTGGACGGCGCAGCCAAACCAAAATGGGCATAGCTGTTGAGCGTGGCAATTCGGCCACGCGGCGTGCGTTGTATGTAGCCCTGTTGAATGAGATAGGGCTCCAGCACGTCTTCAATGGTGTCTTTTTCTTCGCCAATCGCGGCGGCCACACTCTCTAGGCCCACCGGGCCACCATTGAATTTGTGAATGATGGCCTCCAGCAGCCGGCGGTCCATGGGATCCAAGCCCACCTTGTCCACATCCAGCATGCTGAGTGCGGCATCTGCCACGGCGGCAGTGATCACGCCTTGTGCTTTGACTTGCGCGTAATCGCGCACGCGACGCAGCAGGCGGTTGGCAATTCGGGGGGTTCCGCGTGAACGGCGCGCAATTTCAAGGCAGCCCTCTGGCTCATGAGGCGTGTTGAGCAGACTCGCCGAGCGGGCCACAATCCGGGCGAGTTCTTCCGGGCTATAAAACTCCAGCCGTGACACAATGCCAAAGCGGTCGCGCAATGGGTTGGTGAGCATGCCAGCTCGAGTCGTGGCGCCCACCAGTGTGAATGGCTGCAAATCCAGTTTGACACTGCGTGCTGCGGGCCCTTCCCCAATCATGATGTCGATTTGATAGTCTTCAAGCGCCGGATAAAGGATTTCTTCGACCACGGGCGATAGCCGGTGTATTTCGTCGATGAACAACACATCATTGGCCTCCAGGTTGGTGAGCAGGGCGGCCAGGTCACCAGGGCGCTCCAGCACGGGCCCAGAAGTTTGGCGCAAGTTAACACCCATCTCCCGAGCCAGAATGTGCGCCAAGGTTGTTTTGCCCAGGCCAGGGGGACCAAACAGCAGCACGTGGTCGAGTGCTTCTTGCCGGGCTTTGGCCGCAGCAATAAAAATATCCAATTGATCCCGGATTTTTTGTTGCCCCACGTATTCATCCAGGTGCTTGGGGCGCAGGGCGCGTTCAAAGGCTTCTTCAGAGGCACTGACTGGGGCTGGGCTGATGAGGCGGTCGGGTTCTATCATGGCTTAGTGTTTGGACAGGTTACGGAGCGCAAGTTTCAGGCCGTCGGTCACGGTGGTGCCCTCGGGCAAGCCCTTGCAGGCCAAGGCCGCTTCCTTGTCAGAATACCCCAGGGCGCACAGTGCTTGCACAATTTCGTTGGTGCCACTGCCAGGTGCTGCACCAGGCAGCACGCTGCTGGCTTGGCCTCCCAGGGCCACCATTTGCCCTTTCAATTCAAGCAGCAACCGTTCAGCAGTTTTTTTGCCGATGCCCGGAATTTTTACCAACCGAGCAGACTCTTGGCTTTGCACGGCGAGCAGAAAGTCACTGGTGCTGATACTCGACAAAATGGCCAATGCGGTGCGTGGCCCGATGCCCGAAACTTTGATGAGTGTTTTGAACAGGGTTTTTTCGTCGCTGCTGCCAAAGCCATACAGGCTGTGAGCATCTTCCCGCACCACCAAGTGGGTGTGTAGGGCACAGCCGGTCTGTAGCTCGGGCAAATTGAAAAAGGTGCTCATGGGCACCTGCAATTCGTAGCCCACGCCTTGAACATCCAACACAATCCATGGGGCGTTTTTTTCAATCAAGATGCCTTTGAGGCGGCCTATCATGGCGGTTTGTCTCCGGAAGGGGCCAAGGGGGGGCGTTTGCTGTACTGTGCAAATCACCAGTGTTTGTTAGCGATTATATGCCATTCGTCTGGATGTGCTGCGTGTTTATCGCCAACTGGTGCGCCCTTTGCGGGTGCGGGTGCGCAAGGCGCCCGCTGGCATGTTGCCGCTGGCCATGGCCGATAACATTTTGTTGCTTTGCGCATGGGTGAGTGCAGCGGCCAGTGCGTCGGCGGCGTCTGCTGTGGGCGTGGCGGGCAGCTTGAGCAAGCGTTTCACCATCTCTTGCACTTGGGCTTTGTTGGCTTTGCCATGCCCGGCGATGGCCTGTTTGATTTGCAAGGCGGTGTATTCAACCACCGCGAGTTGACTGTGTGTGAGCGCGGTGAGCACTGCCCCGCGCGCTTGCCCAAGCAACAGGGTGGACTGTGGGTTGACGTTGACGAACACAATTTCCACCACCGCCACTTGGGGTTTGTAGAGCTCGGTGAGCTCGCACAAACCGGCAAAGAGGGTGTGAAGCCGCTCGGGCAGAGAGGCCTCTGAGGCGGTGCGTATCACGCCGCTGGCCACATACTGCTGGTGTGCGCCCTGCATGTCCACCACACCATAGCCCGTGATGCGCAAGCCGGGATCAATGCCAAGGATGCGCATAGCGGGCCGCGTGCTCAGTGGCGGAAATGGCGAATGCCGGTGAGTACCATCACGATGTTGCGTTCGTCGGCGGCGGCAATCACTTCGTCGTCGCGCATGGATCCACCGGGTTGAATCACGCAACTGGCGCCTGCATCCACCACCACATCCAGGCCGTCGCGGAATGGGAAAAATGCATCGGATGCCACTGCGCTGTTGGCTAGGGTGAGGCCGGCGTTCTGGGCCTTGATGGAGGCAATGCGCGCAGAGTCGACGCGACTCATCTGCCCTGCGCCCACACCCATGGTCATGCCGTCTTTACAAAACACAATCGCATTGCTCTTCACAAACTTCGCACACCGCCATGCAAACATGAGGTCGCTCCATTGCTGCTCGGTGGGTTGGCGCTTGCTGACCACACGAATGTCCGCTTGTTGCACGTTGTGCACATCTGGACTTTGCACCAGCAAGCCGCCGCCCACGCGTTTGTAATCGAAGCGGTGATTGCCCGTGTCCAGAGGAATTTCAAGCAAGCGCACGTTTTGTTTGGCTGCAAACACCGAGCGTGCTTGCTCATCGAATTGAGGTGCTATCACCACCTCTACGAACTGTTTGCTCACCGCTTGGGCTGTTGCTTCATTCACAGGGCGATTGAATGCAATGATGCCGCCAAAGGCGGAGGTGGGGTCGGTCTTGAATGCTTTGTTGTAGGCCTCTAGGGTGCCCGTGCCCACTGCCACGCCACACGGGTTGGCGTGCTTAATGATGACGCAGGCGGGTGCATCGAATGTTTTGACGCATTCCCAGGCCGCATCGGCGTCGGCGATGTTGTTGAAACTCAACTCTTTGCCCTGCAGTTGACGGTAATTGGCCAGCAGGCCTACAGGCGCTTTGGCTTCGCGGTAAAAGGCGGCGCTTTGGTGGGGGTTCTCGCCGTAACGCATGTCTTGCACTTTGTGGAATTGCATGCTGAGCACCTCAGGGTACTCCGCACGTGCAGGGGTATCCTCCAGCGCACCGTCGGTGCCTTGCAGGCTGGTCAGGAAGGCGGCAATTGCACCATCGTACCGTGCGGTGTGGGCAAACGCTTTGGCTGCCAACTTCGCACGTGTTTTCAAGGTGGTCGCACCTTCACAGGTTTTCATTTCCTCGATCACCTGGTTGTAATCGGAGGGGTCCACCAGGATGGTCACCCCGGTGTAATTCTTCGCCGAGGCACGCACCATGGCTGGGCCCCCGATGTCGATGTTTTCGATGGCGTCTTCCAGTTTGACTTGATCGGCAGCAGTGGCTTGGTCGAAGGGGTACAGGTTGACTGCCACCAAATCGATGGGGCCAATGCCATGTTCTTGCATGGCGTCCAAATGGCTTTGTAAGTCCCTGCGGGCCAAAATCCCCCCATGAATTTTTGGGTGCAATGTTTTAACGCGGCCATCCATGATCTCTGGAAAACCGGTGTGGCCACTGACCTCTTTGACTGCCAGGCCTTTGTCAGCCAGCAGTTTGGCTGTTCCGCCAGTGGACAAAATTTCCACGCCACGTTCAGCCAGTGCTTTGGCCAATTCAAGAATGCCAGTTTTGTCGGACACGCTCAGCAGCGCGCGCTTGATGCTTGGATTTTGGTTCATGGTAGAAGCTTTAAAAAAATCAGATGAGTCCGTGCTGCTGTAATTTTTTGCGCAGGGTGTTGCGATTGATGCCTAGCATCTGGCTGGCGATGGTCTGGTTCATGTTGGCTTTTTCCATGACCACTTCCAGCATGGGTCGCTCTACGGCAGAGAGAACCATGTCGTAGACTGACTTTGCGCTTTCGCCTTCCAGGTCGTCAAAAAATTTGTCCAGGTTGCTGCGAATGCACTCTGAAATTGTGACGGGGGCCAAATTGCTGTCATGTGGTTTCATGCTGCCAGTCTTCTTGTTGTGTTGTTTGTGGGGGTGTTGTTTGGGTCAGCAAAATATGCCAGCCCGCTGTTGTTGCGCCAGCTGTTGAAAAAATCATCAACGATACGCAACTGTGCATCGGTGGATTGCGCCAGCATGAGCTGGTCGATCACTGGATGGTTTTTTCCGGCTGGGCCGCAAAGATACCATTGCAAATGCTTCCGGGCGGTGAGTAAACCCGTTTTTTCTCCATAAAAAGCGTGGTGATCACGCAAGTGTTCCATCATGACTGTGTGCGCTTCATCCACGGTGGGGGGCGCAAGGTGCTCGCCTGTGCGCAAAAAATGGAGCACTTCCCGAAAAATCCAGGGATTGCCCTGGGCCGCCCTGCCGATCATGAGCCCATCTGCGCCGGTGTACTTCAACACATGCTGCGCTTGTTCGGGGGTGGTGATGTCGCCATTGGCAATCACAGGAATTTGAACGGCGCGCTTAACCTGTGCAATGGTGTCGTATTCGGCATGCCCACTGTAGCCGCAGGCACGAGTGCGGCCATGCAAGGTCAGCAGGGCCACACCAATGCTTTCGGCCATTTGTGCAATGTGCACTGCATTTTTGTGGTCTGGCGACCAACCTGTGCGGTACTTGAGGGTGAGTGGCACACCGCGTTCTGCGCAAACCGCATGCACAGCACGCAAAATTCGCTCCACCAAGCCTTCGTGGCGAAGCAGGGCAGAACCTGCCGCCACTGCACACACCTTTTTTGCAGGGCAACCCATGTTGATGTCAATGATCTGGGCGCCGCGGTCAATGTTATAGCTCGCTGCATGCGCCATCATGTCGGGGTCTGCACCGGCAATTTGCACTGCAATCGGTTTGGTTTCGCCGTGGTGGTTCAGGCGTCTTGTGCTCTTGTCAGTTTTCCACAATTGAGGATTGCTTGCTGCCATCTCTGACACAGCATGCCCGGCCCCCAGTTTTTTACATAACTGTCGGAAAGGACGATCTGTCACGCCCGCCATGGGCGCAAGGAACAGATTGTTGGGCAGAGTGAAGTGGGCGAGTTGCACGATTTGCACAAAAAATAAGCAACATTCGAGCGGCCCATTGTAACGGTCTAGGCGTTTTAATTCGACCCAAAATCCGAAAAAAATCCGAAATTTTTTACTTGACTTCTGATTGTCAAAGTGGGCTGCAAGGCCCGTTGGGCATTGTGTTATGCAGCCATTTGAATCAGTTCAATTTTGTAGCCGTCGGGGTCTTGCACAAAGGCAATCACGGTGTTGCCGCCTTTCACGGGTCCCGCTTCACGCGTCACTTTTCCGCCAGCCTGCTTGATGCGTTCGCAAGCCACATAGGCGTCCTCGACAGCGATCGCAATATGGCCATACGCCGTGCCCTGCTCGTAGTGACTAACTCCGTGGTTGTAAGTCAGCTCCAGCACAGCATGATGGGATTCAGGACCATACCCAAGGAATGCCAGCGAGTAGCCTTGCTCTGGGCGTTCGGTGGTGCGCAGCACGTGCATGCCCATCACCTGTGTGTAAAACTGAATGGCGCGTTGCAGGTCACCAACACGCAGCATGGTGTGCAGAATTCTCATAACAAAGGCACCTCGGCAGGGTTGATCAAAGCCAGCTCCTGGTGTGGTTCCCGGTATTGGGGCATCAAGGTTTCTAGCACATGCCAGAAGCGGGGGCTGTGGTTCATTTCAATCAGATGAGCCATCTCGTGGGCAATCACATATTCAATCAGTTCGGGACGGTGATGAACCAGGCGCCAATTCAGGCGAATTTGACGCTTGCTGTTGCATGAGCCCCACCTTGCTGCCGGGCTGCTGAGGTGCAGTGTGTGGGGTGGAAGCCTGTGGCGTTGCATCAATTGTTTAGCCATGTGTTGGAACACGTCTTTGGCATGCAGTTTGAGTGCTTTTTCTAGCATCAACAAGCGCTGCTCGGCAGCCACATTGGGTAGGGCAATCACGTGGGTCCATGGATTCACCAAAGGCTTGCTGCGCGGTGGCAGGTCTTCCAGGCGATAGGGTATGCCGCGCACAGGTATGGGGCGATTGTCTTGCAGCAGGGCGTGTAAGGTGGTGGTCTTTTGCTGACGGGATTGCCATTGGGCCAGGCGATGCTCTATCCAGCGTGATTTGCTGGCAATAATCTGTTCAAGCTCGGCCTGTGGCAAACGCTGCGGTGCGGAAATTTGCAAGCCTGTGTCGTTGATCAAAAAACCGACCGAGCGACGTGCACTGCGCTTGAGGGTGTAGGTGCAAGGCCCCCATGGCAGCTGCAGAGTGTACTGCGCTGCATGGTTTGCAAGTGTGTGGGGCCGAGTGCTCATGCTGCCATGCTGCGGTATTTAATTGGATTTGTCGATGAGCGGTGTGTCTGGCCCGTTGTAGCGGTGAGGGCTAATTTTGTGCATTTCACCTTCAATCCATTCTTCTACTTTGATCATCAAGCTCTCGGCATCGTGACCTTCCGGGCTGATGGGCGGACCGAACCGCAGAGTCACGGTGCCAGGCTTTTTAAAAAAGTTCTTGCGTCCCCAGAACTCGCCAGCGTTGTGGGCCACGGGCACCACCGGAGTATTGGTGGCCACCGCCAAGCGTGTGCCGCCGGTTTTATAACGGCGCTTGTAGCCCACGGGCACGCGGGTGCCCTCGGGGAAAAACATCATCCATGCACCATCCCGCATGCGTTGGCCAGCCACCGTTTTTACTTGCTCAAAAGCTTCCACGCCTTTGGTGCGGTTGATGGGCACCATGCGAAGCACCCAGAGTGCCCAGCCAAAAAATGGCACGTATTGCAGTTCTTTTTTGAACACCAGGCACAGTTGGCGAGGCAACAGTTGGGCAGGAATGGCGAAGGTTTCCCAGGCCGATTGGTGTTTTGCAAGCACGATTGCACCGGTGCTGGGCAGGTGTTCTTTGCCTTCCACCACGTACTGGATGCCACACAGGTGCTTCAGCAAGAAAATATTGAGGGCATTCCACCAACACGCAAAAATGTAGCGCTGCTTGAGGTTCAGGAATGGAGCAAGCAACAGCAGCAGGGTTGCGTGTAGCGGGGTATACACCACCGAGTAGATGAAGAAGAGTATCGAACCAAGTATGGATCTCACCGAGGTCTCCAGAATGGGTGTTATGGGTGGATTTCAGCTAGCAAATGGGTCATCTGGTACCAAGTGCTCGGCCACCGCCATCAGGTTGTCGAACACGGAGGTGCCAGTGGGCAATTCGTCTTTTTTGCTTTCCCAGGTTTTTTTCCCTTTGCCTGTTTTGACTAGAAAGGGCACGCAGCCTCGAGAGGCGCCAGCTTGGAGGTCTCGCAAGGAATCGCCCACGCAGGGCACACCTTGCAGGCTTAAGCCCATGCGCTTTTCAATTTCTTCGAATAGACCTGGCTTGGGTTTGCGGCAATTGCATTTGTCGTCGGGGCCATGTGGGCAAAAAAAGATACCATCAATGTGCGCGCCTGCTTCATTGGCCAGGTCATGCATCTTTTTGTGCATGGCCGAAAGCGTTTCCAGGTCGAACATGCCCCTGGAAATACCGCTTTGGTTGGTGGCCACAGCCACGCGATAACCGCCGCGGTTCAACCGTGCAATCGCGTCCATGCTGCCGGGGATGGGGATCCATTCATCCGGTGACTTGATGTATTCGTCCGAATCTTCGTTGATCACGCCGTCCCGGTCGAGCACGATGAGTTTCATGGGTGTGTCCTTGCGCTGGGTGCTGCGTATTTACACGGCCAGTTGTGAAATATCGGCCACGCGGTTCATCAGTCCGTGGAGGTGCGCCAACAGGGCAATCCGGTTGTTTTTCAGGTCCTGGTTGTTGTCCATGACCATTACCCCGTCAAAGAACGCGTCCACGGCAGGCTTCAAAGGGGCAAGCAGCAACAGCGCTTGCTGGTAATCGCCAGCATCGAATGCGGCAGTGGCTTTGGGCTCCACTTCTTGCACCTGGTGTGCCAGTTGTTTTTCAGCATCCAGTTGCAGCAGGCTTGGGTTGACCTGCGCACTCAATTGCTCTGCCTTTTTAAGAATGTTGTTGATGCGTTTGTTGGCAGCGGCCAATGCTTGCGCTTCGGGCAATTGCGCAAAAGCGCGCACAGCTTGAAGGCGCTTGGGCAGGTCGGCAAAGCGGCTTGGGTTTTGGCTGAGTACGGCCTCTACTTCCGCTGTGCTGTAGCCCTGGTCTTTGAGGTAACCACGCAGGCGGTCTTGCACAAACGCGGCCAGTCCATCGGTGCCGGATTTGAAGTCGGCAAACTCGGTGAACAGCGTGGCAGCCTGAGCAAGCATGGCATGTAGGTCCAATGGCAGGTCTTTTTCAATGACCATGCGGATCACGCCCAGAGCGTGCCTGCGCAATGCGAAGGGGTCTTTGTCGCCGGTTGGGATCAGACCGATGCCATAAATGCCCACAAGGGTCTCTAGCTTGTCAGCCAGCGCCACGGCTAGGCCCACGGGGTTGCGGGGCAATTGGTCGCCCGCAAAGCGTGGGCTGTAATGGTCGGCAATCGCTTGGGCCACCTCAGGGGCTTCGCCATCGTGGCGGGCGTAGTGCTCGCCCATGTTGCCTTGCAATTCCGGAAATTCACCCACCATGTCGGTGAGCAGGTCCGTTTTACACAACAAGGCCGCGCGTTTGGCATGTTCAGCCGGTGCGCCTGTGACAGGTGCGAGCATCTCTGCCAGCGCCACCAATCGAGCGTTGCGGTCTTTCTGGGTGCCCAGTTTGTTGTGGTACACCACGTTGGCCAGGCCGGGCAAACGGCTCTCCAGTGTTTTTTTGCGGTCTTGATCGAAAAAGAATTTGGCATCGGCCAAGCGGGCTCGCAACACGCGTTCGTTGCCGCTGGTGATGAGCGCCGGTGTTTCTGTCAAAAGATTGGACACCAACAGGAAGCGGTTTTTCATTTTGCCGCTATGGTCGGTGATTGCAAAATATTTTTGGTTGGCTTGCATGGTGAGGATGAGGCATTCCTGCGGCACTTCCAGAAATTCCTTTTCAAAGCCAGCCTCATACACCACAGGCCACTCCACCAGGGCGCACACCTCGTCCACCAACTCGTCTGGTTGCACCACCTTGTCACCCGCTGCCTGTTGAGCCAGGGCCTGCTCGATGGCGGATTTGCGCTCGGCAAAACCAGCAATCACTTTGCCTTCGTCACGCAATTGTCTTTCGTAGCTGTCTGCGCTCTGAATGTTCACAATGGCTTGCCCCAGGAATCGGTGCCCGCCTGTGATGCGATCACTCTCCAAGCCCAGCACTTGCACGGGCAGCACTTGGGATCCATGCAAAGCCACCAAGCGATGCGCGGGCCGCACAAAATGCACGGTGCTGCCGTCTGGGCGCTGGTAACTCATCACCTTTGGAATGGGCAGTTTGGTGGTGGCCGCTTGCAAGGCGGTTTGCAGCGACTCAGCCAGGCTTTTTCCTGCCACCGTGCGGCGAATGTTCAATACATCTTGCTTGCCATCGCTGGTGGTTTCCAGTTGGCTCACCGGCACATGGGCCAAGCCCAAGGACTCCAATTTTTTAAGCAGGGGGGGTGTGGCTTGGCCGTTTGCATCCAGCCCAATCTTGACTGGCAACAACCGTTCCACCAAGGTTTTGTCTGGTGAGGTGCCCGCCACTTGCGTGATTTTGCAACCGAGTCGCCGTGGGCTGGCGTAGGTGGTCACCGCGCTTTCGCTGGCCAAGTGGCCCTCCGTGCGCAAGTGCTCAGCCAACAGGCTAGAGAATGCTTCGCCCAGTTGTTTGAGGGCTTTGGGTGGGAGCTCTTCTGTGAAAAGCTCAACCAAGAGTGTGTTGTTCATGTTGTTTGATTGAATGGGTTCAGGCCGCTTTGCCAGCTGGCGTGTTGCACATGGGAAAGCCCAGTTTCTCGCGCGAGTCGTAATAGGCTTGCGCTACTGCGCGTGACAGGTTGCGAATACGCCCAATGTAGGCTGCACGTTCGGTCACTGAAATTGCACCGCGCGCATCGAGCAGGTTGAAGGTGTGGGCCGCTTTCAAAATCATTTCGTAAGCGGGCAGGGCCAGCCCCACTTCAATGAGGCGTTTTGCCTCTGCCTCGTATTCGCCAAAATGGCGAAACAGCATGTCTGCGTTGCTGTGCTCGAAGTTGTAGGTGGACTGTTCCACCTCGTTCTGGTGGAATACATCGCCGTAGGTGAGTACCTTTTTCACGCCTTTTTCTTCGCGCTCGGTCCACACCAGGTCGTAAACATTTTCTTTGCCTTGAAGGTACATGGTGAGGCGCTCAATCCCATAAGTGATCTCGCCCAAAATGGGCGAACAATCCAGGCCGCCGACTTGTTGGAAGTACGTGAATTGAGTCACCTCCATGCCGTTGAGCCACACCTCCCAGCCCAGCCCCCAGGCACCCAGGGTCGGGTTTTCCCAGTTGTCTTCAACAAATCGGACGTCGTTTTGTTTGGTGTCGATGCCCAAGGCTTCCAGGCTGCCCAAGTACAGGTCGATGATGTTCTCGGGCGAGGGCTTGAGCACCACTTGGAACTGGTAGTAATGCTGCATGCGGTTGGGGTTTTCGCCATAACGGCCGTCTTTGGGGCGGCGTGAGGGTTGTACGTAGGCTGCATTCCAGGGTTCTGGCCCCAAAGCGCGCAAGAACGTGGCCGTGTGGCTGGTGCCAGCACCCACTTCCATGTCAAAGGGTTGCAGCAGGGCACAGCCCTGTTGGTCCCAGTAATTTTGCAAGGTCAAAATGGCCTGTTGAAACGTCAGCATCTGCGACTGTCCTTTCTGCGTGTGAGCAATTGCCCCGTATTGTAATGGCTTGTGCCGGGCTTGCACCTTACACGGTGCCAATGCACAGGTACTTCATTTCCAGAAATTCCTCAATGCCCCAGGCCGAACCCTCACGACCCAGGCCGGATTGTTTGACGCCGCCAAACGGCCCCACCTCGTTGGAAAATACGCCCACGTTGATGCCCACCATGCCGTATTCAAGCGCTCGCGCCACGCGGAATGTGCGTTTGGTGTTCTCGGTGTAAAAGTATGCGGCCAGGCCAAACGGGGTGTTGTTGGCTTGAGCAATCACCTGCTCTTCCCGCTCAAAGGGGAAGATGGCCGCCACCGGGCCGAAGGTTTCTTCCTGAGCCAACAGCATGCGGTGGTCGGCGTTTTCAATCACGGTGGGTTCAAAGAAGCGGCCACCCAAAGCATGTGGCTTGCCCCCGGTCAGTACCGTGGCCCCTTTGTCCACGGCGTCGTCCACGTGGCGCTTCACCTTGGCCAGCGCCTGTTCGTCAATCAGTGGGCCAATGCTCGCTTTGCTGCTTAATCCGTCACCCACTTCCATGTGGGCCACCTTGGCGGCCAGTTTTTCTGCGAAGGCGCGTTGTATCGCTGCATGCACGTAAATGCGGTTGCTGCACACACAGGTTTGCCCGGCGTTGCGGTATTTGGATGCAATCAGGCCGTCCACTGCCGCGTCCAGGTTGGCGTCTTCAAACACAATGAAGGGGGCGTGGCCACCCAACTCCAAGCTCAGTTTCTTGATGGTGGGGGCGCATTGAGCCATCAGGATCCGTCCCACTTCGGTGGAGCCCGTGAAGCTCAACTTGCGTACTATCTCGCTCTCGCACAGCACATGGCCAATGTCGACGGAGCGCTCCGCATTGGCGGTGATCACATTCAGTACGCCAGCCGGGAAGCCCGCCTGGCGACCCAGTTCTGCCAATGCCAATGCGCTCAAGGGGGTTTGTTCTGCAGGTTTGACCACCACCGTGCAGCCAGCGGCGAGCGCCGGAGCCACCTTGCGGGTGATCATGGCGATGGGGAAGTTCCAGGGGGTGATGGCAGCACACACGCCAATGCCCTGTTTAATGACCAGCAACTCACGCCCGGGCTGGGGGGATTCCAGCACGCTGCCCTCAATCCGCTTGGCCTGTTCGGCAAACCATTCCACAAAACTGGCACCGTAAATGACCTCGCCTTTGGCCTCGGCCAGAGGTTTTCCTTGCTCCAGCGTCATGAGCAGGGCCAGGTCGTCTGCGTTGGCCACAATTAGGTCGAACCATTTGCGCAACATTTGCGCCCTGCTCTTAGCGGTGGTGTTGCGCCAGCTGGCAAGGGCTTTGTCTGCGGCCAGAATGGCGTCGTGGGCCAATGCAACGGGGGTGTTGCCCACTTGGGCAATCACTTGGCCGTTGGCAGGGTTGTCCACATCAAAAGTGTACTCACAGGCCTGGAAATTGCCATACACAAAGGGCATGGTTTGAAAAAGGCTGGGGTTGGACAAGTTCGGGGTGCTGCTCATGATGTCTTGCTCTCTGTACTCGGTGGGTTGGTTCTCAGGCTTGGGGCTCCAGTTGCAGCAAGGCTGTTAATTGGGCCAGGCAAGCCACGCCAAATGTTTCAGTTCTAAGGATACGCCTTGAAAACCGCATTGGCAGGGCGCCTTGCGAAATTGCGCATTCGGTTTCTTCGGGGGTCCATCCGCCTTCGGGGCCTACGCAAATCACCACTGGTCCTGGTGTTGCTTGGGCAAATGGTTGACTCTTGGCCCAAGTTGGGAGCGCCATGTCAGCCTCTGGTGTGAACCAAAGCAGGGTGGCATTTGGATGGCCTGCTTGTATAAAGGCCAGCGTGTCGGCCAAGCATTGTGGCGCATTCAGCATCGGGAGTCGATTGCGTTCGCTTTGCAAGCTGGCAGCCACCAACACTCGCTCCCAGTGGTTTTGGCGCTTGTTGGCTCGCTCCTCACTGAGCTTGACGACGCTGCGAGCCGCCTGCACCGGGTAAAAGGCACTGGCACCCAGTTCGGTGCATTTTTCAAGCACCCAGTCCATTTTGTCTCCCTCGGGCAGGGCCTGCAAAATATGCACTGGCATGATTAGTTCGCTGGTCTGCAGTTGGTGGGGGCCATCGTAAATATTCACCTGAGCCAGTTTTTTGCTCAAGTAATGCAGGGTCGCCGTCCATTCCTGGCCGCTCCCATCCCACACACGCAGCGTGTCTTCGTGCTTTAGACGCAGCACTCGGGATGCGTAATGCATCAAATCCTCGGGCAAGTCCAAGGTTTGTCCAAGCGAATTGGCGTGAGGCAAGTAGAAGCGGGGGTACCGCTTGTTCGAGTTTTGTTTCATGACGCGTGGTGTCGTTTTGGAGCTTTAAAAAGGACTGTTTGCCCATGCAAACGCGCTTTATCGGGATAGCTTTGATAAAATTCAGGTTTTTCCAACTTTGCCACAGGCATAACCCTCTCTCCCCAACCCTATGTCTTCTTCTTCCAAGAACATGGCCAACGCGATTCGCGCACTTGCCATGGATGCCGTACAAGCTGCCAAATCCGGGCACCCTGGCATGCCCATGGGCATGGCCGAAATTGCTGTGGCCCTGTGGGCCCGCCACCTGAAGCACAATCCGCAAAATCCACTTTGGGCCGATCGCGACCGTTTTGTACTGTCCAATGGCCACGGCTCCATGCTGATTTATGCCCTGCTTCACCTGACTGGCTACGATCTGCCCATCGAAGAGCTGAAGAATTTCCGCCAGCTGCATTCTAAGACACCAGGCCACCCTGAAGTGGACATCACGCCTGGAGTTGAGACCACGACAGGTCCTTTGGGGCAGGGCATTGCCAATGCAGTGGGCATGGCGCTGGCTGAAAAACTGCTTGCAGCCGAGTTCAATGAGGCGGGCTTCCCGGTTGTGGACCACAACACGTATGTGTTTTTGGGCGACGGTTGCCTGATGGAAGGCATTTCTCACGAGGCGTGCTCCCTGGCGGGCACCCTGGGTTTGTCCAAATTGATCGTGCTGTACGACGACAATGGCATTTCGATTGATGGCGAGGTGGAGCACTGGTTTGCCGACAACACACCGAAGCGCTTTGAGGCCTACGGTTGGAATGTAATTCCCAATGTGAATGGCCACGACGTGGATGCCGTGGACACCGCAATTGCCCAAGCCAAGCAAAATGCTGCGTTGGACAAGGGTCCAACCCTGATTTGCTGCAAAACCAACATTGGCGAAGGCTCGCCCAACCTGGCCGGCACGGACAAAGTACACGGCGCACCGCTGGGCGATGCTGAAATTGCAGCCACCCGCGCTGCAATTGGTTGGGAGCACGCTCCGTTTGTGATCCCTGCCGAGATATACCAGCAGTGGGACGCCCAGGTGGCTGGTGCAGCCCGCCAGTCGGCCTGGGACAAGTTGTTTGACGCCTACACTGTCAAATTCCCGGCCAAGGCGGCGGAGTTCAAGCGCCGCATGGCGGGTGATTTGCCTGCCCAGTTTGAACAGACTGCCGCCCGCTTGCTGGCTGAAGTAGCCGCCAAGGGTGAAACGATTGCCACCCGCAAGGCCAGCCAAAATGCGATCACGTTGCTGGCTGCTGAACTGCCTGAATTGCTGGGCGGTTCTGCTGACCTGACGGGTTCGAATTTAACCAACTGGCCCAAGTGTGTGGCAGTGCGCCGCAACAAAGACGGATTTACTGCGGGTAACCACATCAACTGGGGCGTGCGCGAGTTCGGCATGAGTGCTGCGCTCAACGGCGTGGCCCTGCATGGTGGCTATATTCCTTTCGGTGCCACCTTCCTGACTTTCTCTGATTACAGCCGCAATGCCCTGCGCATGGCTGCGTTGATGAAAAAGCGCAATATCTTTGTGTTCACTCACGACTCAATCGGCCTGGGTGAAGACGGCCCCACCCACCAGCCTGTTGAGCATGCCGCCACCCTGCGCTTGTTGCCCAATATGGACGTGTGGCGCCCCGCTGATTCAGTGGAATCCATGGCCGCCTGGAACAGCGCGGTGATGCGCAAAGACGGTCCGAGCAGCTTGTTGTTCAGCCGTCAAAACCTGCCTTTCCTGGCCCGTTCGGAATCGGTATTGAATTCGATCGCCAAAGGTGGTTATGTGTTGGCCGATGCAGCCGATGCCAAGGTCACCTTGATTGCCACCGGCTCGGAAATCGAAATCGCCATGAACACGCAGAAAACTTTGGCTGAGAAAGGTATCGCGGCGCGTGTGGTGTCCATGCCTTCAACCAGCGTGTTCGATCGCCAAACCGCAGCGTACAGGGCTGAGGTATTGGGCACAGCGCCGATTGCTGTCATTGAAGCGGGCATGACCGACGGCTGGTACAAATATATTGCACAGGCTGGTGTGAAAGGCACCGTGCTGGGCATGAGCACCTTTGGTGAATCTGCACCTGCAGGCGCTCTGTTCAAGCACTTTGGGCTAACCACCGAGAAATTTACCGAGGCCGCCTTGGCTTTGGCTCAATAACAGGCATTGGCTTAAGAAACCGAATATTTGATTTACTTTCAAGGAGATTTGTCATGACCATTCGCGTAGCGATCAACGGCTATGGCCGCATCGGCCGAAACGTATTGCGTGCCCACTATGAAGGTGGCAAAAAACACGACATTCAAATCGTGGCGATCAATGATTTGGGCGATCCCAAAACCAACGCTCACCTGACCCAGTACGACACCGCCCACGGCCGTTTTCCCGGCACGGTGACTGTCGATGGCGATTACATGGTGGTCAATGGCGACAAGATCAAGGTACTGGCCAATCGCAACCCTGCCGAACTGCCATGGGGCGAGTTGGGTGTGGACGTGGTGATGGAGTGCACAGGCTTTTTCACATCCAAGGAAAAGGCATCTGCCCACCTGAAAGGCGGTGCCAAGAAAGTCATCATTTCCGCCCCCGGCGGTAAAGACGTAGATGCGACCGTTGTTTTTGGTGTGAACCACAGTGTGTTGAAGAGCACTGACACTGTGATTTCCAATGCGTCTTGCACCACCAACTGCCTGGCCCCGCTGGTCAAGCCCTTGAATGATGCGATTGGCCTGGAAACCGGCCTGATGACCACTATTCATGCCTACACCAATGACCAGGTGTTGACCGACGTTTATCACGAAGACCTGCGCCGCGCCCGTTCTGCTACCATGAGCATGATCCCCACCAAAACTGGCGCGGCTGCTGCAGTTGGTTTGGTGTTGCCAGAATTGAACGGCAAACTGGATGGTTACGCTGTGCGCGTGCCCACCATCAACGTGTCCATGGTTGATTTGTCGTTCATTGCCAAGCGCGATACCACAGTTGAAGAAGTGAACAGCATTCTGAAAGCGGCAGCCGAAGGCCCCTTGAAGGGCGTGCTGGAGTACAACGAGGCGCCTTTGGTGTCGATTGACTTCAACCACAACCCGGCTTCCAGCGCATTTGATGCCACATTGACCAAAGTGAGCGGCAAGCTGGTGAAAGTGTCCAGCTGGTACGACAACGAGTGGGGTTTCTCCAATCGCATGTTGGACACCACCGTTGCACTGATGAACGCCAAGTAATTGGCATTGTAAAAAAAACCGGGCCCAGTGCCCGGTTTTTTGCTTTTTTAGGGTACCCCTACCCGAATTGAGAATGATCAATCCCACCTTTCTAGCCGTTAACCACATATCCGTGGTATTCCGGCGGCGTGGCATACAAAAGTAGACTCCGTTCTGCTTTCTATTCATCAAATAGGCTTTGCAGCTCGCTCGGTAACCTGAACGATATAAAAATCAGCGAGTGTGGCCATGCTTTCTTTTCGTCAAAAACCGCGCAGGTTCAATGTCAACCGTTTGTTGGCAGTTCTCGTGTTGTTTTTATCCTGGTTTATTTTGTTAAGCCCGGCGCATGCGCAGAGCGATAGCCGTCAATTCATCATCAAGCTCAAAAATGCGGTGGAACTTGGTGCTACACCGTCAGTGCGCCGCCTAGAAAAAGAGGGTGAGTTTTTGGCACAGGTCATGGCCCGTAACAACGTTCAAGCAACTTGGCAAAGGGCTGGTACCTTGGGCACTCACGTGATGCGATGGGGCAGCAGTGTACGCGATTCGGATATTCAATCAAATTTGAACCGCCTGCGCAGCGATCCTGAGGTTGAGTTTGCAATTGAAGATCGCCCAATCCGGGCATTCGAAACTCCCAATGACCCCTCATTCACCAATCAGTGGGCTTTAAGGTCCTCGACCAACACCGCAGGCGCACGGTTTGACCTTGCCTGGGATCTGATCAAGGGAAGTGCCGACGTGATCGTGGCAGTGCTGGACTCTGGGGTGGTGTTCAACACACCTGATTTGCAGGGGCGTCTTTTGGCTGGGTATGACTTTGTGTCTGATGTACCAACGGCCAACGATGGCAATGGCCGAGACTCCGATGCATCAGACCCAGGCAACTGGGTCAGCGAGTCAGAATCCCAAAGCGGGCCTTTCCAGGGCTGTTCTGTCAAGACGTCTAGCTGGCATGGTACGTTTGTGGCGGGCCAAATTGCTGCCAACACCAACAGCAACTCCCAGGTCGCAGGCGCAGACTGGAATGCCAAGGTGTTGCCTGTGCGCGTGCTGGGCAAATGCGGAGGTTTGCTCTCGGACGTGCTGGATGCCATGTTGTGGGCCGCCGGTCTGGATGTGCCAGGTATTCCGCGCAACAACAACCCGGCCGATGTGATCAACCTCAGCTTAGGTAGCTCCACCACATGCAGCTCTTTTGAGCAAAATGTGGTTGATCGGGTCACTGCGGCTGGTACTTTGGTGGTTGCTGCCGCAGGCAACGGAGGCGGTTCCGCCGATTCGCCAGCCAACTGCAACAACGTCATGTCCGTGGGCGCTTTGGATCGGGATGGCAGCCGCGCCAGTTACAGCGCGATTGGTTCTTCGGTGGACATGATGGCACCAGGCGGATTTTCAAATGGTTTGGTGGGCTTGAGCAACACCGGCACCACCACGCCTGAGTCGGCGAGCCTGGCAAGCAAAACCGGAACATCGTTTGCTGCGCCCCTGGTTGCGTCTACCGCAGGCCTCATGCGAGCCATCAATCCAGATTTGAGTCCGGCGCAACTGAGCAGCTTGATTTTGCAAAACACATCAAGCTTTTTAAGCCCTCGCCTCACGTCGTGTTCAGCCAACCAAGGGAGCGGCACCTGCAATTGCACCACGGCTGTCTGTGGGGCTGGCATGCTTAACGCACAGGCTGCGGTGCAGGCGGCTAGGGGCACTCGCCCCATTGCCAACGCCTCCGTCACAGCCAACGGCCTGTCGTCCAGTGGGTATCAAGAAAGCGCCAGCGGTTTGAACCCAGTGCGATTAAGAGGCGCAACAAGCTCGGTGTCCAGTGGACGCAGCGTGGCCTCATACGCCTGGACACAGGTGTCCGGTGAGCAGGTTCTGAGTGGAACTGCCACCACCGCCGACGTGGATTTGCCTGCGGCCACCAGCACCAGTGATCTTGTATTCCGGCTCACCGTGACCGATTCCGTGGGCGAAAACCACACCAGCTTTACCGCCATCCGCGTGGTAGCCAATGGAGATGATGCAAGCTCACCTTCCAACTCCACCAGCGCCAGCACAGGCACCACTTCACCCACCACCGACAACAGTTCTGGCGCCTCCAGCGGCGGAGCTGTGTCCTCGGGTGGCGGTGGAGGAGGGGGCGGTGCGCTGAACCTCTTTGGTTTGTTGACCTTGGTGGGGTTGCTCAGCGTGTTCCGGTTCAAGCGCGTAAGCGCTTGAGCACGGCCAAGATTACCAGCCATATGGTTCCACCCAGTACACCCCCCCGGTGTGCGGCGTAGGCCACCGGGCCATCCAGCAGGGTGTCAGTATGTACAGGCGCCTGCAATTCCAGCAGCAGTTTGATCAGCAGGCCCAAGGCCATTGCCCACAGCGGCCAAGCGTGCAGGCCTTTGTGGCGCGTGGCCCTGAAGGCCAATCCCAACCCAACCACAAACACCAAGTGCAAGGCGCCGCTCAAGCCGCAGAACCAATTCAAAGGCTCAATCCAGCTCACATAGCCAGCCACAAAAACCACACCCGCGAGTAGGCAACTCAACCAATGCGCGGGCGTAAACAGTGGTCCAAATCCCCAGGCGATGATCACCAACCCAATCAGGTTTAACAGCAGGTGCCATGTGCCGAGATGCAAGAATTGGGTCAACAAGCTGCGCAGGAAGAATGATTCAATCGAATCAAGCGTTTGAGGCGTTGCGGGCCCCCCTGCCCATTGGGCAAAAATCGCAATCAATCCAACCGCAAAGCAGAGGGGGAGGGGGCTGAAAAACCCCTGTGGGGCGTTATAATCCGGGATTGTTTTCAACAACCTTCCTTGAGAGCCATTGCAATGTTGCGTTTTCTGCGCCTGACCGACCAAAACGTATCCAACAAGCGCGTGCTGATTCGCGTTGATTTTAACGTGCCAACAGACGC
>DASUEF010000176.1:0-13687 GCA_036275215.1 Limnobacter sp. | reverse complement strand
ACCTTCCTTGAGAGCCATTGCAATGTTGCGTTTTCTGCGCCTGACCGACCAAAACGTATCCAACAAGCGCGTGCTGATTCGCGTTGATTTTAACGTGCCAACAGACGCAAATGGCAACATCACGGAAGACACCCGCATTCGCGCTTCTTTGCCCGGCATTCAGTACTGTCTAAAAAACAACGCAGCGCTTATGCTCACCAGCCATTTTGGCCGCCCCACTGAGGGAGAGTACGACGAGAAGCTGAGCTTGGCGCCTGTCGCCACCCGTCTGGGCGAACTTCTGGGGCGCCCGGTGCGCTTGGTCAAAGACTGGGTGGACGGCGTTGAAACCAAGGCGGGCGAGGTTGTGTTGCTCGAGAACTGCCGATTCAACAAGGGCGAGAAGAAAAACAACCCGGAGCTTGCCCAAAAAATCGCCAAGCTCTGCGACATTTATGTGAATGATGCTTTTGGCACGGCGCACCGGGCAGAAGCCACCACCCACGGCGCTGCGCAATTTGCTGCAGTGGCGTGTGCTGGCCCATTGTTGGCTGCCGAGCTGGATGCCCTGGGGGCTGCGTTGTCTGCCCCCAAGCGCCCGCTGGTTGCCATTGTGGCGGGGTCGAAAGTGTCCACCAAACTCACCATCCTCAATAGCCTGGCCGAAAAAGTGGATCAATTGATCGTGGGTGGCGGCATTGCCAACACGTTCATGGCTGCCAAAGGCCTGCCCATCGGCAAATCCCTGGTTGAAGCTGACCTGGTTGGCGAGGCCAAGGCCATCATCGAAAAAATGCAAGCCCGTGGTGCTGCAGTGCCCATCCCGAGCGATGTTGTGGTTGGCAAGGAGTTCTCTCCCACGGCATCCGCCACCGCCAAGGCCGTGGCGGATGTGGCTGCAGACGACATGATTTTTGATATTGGTCCGAACACCGCCGAGACCCTCGCCGCCATCCTCGACAAAGCAGGCACCATTGTCTGGAACGGCCCGGTGGGCGTGTTTGAGTTTGATCAGTTTGGCCAGGGCACTGAGCGCCTCGCCCGTGCGATTGCCAAATCCGATGCCTTTTCAATTGCAGGTGGTGGCGATACGCTGGCGGCCATCGCCAAATACAACATTGGCGAGCAAGTCAGTTACATTTCCACCGGCGGTGGTGCATTCCTGGAATTCCTGGAAGGCAAAACCCTCCCGGCCGTCGACATTCTTCAACAGCGAGCCGCTTAATGGCCAACGACTTCTTGCCACGTCAAACCAAAATTGTGGCCACGCTGGGGCCCGCCTCCACTGACCCGGCTGTGCTGGAGCGGATGATCGCAGCAGGCATGAACGTGGTCCGTGTCAACTTTTCGCACGGAACTGCCGAAGAACACATCGGCCGGGTTAACACCGTGCGCGACATTGCAGCCCGTTTGGGCCGAGACGTCGCCGTGATGGCCGACCTCCAGGGGCCTAAAATTCGGATTGGGCAATTCGCCAACGGCTCCACCACCCTTCAAAACGGTCAACCATTCATTCTGGAAGCGCAGTGCGCATCGGGCGATGACACCCGCGTGGGTCTGGACTATCCAGAGCTGGTCAACGATGTAAAAGCCGGGGACACGCTGTTGTTGGATGATGGCAAAATCGTGCTCAAGGTTAAAAAGGTGACTGCCGGGCAAATCCACTGCGAAACCGAGGTGGGCGGCGTTCTAAAAAACCGCAAAGGCATCAACAAACTGGGTGGTGGGCTTTCTGCACCAGCACTCACCTCCAAAGACATGGAGGACATTCGCACCGCGGTTGCTTTTGAAGCGGACTACATTGCTGTGAGTTTTCCAAAGAGTGGCGCCGACATGTACATGGCGCGTGAACTCACGCGTGCGGCCGGTGGCCATGCATTCATGATCGCCAAGATTGAACGCACCGAAGCCCTGGCCAACCTAGACGACCTGATTCGCTCTTGCGACGGCATCATGGTGGCGCGCGGCGACTTGGCTGTAGAGATTGGTGACGCTGCGGTGCCTGCTGCCCAAAAACGCCTCATTCGCGCAGCCCGTGAGGCCAACAAACTCACCATCACCGCCACCCAGATGATGGAAAGCATGATTGAGAGCCCCGTGCCCACCCGCGCCGAAGTGTCCGATGTGGCCAACGCCGTGCTGGATGGCACAGACGCTGTGATGCTATCCGCCGAGACCGCTGCGGGCAAATACCCCGTCGAGACCATTTGCGCCATGGCCCGCACCTGCGTGGAAGCTGAGAAGTCTGCGCCGGTGAATCTGGACACTGATTTTCTTAATCGCAAGTTCAAGCGTGTGGATCAATCCATCGCCATGGCCGCCTTGTTCACCGCACATCACCTGGATGTGAAGGCGATTGCGGCGCTCACCCAATCTGGGTCCACCGCCTTGTGGATGTCCCGCTTGAACAGCGGTGTGCCAATTTTTGCGCTCACCCCCGAAGAAAAAACCCGCCGTCGTTTGTCGATGTACAGAGATGTGCGCACGGTGATGATGCAATACGAAACCGAAGACCGAGAGTTGCTGCTGGCCAAGTCTGAACAAGCTCTGCTGGATGCCAAAGTGGTGGAAGTGGGGGACTTGATCGTGATCACCATTGGCGAACCGATTGGAAAATCGGGCGGAACCAACACCATGAAAATCGTGCGTGTTGGCGAACACATCGGCCTGCTTAACTGAATTTATTTTTTGGAGACTTTGACATGCCTCTCGTATCCATGCGCCAACTTCTGGACCACGCCGCCGAGCAAGGCTACGGCATTCCAGCTTTCAACGTGAACAATTTGGAGCAGGTGCAGGCCGTGATGGCCGCCGCCGATGAAGTGGGCGCCCCAGTTATTCTGCAGGCCAGTGCCGGTGCACGCAAATATGCGGGCGAGCCCTTCATCAAACACCTCATTCAGGCTGCAGTGGAGGCGTATCCGCACATCCCCCTGGTGATGCACCAGGACCATGGCACCAGCCCCAAGGTGTGTCAGGGCGCCATCGATTTGGGTTTTGGCTCGGTGATGATGGACGGCTCCCTCATGGAAGATGGCAAAACCCCTGCGAGCTTTGATTACAACGTGAATGTGACCAAAACCGTGGTGGACATGGCCCACAAAGTCGGTGTAACAGTGGAAGGTGAACTGGGTTGCCTGGGCAACCTGGAAACCGGTGAGGCTGGCGAAGAGGATGGCATTGGCGCTGAAGGCAAGTTGGATCACAGCCAAATGCTGACCGATCCTGAAGAAGCTGCGGTGTTTGTGAAAGCAACACAACTCGATGCGCTGGCCATTGCAATTGGCACCAGCCATGGGGCTTACAAGTTCAGCCGCAAGCCCACGGGCGATATTCTGGCCATCTCTCGCGTGAAAGAGATTCATGCGCGCATCCCCAACACCCACCTGGTGATGCACGGCTCCTCCTCGGTACCCGCCGAATTGCTGGCCATCATCAACCAGTACGGCGGAAAGATGAAAGAAACCTACGGCGTGCCCGTGGAAGAAATCCAGGAAGCCATCAAGTACGGTGTTCGCAAAATCAACATCGACACCGACATCCGTTTGGCGATGACCGGTGCTGTGCGCAAGTTCCAGGCCGAGAACCCCGACAAGTTTGATATGCGCGAGTGGATGAAGCCCGCGCGTGAGGCCGCCAAGGCCATTTGCAAACAGCGTTATTTGGAGTTTGGTTGTGAGGGCCAGGCTGGCAAGATCAAGGCCATCAATTTGGTGGACATGGCCGCCAAATACGCCAAGGGCGAACTGGCCCAGATCGTTCAGTGATCTACGCGCTGGGTGGTCTTTCAAGGCCACTCTGCTAAGCGCACGCGGGCAGTGCCCCGCGTGTTTTACTTTTAAAAGCCTGTAATGAAGAGGCCGATGGCATGACCACCGTGTTTGAAACCAAGCTGACATCCCTGCCACTGTTGCATCGCGGCAAGGTGCGTGAAAACTTTTCTGTCGGTGAAGACAAAATGTTGATCGTGGCAAGCGACCGCTTGTCGGCTTTTGATGTGATCCTGGACCAACCCATTCCCGAAAAAGGCATGGTCCTCACCCAGATGGCCCAATTCTGGTTCGACATCCTGGCCGACGTGGTGCCCAATCACCTCACTGGCATTGCACCAGAATCTGTGGTCACCCCAGAGGAGGCGCCCCAGATCAAAGGGCGCGCCATGGTGGTTAAAAAACTCAAAGCCCTGCCGATTGAGGCGGTGGTGCGTGGTTATCTGATCGGCTCTGGCTGGAAGGATTACCAAGCCACGGGTGCCGTGTGCGGCATCAAGCTGCCTGCGGGCATGCAAATGGCAGCCAAGTTGGATGAGCCCATTTTTACCCCAGCCACCAAGGCGGCCGTGGGTGAGCATGATGAGAACATCGACTTTGACACCATGTGCCAGGTGGTGGGGGCTGACTTGGCCCGTCAAATTCGGGATGTGTCCATCGCCCTGTACACGAAGGCCAGTGATTACGCGGCACGGCAGGGCATCATCATCGCCGACACCAAATTCGAATTTGGTTTGGATGAACACGGCACGCTGACGCTGATGGATGAGGTGCTTACCGCCGATTCGTCTCGTTTTTGGCCTGCAGACCAGTATCAGGTTGGCATTTCGCCACCTTCTTACGACAAACAGTTTGTACGCGATTACCTGGAAAGCGTACCAGGCTGGAATAAAAAAGCCCCTGCGCCTACACTGCCACAAGACATCATTGACAAAACAGCGGCCAAGTACCGCCAGGCCTATGAAATTTTGACCGGCCGACTCTGGATTGGATAAGCACATGATCGAGCAAGCAAACCTGAACAACCTGCACACTTCCGACCATCCCAAAGTGGGCGTGGTCATGGGCTCGTCTTCCGATTGGGAGGTGATGAAAAATGCCGTGCAGGTGCTGCGTGATTTCGGTGTGGATTATGAGGCCAGAGTGGTGTCTGCCCACCGCATGCCCGACGAAATGTTTGCTTATGCCGAGACCGCCAGTGCTCGCGGCATCCAGGTGATCATCGCCGGCGCGGGAGGGGCTGCGCACCTGCCGGGCATGTTGGCGGCGAAAACAATCGTGCCGGTCATGGGTGTTCCTGTGCCGTCAAAATACCTGCGTGGCGAAGATTCTCTGTTGTCGATTGTGCAAATGCCCAAGGGAATCCCAGTGCACACCTTTGCAATCGGTGAGGCTGGTGCTGCCAATGCAGCACTGGCCGCTGTGGCTATTCTGGCTTTGAACGATTCAGAATTGAACAAGAAACTCCAGGATTTTCGTGTTTCCCAGTCCAATGTCGCTCGGGAAATGGAATTGCCACCCCTGCGTTAATCGTCATTTCACACAAACCATGAGCAAAATTCAATTCAAACCAGCAAAACCAGGCCAATGGTTGGGATTGTTGGGCGGTGGCCAGCTGGGTCGCATGTTCTGCATGGCAGCCCAGAGCATGGGTTACCGCGTGCTGGTGTTGGACCCCGCTGCCAACGGTCCAGCCGGCAGTGTTGCCGATGACCAGGTGCTTGCCGATTACATGGATGACGATGGCTTGGCACAATTGGCCCAGCGCTGCGTGGGCGTGACCACTGAATTCGAGAACGTGCCTGCGCTCGCTCTGGAGACGCTGGCCAAGAGCGTGCCAGTGAGCCCCTCGGCATTTTCGGTTGGGGTGGCGCAAAACCGGATCGAAGAAAAAGCCTACATCAGTGGCTGCGGTGTGCCAGTGGCGCCCCATGCAGCCATCCGCAGAGCGGAAGAGATTTCAGATGCGTTGCAAACCTTGCTGCCCGGCATCCTGAAAACCGCCCGGCTCGGCTACGACGGCAAAGGCCAGGTCCGCGTGTCTTCCATCGATGAGGTCCGTGCTGCATTTGCCAGTCTTAACGAAGTGGAGTGCGTGCTTGAGAAGCGCTTGACCCTGCAAAAAGAAGTGTCGGTGATTGTGGCCCGTGATCACAAAGGCGAATGTGCCACCTTCCCGGTGGCTGAGAATCATCACCGCAAGGGCATTTTGGCAACCACCATTGTGCCTGCCCGCATCGACGACGCCATGGCCGCTCAGGCTCGCGCCAATGCCATTGCCATCGCGGGTGCGCTCGATTATGTGGGCGTGCTTTGCGTGGAGTTTTTTGTAGTCGATGGCTTGGGCTTGGTGGTCAACGAGATTGCGCCTCGCCCACACAACAGCGGCCACTATTCTATTGATGCCTGCGTGACCTGCCAGTTTGAGCAGCAGGCACGTATTCTGGCCGGACTGCCCTTGGGCGACACACGACAGCACAGCCCGGCAGTCATGGTCAATTTGCTGGGTGATCTGTGGTACCGAAACGATGGCACCATTGAAGAGCCTGCCTGGGAAAACATACTCGCCTTGCCCGACGTGAAGTTACATCTGTATGGCAAAGAGCAGGCTCGTGTGGGTCGCAAAATGGGCCATATCACGGTGGTTTCTGAATCGCTCGACCGTGCGCTGGCTGTGGCCCAAGAGGTGCGAGACCTGTTGGGCATCGGCGACGATGACGACTAAAGACAACGCCCCTTCCAACGCAGCGGCCCTGCATGCCGCGCTGTTGAGCCCTTCCCCTGTAAACATCGAGCGGTGCGCGAGGGCGCTTTGCGAGGGCGACTTGGTGGCTTTTCCCACCGAGACAGTATTTGGATTGGGTGCGGCGGTTAACCAAGCCGCTGCGGTTGCAGGCATTTTTAAAGCCAAGGGCCGGCCGGCAGATCATCCACTCATTGCCCATGCGGCACCTGGATTTGACTGGTCGGCGGGGTGGATTCAGTTCAGTACGCCTTTGCAACAACAACAGTTTGAGGCGCTCACACGGGCTTTTTGGCCAGGCCCGCTTACGTTGGTGCTGCCCAAAGGCAGTCTCATGCCCCTGCAAGTCACTGGTGGGCAAAATTCCGTGGGTATCCGTTGCCCTTCGCATCCGGTTGCAGTTGCGCTGCTTCAGGCTGCGGGTGTGCCCGTTGCCGCACCATCGGCCAACCGATTTGGCAAAGTCAGCCCTACGCGCGCAGCGCATGTGATGGCTGAATTGGGAGACCGCCTACCTTGGGTGCTGGATGGCAATATTCCTGAGGTGGGCATCGAATCTACCATCGTGTCTTTGCTCGAGGCCACTCCACGAATTTTGCGTCCAGGTGCCATTACCGCTGCGCAGTTGACGCATGCGCTGGGCCAGTCTGTTCAAGGGTTTACGCAAAGCAGTGCACGCAAGGACAATCCACGGGTGTCTGGCGCCTTGGAAAAACATTACAGCCCAGACGCCAAAGTATTGGTGTTGGACGACCTTGCCTTGAATGGCTTTGTACCTCAGGGCAGAAGCTTGTGTGTGGGTTGGAGCGATGGATTTTTAACCCAAGCAGATGCGCTGCGGACAGAATACCGTGACTTGGTGTTGGTGGAGGCGCTTGCCAACACGCCGCAGGACGTGGCGAAGAACCTATATTCCACATTGCGCCAAGCAGATGCGCTGCAGTGCGTTCATGTGGTGTTTGAGCGGCCTGGAAACGGTGAGGATTGGGAAGGTGTGGCCGATCGGCTGAAGCGTGCTTCAGCCTGACTGTGCCAATTTACATTTGTTGGGTGGGGATGTGGCCGCGTTGCTCTGCAATTCGGTTGTTGTCATCCACAAACACCAGTTTGGGCTGGAATGTCTTGCACTCCTCATCGCTCAGCGTGCCGTAGGTCGCGATAATCACGAGGTCGCCTTTTTGAGCGCGGCGTGCAGCAGCACCATTCAGTGAAATCATGCCGCTGCCGCGTTCACCCTTGATGGCGTACGTGGAAAAGCGTTCACCGTTGTCGATCACATAAATGTCGATGCGCTGAAATTCAATGATGCCAGACGCCTCCAAAAGGTTTTCGTCAATGGCGCAGGAACCTTCGTAGTGCAGTTCACAATGGGTCACTTTGGCTCGGTGGATTTTGCCGAGCAACATCTCGCGATGCATTACAGTATCTCCAGGTTGTCGATCAGTCGGGTGGCACCCAACTTGGCGGCCGCTAAAATCACCAGCGGCGTTTGATCGGACAGGTTTGCGTCGGTGGGGCGCATCAGGTCAGCCTGCTTGCGCACCTCAAAGTAGTCGGGCTTCCAGCCTCTTTGGTGCAATGCATCTACGCATTTGCGCTCCAATTGTACCAACTGGTCCAGGTTGGGGCGACCGCTTTTTACTTGATTCGAGAGATCATTCAAAAGCTGGTACAAAAAGGGCGCTTCAGCACGTTCTTGGGGGTTTAGATAGCGGTTGCGGGAACTCATGGCCAAGCCGTCTGGGTCTCGCACCGTGGGGGCCGCAATGATTTCGATGGGCATGGCCAGTTGTTGAACAAGCCTGCGCACGATCATCAACTGTTGGTAGTCTTTTTTCCCAAACACGGCCACACGTGGTTGCACGCAATTGAACAGCTTGGTAACCACCGTGCACACGCCCTCAAAAAAGCCGGGTCTGAACTCACCCTCCAGCGTACTGCCCAGGCCATCGGGCGGTTTTACCCGATAGTCTTGGGGCTCGGGGTACAAATCCCGTTCGGTGGGCGCAAACATCACATACACATGTTCTTTTTCAAGTTTTTCCGCGTCTTCCTGCATGGTGCGCGGGTACTTGTCAAAGTCTTCGTTGGGGCCAAATTGAAGGCGGTTTACAAATACACTGGCCACCACCGGATCGCCATGTTTGGCTGCGATGCGCATCAGGGACATGTGGCCCTCGTGCAGGTTGCCCATGGTGGGTACAAAGGCCACCCGGTTTTGCCCGCGCAACTGATCTCGCAGTTCGGTGATTGAAGAAATCTGTCTCATTGCAAATGCAAGCTCAAACTCAGAATGTGTGTTCCATGGCAGGAAAGGATCGATCTTTCACAGCAGACACATAGGCCTGCACCGCTGCCTGGATGGAGGGCTGATTATCCATGAAATTGCGCACGAATTTCGGCTTTTTGCCCGGAAATACATTCAACATGTCATGCAGCACCAACACTTGGCCGTCGCAGTCCACCCCTGCGCCAATTCCGATCGTGGGCACTGCCAAGCTTTTGGTGATGTCAGCAGCCAGTTTCCCTGGGATTAGTTCAAACAGTTCCAGTTGGGCGCCGGCCTCTTGCATCAGCTTGGCGTTGGCTTTTAACACTTTGGCAGCTTTGGCGTCTCGGCCCTGTACCCGGTATCCACCCAGCGCACTCACCGACTGTGGGGTCAGCCCCAGGTGGGCGCACACTGGGATATCCCGGGTGGTGAGGTAATCCACGGTGGGGGCCAGCCAAGCCGTGCCCTCAAGTTTCACCATGTTCGCCCCAGCCGCCATGAGTCGGGCGGCATTGCGGTAGGCCTGCTCCACGCTCTCCTGGTAGCTGCCGAAAGGCATGTCGGCCACCACAAAAGCATGTTTATTGCCTGCTGCCACACATCGGGTGTGGTACTCCATCATGTCCATGGTCACAGGCAGTGTGCTGGGCATGCCAGCCAGCACCATGCCCAGGGAGTCCCCAATTAGCAAAATATCCACGCCACTGGCATCCAACACGCTGGCAAAGCATGCGTCGTAACAGGTCAGCATGGCGATTTTTTCTTGCTGCTTTTTCATGTCCAGCAGCCCTGGCAAAGTCACGGCTTTGCGGTGGTTGGCGGTGCGGTCTTGGGGTTGTGCACTCATGGCGATCAAACTCTTGGCTTGGGTCATTCCGACCAGTTGAAAAACTCGCGTCGACCTTTCATGCCCTCAATCTGGTTGAGCAACAAATCAAAGTCCTCGCTGTGGTCCACCGGGTTGAGGTGCTCCGTGTTCACAATCAACAGCGGCGCGTCGTCATAGTGGTAAAAAAAGCGGCTGTAAGCATCACTCAGTTGCGCCAAGTAGGCCTCGGTGATGTTGGCCTCGTAGGGGGTGGCGCGTTTTTGTACCCTTTCAATCAAGGCCTGCGGCGAGGCCTGTAAATAGATCACCAGATCGGGGACGCTGGTTTGCGGGCTTTGGTGTTGATAGATCTGCTGGTAAAGCTTCAACTCTTCCTCGTCCAGCGTAAGTCCAGCAAACATTCGGTCTTTCTCAAGCAAAAAATCACTCACCACCATGCTTTCAAAAAAATCCCGCTGGGTGAGGTCCCGCAATTGACCAATGCGCTGAAACAGAAAAAACAACTGCGTGGGCAGTGCATATCGCGCAGGGTCTTGGTAGAACTTTTCTAGGAAGGGATTTTCCTCGGGTTTTTCTAGCAGCAACTCGGCTGAAAACCGCTGGGCAATGAGGCGTGCAAGCGATGTTTTGCCAACGCCGATGGGTCCTTCGATCACAATGTGGCGGTATTTGTCAGACAGCAAAGGTGTTCTCCGGTTTTGTCTGTGGTGTTGTGGTGAAGGCGGCAGCCCAACCGCGCGGCCTCAGTGTAGCGCACGGGGCCTGCGCATGTCTGGAGTTTGCGCTCAAATTGGGCTCACCTGCTGGTCCAGCGTGTCCCGCAACAAATCCCGCACTTTGCCCCGCCCAGGAATCTCTAGGTCGGGTGCCAATTCACACAGGGGTTGCAGCACAAACCGCCGTTGGTGCATTCGTGGGTGGGGCAGGGTCAGCCTTGGGGTGTCCAGGGTGGCGCTGCCGCACAGCAGCACATCCACATCAATTGGCCTGGGGGCGTTGCGGGTGGTGCGCACTCGACCAAGGCGCACTTCCAGGGCCATGCATTCGTCAAGTAGCGCCTCTGGGCTGCCCGCCCACTGCAGCGCCAGCACGGAATTCACATAATCTGGCCCAGTCGCGTCCACCGGAGCGCTTCTAAATCTTGGAGATTCCAGCACGGCGCTGGCCAGTGGATGCTGGGCAAAATGCTCAACCACCGAGTCAAACAGCGACACGGGGTGCCCCAAATTGCCGCCCAGTCCGAGGTAACACAACATGGATTGGCTCACGCCTGCTCGCCACCCTGCGATGGGGCCGCGCCAGCGGCCTTGGGTTTGCGGCGCCGGCGCTTCTTCTTGGCTGCGCCGGCCGTGTCGGCCTGGGGTGTGCCGCGCAGGTTGTCCAGCAGGTGTTGGCGGTTGGCGGTTTCTCCGTCGCTGAATTCTCTCCACCACCGGGCCAGTTCTGCATCGGCGTTGCCCACCAGGGCACGAAGTTCGAAAAAGTCCAGCGATGCACGGAATTTTTGTTGTTCAAGCATGCGGAAGGGGGCCTTGCCAGCGCGTTTTTCAAAGCGAGGTTGAAAGGCCCAGATTTCCCGCATGTCGCCTGTTAATCGTCTGGGAATGGCTGTGCGTTCTGCTTGTTCCGCCAGCACCTCATCCATGGCTGCAAACAGGGCGGGAAACTTCACTTCTCCCGCCTTGACGCGTTTTTCCCAGTTTTCCAGCACCAGGTGCCATAACAGGCATGCAAACAAAAAGCCGGGGCTCAGTGGTTTGCCGTCATGCACGCGCTGATCGGTGCGGGCCAGTGCCTCTGTCAAAAAGGCTTCGCCCGCCTCGTTGTCCATGATGGCATCTAGCAGGGGGAACACCCCATGGTGCAAGCCGGCTTTGCGCAAGCCCTTCAAGCATGCCAGGGCAGACCCGCTCGTCAAGAGCTTGAGCATTTCATCAAACAGGCGAGAGGCCGGCACATTGCGCAACAGGTCAGCCAGCTCTGCAATGGGGGCGTAGGTGGCGGGTTCAATCTCAAAGTTGAGTTTGGCTGCAAATCGGACCACGCGCAGCATGCGCACAGGGTCTTCCCGGTAACGCAAGGCGGGTTCACCAATCATGCGCAGGGTGCGGGCCCGCAGGTCTTCCATGCCGTGGTGGTAGTCCCACACGGTCTCGGTCGTGGGGTCGTAGTACATGGCATTGACTGTGAAGTCGCGACGTGACGCGTCTTCATCTTGCCTGCCAAATTCATTGTCACGCAACACACGCCCGTGCTCGTCGGTGTCGCTGTTGCCTGTGGTCAGTGCGCGGAAGGTCGAGGTTTCGATGGTCTCCGGCCCAAACATCACATGCACAATCTGGAATCGTCGCCCAATGATGCGTGCCCGGCGGAACAATCGCTGGGTTTGCTCCGGGCTGGCATCGGTTGCCACATCAAAATCTTTGGGGCGCATTCCCAACAACAAATCCCGCACAGCACCGCCCACCACAAAGGCCTTGTAACCCTTGTTTTGCAGTGTTTCGCAAACTCGGATGGCATTGTGGCTCACCAGGCGGCGGTCAATTTTGTGTTCGGCCACGCCCCAAATTTTGGGTTTGTGCACGGTGTAGCTGGTTGCTGTTTTATCGCGGCTGCCCAGGTTGAGGTGAGCGTGCTTGCCTGGGGTCTCTTTGCCCAGGGCTGGTTTGGCAAACATGCGTTTGAATAATTTGCGGATCATTTGAACAACTCAATCACAGGCCAGTTTCTGTCGCGAGCAATTGCAGCAAGCCGGTCATCCGGGTTGGCAGCCACGGGGTGGCTCACGGCCTCAAGCAAGGGCAGGTCGTTGATGGAATCGCTGTAAAAATAGGTTTTTTCAAAACTGTCCAAGGTATGTCCTTGCTGGGTGAGCCAGGCGTTCAGGCGTGTCACCTTGCCCTCCCGGAAGCTGGGCACGCCGTTGACCTTGCCTGTGAACTCACCGTCAATTTCTTCGGGCTCGGTGGCAATCAGCGCCTCTATCCCGAAAGCGTTCACGATTGGGCGGGTGATGAAGCTGTTGGTGGCCGTAATCACCACGCAAAGATCGTTCTCGTCCTGGTGTTTTTGAACCAGTTGGCGCGCACTGGCCCGAATATTCGGCTGTACGACCTCGGCCATGTACTGCGCATGCCACAGGTCAAGCTGAGCCCGCTTGTGGTCCCGAAGTGGGCGCAATTGAAAATCCAGAAAAGCGTGGATGTCCAGGCAACCAGCTTTGTAGTCCTGATAAAACTGATTGTTGCGGGCTTCAAACTCATCGCGGTCCAAGACCCCTTTGTCGATGAGGAATTGTGACCAACCGTGGTCGGAATCCATGGGCAGCAGGGTGTTGTCCAGGTCAAACAGTGCGAGTTTCATATTCACGTACCACCAGGCTTTCCCGGCGTTTCATCCAGTGGCGCAACAGGTTCACGCTCACTGGTTTTTGTTGTTCTAAAGAAAAGCGGTCCAGGCTGTCCATGACCGCCATCAACGACCCCATGTCTCGCTGAAAATACCGCAGCGCATATTCCACCACTTCATCGCTCAACTGCAAGCCCCGCGCCTTGGCCACTTGCTGAAGGGCAGCCTGCTTGTCATCGTCACTCAATGGGTGAACCCGTAGACACAAACCCGCCTCAATGCGCGTGCGCAAATCGTCCCTCAGCGGCAAAGTGGCGGTGGGTTCTTGGCCGCATAGCACAATGGCAGAAGGTTCACCGCTGGCCATTGCCTGATTGAATGCGTTGAATAGCTGTACCTGTGAGTAGGGCGTGAGTTGTTCAATGTTATCCACCAACAAGGCCGAGGTGCTTGGGCGAAACACAAACCGCTGTTGGCCCGGTAACACCACAGTGCCAAGTTGCTCACCCAAGGCACGCAGCAAGTGGGATTTGCCGCAACCCGGCGGGCCGTACAAATACACAAATTGACTGAGCGCCTGCCCTTGCAGCAGCGACTTGAGTGCATGCACAACCTGCGCGTTTTGACCCACCAAAAAATTGCCCAAGGTGGGGCGCGGTGGTGTAAACACGTCAAGGAGCAGTTGTTGCATGGGCATTGCTTGGGGGTTGGTCGAATTCAAGCAGCCCTCAATAATACCCCCGATT
>DASUEF010000175.1:0-25404 GCA_036275215.1 Limnobacter sp. | reverse complement strand
CAATCCCAGAACCAGAGAGGTTCTTCTGAGCGGTCAGCGATGCAACGTTGGTGTTGATTCCTAGCATGATATTTCTCCAAGCAGTATTTAAGTGTCTTCGGGTCAGTCGCCTTCAGTGTCAAGCACTGTCGTGCGCTGCCTCATGTCTCGGTTATCGTGTGCCGAACACAAAACTTGAGCCTGTTTGTGCTTGATTAAAAATATTCTTCTGCGGGCATCAAGTTCATGCCATTTGGGTCGTAAATTGCTCCCCAATCACCTCGATCATCCTCCCAACCTGTTTGTGTCTCCTACAGTTTCAGAAAACATGTCCGTTAAAAAGAGGTGCGTTTAACATTCTTGAATGCCCTGAAGTGAGCAGCGAAAAAGGGGCAATCCATTGAGGGGTACGATCGAATGGGGGGATCCCCCCTCCTTGCGATTCTTTGCATGAGCGACTTGCCGGATAGTGTGTCCATGTCAGACAGCTTCCTACATGCAATTGTGCGCCCGGATGACTGAATGAATAGAACTTGGATGATTCAGGTTCTGATGCCGTAAGCCGATGATGCGTATGAGGGGATTGCCGCTAAAACCAAAGTGTTGAAGCTTGCAAACAGGACGCAGTCAAAAACGCAGTAAAACAGAGATTGAATTGGAGGATGTTCAAATGAAAAGTACCCGCTTACTCGATGAAATTCGCGAAACCAACCTGTCCTATTTGCTGCTGGCACAGCAGTTAATTCGCGAAGACCGCGCCGAAGCGACATTTCGCTTGGGCATCTCGGAAGAAGTCGCTGATCTTATCGATCAACTGACAACAGCACAGGTTTTGCGAATTGCCTCGAGCAACATGTTGATGTGCCGTTTCCGTTTTGACGACGAGGTGGTTTGGAACCTGTTGACCAGCCACACCAAAGACCGAACAGTTTCAGGAATGCACGCTGCGATCATCATGTCCGGCAAAGCGGCCAACGCGACCGCGTAACCAAAGTAGTCAAACGTTAATACAACAAGCTGTTGTTTGTAAGCAAGGCAGGGGGCTACCATGGCAAAAGTCAAATCTATCATTTCTGAAGCAGCACAAATCCAGTTGGCCACGGAGCTGATTCGTCTGGATGCCCGTTTACAAGTGCTGGAGTCTGAGACGCAGTTGTCTCGTGAGCGCTTGCTCAAGCTCTACAAAGAGCTCAAACACAAATCGCCCCCCAAAGGCATGTTGCCTTTCTCTACAGACTGGTTCATGACCTGGCAGCCCAATATTCACTCCTCTCTGTTCATCAATATTTATCAAACATTGATCAAGAGCACGGAAATTGAAGACATTGAGGCGATTATCAAGGCCTACAAAATGTACTTGGAGCAAGTGTCGCAACTTGGTTTGCCTGAAGTGCTGTCTTTGACTCGGGCATGGCGCCTGGTTAAGTTTTTTGATGCGGGCATGCTAACGACGACTGCTTGTAAAGAGTGTGAAGGCCGATTTGTTGTTCACACCTATGAATTGGTGAATGAATACGTGTGTGGTTTGTGTCACATGCCTTCCCGTGCTGGAAAAACCCGGCAATCTGCAGCAGAGCGATTCTTTAATGAAGAAGCTGGCATAGAAGCCTGATTCGCAAACTCAAGCCCCAGGGAGTTGGGCTTTTGGTTTACCCCTGCTGCATTAAAAAGGTCCGGTTGCATCCTCCCACCCTCTGTCTCTTCCGGGTCTGCAGCGGGGGTTTCTACACCCCAAGATGGTCAACCACCCGTGGTTGACCATTTTTTATTCCAGTGGGGCATCAAAAAGGGTGAGCCGCTTGGCTGGCCTGCGTTGCAGCGCCATTGACCATGCCTTGAAATCACCCATAAAAGCCACTTTATTCAGACAAAAGATTTTACAAAGTCTGCCGACAATACATATACAGAAAAACCATTTGCAGACAGAGAAAGCAACCCATGTTAGTCGTCATCGGTTTTGTGATCGTCATCTTTTCCGTGCTGGGCGGGTTCGCCTTCATGGGTGGTCATCTAGTTACCTTGTGGCAGCCCGTCGAGATCCTGATCATCGGTGGCGGTGCAATTGGTGCGTTTGTGGTAAGCAATCCGCCTTCGGTGCTCAAGGCCGCTGGCAAGGCCATGGGAGACGCCTTTAAGCCTTCCAAGGTCACCAAAGATTTTTATATGTCCCTCATGGCATTGATGTTTGAGGTCCTCACCAAAGTGCGTAAGGAAGGATTGATGTCCATCGAGGGTGATGTGGAAGAACCCGAACAAAGTCCTCTATTCCAGAAGTATCCCGAAGTGCTTGAAGATCATCATGTGATCGAATTCATGACGGATTACCTGCGTCTGATGGTGAGTGGGAACTTGAATCCAATGGAAATCGAGAATCTCATGGATGAAGAGTTGGAGACTCATCACCAGGAGATGCATGCCCCCCAATCGGCTGTTCAGACCATGGCTGACGGTTTACCCGCATTTGGTATTGTTGCGGCGGTGATGGGTGTAGTACACGTGATGGGGTCTGTTGGACAGGTGAGCAACGCACAGCTTGGCGTGATGATTGCCGCCGCCTTGGTGGGCACCTTTTTGGGTATTTTGCTTGCCTATGGGTTTGTGGGTCCTCTGGCCAATATTATCAATCACCGTATCGCAGAATCTTCCAAGCCGTTTGAGTGTGTAAAGACCACCTTGCTGGCGAGTCTCAACGGATATTCACCTGCACTTGCGGTTGAGTTTGGTCGCAAGGTGCTGTACTCGACAGAGCGTCCTTCGTTCATCGAGTTGGAAGAGCACGTCAAGAGCACAAAGGGCAAGTGATCATGGCCAAATCGGATGAAGAACGCCCAATCATTGTTGTAAAAAAGATCAAGAAAGGGGGGCATGGTCACCACGGAGGCGCATGGAAGATCGCTTACGCCGATTTTGTAACTGCGATGATGGCCTTCTTTTTGTTGATGTGGCTTCTGGGCTCCACCTCCGAAGGGGATCTCAAGGGAATCTCTGATTACTTCAATTCTCCGCTGAAGGTCGCCTTGATGGGGGGGGAAGGATCCGGCACCGCCACAAGCGTGATTGATTCTGGCGGAACAGACCTTGCTCGTCAGGTTGGGCAAATCAAGGCGGGCAACAACAGTGACCGAAACACCAATTACAACACCAGCAGCAATGCATCGTTTGAGCAAGCGGAGGCCAAACGCCTTCTCGAATTAAAGGGGCAAATTGAGGGCCTAATCGACGCATCAGATTTGATGAAACAGTTTAAAAATCAGATATTGCTTGACATCACGCCGGAGGGGTTGCGCATCCAGATTGTCGACGAGCGAAGTCGGCCGATGTTTGATTCAGGCAGCGCGGTGCTGAAAGACTACATGCGCGATATTTTGCGCACGATCACCAAAGTGTTGCTTGAGGTGCCAAACAAACTCACGCTCTCTGGCCACACCGATGCAACGCCATATTCATCGGGTGTCAAGGGTTACAGCAATTGGGAGTTGTCCGCCGATCGCGCCAATGCCAGTCGACGGGAAATGACAGCCGCTGGTATGCCAGATTCCAAAATGCTGCGCGTGGTTGGGCTTGCTTCGTCAGTTTCTCTGGATGAAAAAGACCCTTATGCCGCAGTGAACCGACGAATAGCCATTGTGGTGATGAACAAGCGTGCTGAGGATGCTGTGCGTGCCTTGGCCAATCAAGAGGATGGGTTGGACACCAATATGGTGGATTTACCGCCGATCCCGAGTATAGAAGGATTGCCCTTGAAGAAAGGGCAATAAGCAAATTTGAAATTAGACCCAGAAGGTCAAACTGTCAGGAGCAAGGACAAATGCAAAATGATTACCGCTTGATGAACATGATCGACGAAAAGGCGAGGCTGGCAGGCTCCAACAAGATGGAGTTGCTCCTGTTTTCCCTGGGCTCGACAGAAGTGTTCGGAATCAACGTCTTCAAGGTTCGTGAAGTGTGCGAAACGCTGCCCATTACACGCACGCCCAATATGCCTCCTGGCGTAGAAGGCATTATTTCTCTGCGAGGCAGTATTTTGCCAGTGATCGACCTGGCTCAGTGCCTGCGCATGGACAACGGATCGCAGCGTACCAAGCTCATCATCACGGAGTTCTCCTCTCACACGCAGGCGTTCCTGGTTCAGGATGTGGATAGGATTGTTCGTGTGGATTGGGAGCAGGTGAAGTCCCCTCAGAGCATTGGTCAGTCCCAGAGTGCGATGATCACTGCACTTACAGAACTGCCAGACGGCAAGCTGGTGTCCATCCTGGATGTAGAACAAATTTTGGGTGAAGTGATTGGTGAAGGCGATGTGCCCAATATGGACGCCATGAAGCCTGATCATCCCTATCCAGTGTTCTTTGCGGATGACTCCAACCTGGCACGCAAAAAGATCACAGAAGTGCTCGAAAAGTTAAACCTACCGTACCAGAGCGCGACGAATGGTCGCGAGGCGTGGGAGAAACTGCGCAACATTGCGGGCCGTGCCGAGCAAGAAAAGCGAGATCTTAAAGACGCTGTATCTTTGATTTTAGTAGATGCGGAGATGCCAGAGATGGACGGTTATGTGTTGACCCGCCACATCAAGGAAGATCCCCGTTTCAAGGGCATTCCAGTCGTTATGCATTCATCCCTGTCATCCGTTGCGAATAAAAAGCTTGGGCAGCAGGTGGGTGTTGATGCCTACGTTGGAAAGTTTCACCCCGAGGAGCTTGCGCAAATGGTTACCTCAATGCTTCACCCAGCTTAAGGAGCAAGCATGAATCCCGAAGATCTCAAAATCCTGATTGTTGACGACTTTTCGACGATGCGTCGAATCGTTCGCAACCTTCTCAAGGAAATTGGCTACAACAATGCCGATGAGGCTGAAGACGGTGCTGTAGCACTGGCAAAGCTCAAAGCTGGCAATTTTAATTTTGTGGTAAGCGACCTGAACATGCCCAACATGAACGGGTTCGAGCTGCTGCGCAATATTCGTGCAGATGCTGACCTAAAGCACCTTCCTGTACTTTTGGTGACCGCAGAGGCAAAAAAGGAAGACATCGTGACCGCAGCACAGATGGGGGCCAATGGCTACATCGTCAAACCGTTCACCAAGGCCACCTTGGAAGAGAAATTGACCAAGATCGTCGCAAAAATGTCTGTTTAAACAAAAAGAATTCAAGAGAGAGAGGTCTAAACCATGAGCCCTGATAACTTGAAGAGCGGCGACAACGATGAACTCGAAGCGCTGTTTGATGAAATTGCTGAGCAGCGAGTTTGGGACTCCGCTGCCGAGGTGGAAGTGAAGTCCACTGTGGAAGCATCATCAGCGACCAGCCCACAGTACACACTTGGTGCAGGCATAGATGATGACCCGCACGACGTGTTTCGCAGGGTTGGCTCACTCACTCGCAAATTGCATGATGCTTTGCGTGAGCTGGGTTACGACAAAAATGTTGAAGATGCCGTGAGCGCCCTGCCGGATGCACGTGCTCGCCTCAATTACATTGCAGACCTCACTGGCAAAGCAGCAGAAAAGGTGCTGGCCGCAGTAGAGACCTCTCAGAAACTCAACGACGATGTGGCAGCACGCGCCGCCGAATTGGATGCGCAATGGGATCGTTTGTACAACAATGAAATGAGCCTAGAGGAGTTCAAGGCGCATGCCAGGGCAAACCGTGAATTTGTGAAGCAGATCGGTCAGTGCAGTAGTCAGTTGGGCGGTAAGCTCACCGACATCATGATGGCCCAAGATTTCCATGACCTCACCGGCCAGGTGGTTAATCGCATTGCCAACATGGCACAAAATTTGGAAGAACAACTTGTGCAGCTTCTTCTTGACACCACGCCGCCTGATCAGCGCAAGCAGGTTGAGGAAACCTGGTTGTCTGGCCCAGCGATGAATGCGGAGGGACGCGCTGATGTGTGTGCCAACCAAAGTCAAGTTGACGATCTGCTTGAGAGCCTGGGCTTCTGAAACCAGGCCATACAGACCCAGTGTGGGAGAAACAAATGAGTGCGTTCAGTGATGTTGAATTGTTGCAGGACTTTCTGACCGAGGCCGGCGATCTGCTTGAAGATGTGGACAGCAAGCTCGTTGAGCTTGAACAAAGTCCTGAAGATGCTGAATTGCTGGCCACCGTGTTTCGGGGCTTTCATACCATCAAGGGAGGGGCCGGGTTCCTTGAGGCAGCCCACTTGGTAGAGCTTTGCCACAAGACTGAGAATCTATTTGACAAACTTCGTGCCCGTGCACTGACGTTGACCGCAGAGATGATGGATTCGATTCTTGCCGCCACGGGAGAGGTTCATCGAATGTTTGGCGAGATGCGCAATGGTCAGCAACCATCCCCAGCACCAACGGAGCTGCTGGACGCTCTGGATGCTGCGATTGAGGGGCGCGCTGCGTCCGTGGTGCAAACTCCTTCAATTGCAAAGCCTGCTGCGCAAGAAAATGCACCGAGCCAATCGGTTCATGCTTCAAATGCTTCTGCTGTTAGTGCGGAAGATGATCTGGACTGGGCCGGCTTATACCAGGCTGTGGTGGGTCAAGCCCCAAGGGAGCTCGAGCAAGCGGTGCTGAGCACCGCAATGGCCACCGAGGCAATCGCCAAGCAGGCAGAGGCTGCCGTGCGCCCCAAGGCAACGGCAAAACCCAAAGCCGCCAGCGCGACGGGAGCCGCCGCCACCAAAGAGAACACCATTCGTGTTGACACCGCGAGGTTTGATCAAATTCTTAATTTGAGTGGTGAAATCGGTTTGACCAAAAACCGGCTGAATTGCCTCTTTCAAGCCATCTCGCAGGGTACACCCAGTGAAGAAATGATCAAGTCGCTCGACACAGTGGTGGGTCAGCTTGACATGCTGGTGTCCGATTTGCAGGCGGCTGTCATGAAAGCACGCATGCAGCCTGTAGGCCGAGTTTTCCAGAAATACAGTCGCCTAGCACGTGATGTGGCAAGGCAATTGGGCAAAGATGTAGAGCTTGTGATTGAGGGCGCTGAAACCGAGGTCGACAAGTCCATCCTTGAAGAGCTGAATGATCCTCTTGTTCACTTGGTTCGTAATGCGGTGGACCACGGCATCGAGACGATTGCAGATCGCATGGCATGCGGTAAAAACCCCAAGGGCATTGTTAATCTTTCTGCCCGACAGACGGGAGATCACATCGTCATTGAAATTCAGGATGATGGCCGGGGGATGAAGCCTGAAGTGATTCGCGAGAAGGCTGTTGAGAAAGGCTTGATTTCCGCAGAAGAGGCTGGGCAGTTGAATGTGCAAGACAGCCTGCAACTGATCTTCCTCCCTGGCTTCTCAACCAAGGATCAGATCTCTGATATTTCTGGCCGTGGTGTGGGCATGGATGTGGTTAAAACCAATATCCAGCGTCTAAACGGTCGAATTGAAATCGAGTCCAATCCAGGCGAAGGCTCCAGGATTACCATTCTATTGCCGCTGACCCTGGCCATTTTGCCTGTTCTTATGCTGAAGCTAGAAGAGCAGATTTATTCTTTGCCGTTGTCTTGTGTGCGAGAGATCATCCCGATTGAAGAAGACAAAGTGCAGTATGTTGGCGGAAAGCCGACCATGGTGGTGCGGGGTGAAGTGTTGCCGTTGTTGGACCTAGCAAACCTAATTGGTCGGCCAACGAGTCCCGGCCCCAAGGTGGGCGTGTTGGCCATCAGTGGGAATCGTGCTTGTATCTTGGCCGTGGACACTTTGGTGGGGCAAGACGAAGTGATGATCAAGCCGCTGGACGGTGTCAAGCCCAAAGGTGTTGCAGGTGCAACCCTGTCCGGCGAAGGACTGTTGGTTCTGGTGCTGGAACTTCGCGAATTGCTGGAAGGTCGCTTGTAAAGCCAACAGAGCATTTGGGCGGATATGCCCAGCCAAATATCAGGCCCGGTGAGTTTCACTGGGCCTTTTTTCTGGTCACTCCCCAAAACTGGGGGGTTTTTTCATGGTTTATAGAACAATGGATTAACCCGCTTGCTGCCGATAATTAGACATCATTAAGACATGCCATACCACATTCACACACTTGGCACACGATGCCGGGGGCTAGGGAGTTACCTGCATGAGTTCATTTTACCGCACCATAGAAAAGAGTTTTTTCTTCACCCTAAGCCGCAAGTTGTTTGGCAACGTCGCAGCAATCGGGCTGACGGTGCTGTTGAGCAATTTGGTTTTGTACATGTGGGCGATCGATAAAATTCAGTCCGCGCACCTCAGTGATTTTCGCTGGCTGATGTTCGGTCTATTTGCGCTGTCCGCAGTCGTTTGTGTGGGTGTATTTTTATACATGCGTCACCTGATTGTTCGACCTGTTCAAATATTATCGGTTCGCATGGATCAACTGGCCAACGGGGAGGGGGATTTGTCGGTCGACCTGCCTGCGGTTACCCAGGATGAATTGTGTGACCTTGCACAAAATTACAATGCATTCATGGAACGTTTGCGCGAACTTATTCACGAAATTCGTCGTATGACAGCGCAGGTGTCGATGGAGTCTGTACGTGTCTCTGGAAGTCTAAAAGATGCAAGTCGTACGGCAGACAAACAAGGTTCAATCACCACAGAGATTTTCCAGGCCGCTGATATGGCAAGCACTGCCATGCAAAATGTGGCAAATAGTGCAAGTTATTTGTCCACGGCGACAGGCGAGCACTTAGAAACCGTCAACTCGTCATATCGTGAACTGCTCACGGTGGCGCAAGAAATGAATCAAGCCTCAGGCAGTCTCAACAGCTTTGGTCAAACCGTGGAAAAACTTGCTGAGACGGGCAAGGGCATCGAAAACATCGTGAAGTTAATCAACGATATTTCTGATCAGACCAATTTGCTGGCTCTCAATGCGGCGATTGAGGCTGCACGAGCTGGTGAGCAGGGACGTGGGTTTGCTGTGGTGGCTGATGAAGTGCGTGGGCTTGCAGAGCGGGTCAAGTCGGCAACTGGTGAAATCCGTGGCAACATTTCATCAATGCTCAAGCTGGTTGCCGAAACGCAGCAGGAAACGCGTGAAATCAACACCAGTATTCTGCGCGGCCAAGACACCATTAGTACCTCATCGTCCAAGTTCTCTGGCATGGTGCACAGCTTTGAAGAGATGAGCAGTCAGATCAACGACGTGACTGGCCAAGTGCAGTCTGTGAAGCAAATTAATGCAGAAGTATCGACCAAAGCATCAGAAATCCGTGACACTGCACAATCGGTCATCGATCAAACAACCATGTCTGAAAGGTCAAGTTCTGAGCTTGCCGCTGCAACCGATCGCATCAAGGAGCTGGTGGCCAGATTCAAGATTGGCAAAGGTGCCTACGAGACCATCATAGAGCGCGCCATGCTTGCGCGGGAAGAGTGCAAAAATATTTTGATCACTGCAATGGAAAATGGTCACGATATTTTTGATGAGGCTTACAAGCCCATCCCCAATACCAATCCGCAGAAGTATTCCACCAAATATGACAAGGCCGTTGAACGTCAACTTCAAGGCGCCTACGATCGACTTGTGAGCAGCGTACCTGGGTCGGTGTTTTCACTCTGTGTTGACCGCAAGGGATTTGCACCCACGCACAACAGCAAATACTCACGGCCTCTGACGGGGGATTTGAAAGTTGATCTGGTAGAAAGTCGCGACAAACGGATGTTCAGTGACCCAGTTGGTTTGCGTGCCGCACAGAATCTATCCCCCTGGTTGTTGCAAACTTACCGCCGTGACACTGGCGAGGTTTTGAACGATTTGTCTTTGCCCATTGAAATCAATGGACGGCACTGGGGAGGCATTCGCCTCGGATTCAGTCCAGAACTGCTGATTAAAGATTAATCAACAAACCGATGTTTATTAAAAGCCGCGGCACTTAACCCCCGCGGTTTTTGTTTTTCCAGGCCGTGAGGTGGGTTTCGCACTCATTCAAAGCCGCCATCAGTCCAGCTGTCGCGTTTTCAAAGCTTGAAATACTTTTCACCCCGGATTGCCTGCATGCAACTTCAAGGGATTCTGCCAAGGCACGGCAATCTTCCAACCCAATGGCGGCACTGGCACCTTTGACATTGTGGGCTGCATCGCCCAACTGCCCCAGGTCTTGCTTGTTGCAGGCGTTTTGTAACCGGGTGATGTAGCCCTGACGCTCTTTTAAAAACACGTCGATCAGCATGCAAAGCAGCGCGTGATCGTTGTCAATTCGAGCCAAGGCTTCATTCGGATTGTAATTCATGGGGTGTTGTCGTCTGCTGCTGGATTGAATGCCCTCAGTTTACCGCTCAATTCAAGCTTTTAAATCCATTCAGAGGTTTTCATAATAAGAACCTCGTATAACTCGGGGTACTGCTTTGGCAGAAGAAACCGATCAGGAAAAGGATCTACCGGCCTCAGAACAAAAGATTCGAAAGGCCAGGGAAGAGGGCAACGTGCCGCGGTCGAGGGAACTCGGTGGTGGTGTTGTGCTGCTTGCAGGTGTGTCATTGTTGTATGTGATGGGTTCTGACTTGGTGAGCCAGAGCGAGAAGCTGCTTCGTCAAGGCCTTATTCTTGAGCGAGATCACGCATTTGATACCAAGCACATGGGGCTCAAATGGGTATCCATGTTGCAAGAAAGCCTTTTCATTTTGGTTCCGTTGTTTTTGGTGGTGTTTGTTGCCGCAATTGTTGCCAATGTGTCGGTTGGCGGACTCAACTGGTCTTCAAAGGCCCTCGAACCAAAGTTCTCAAAGCTCAATCCCATCACTGGGTTGAAGAATATCTTTTCAGTCAATGGACTCGCTGAACTCGTCAAGGCCATTCTAAAATCGATCGTGCTGGGTGGAGTTGGTTACCTACTCATCATGCAGGATTTGGGTGAATTTGCTCAGTTGTCGGCAATGCCACTGGAGCAGGCCATGGCTGAGACCGCCCGCATCACCATTAAAGACGCACTTGTTCTAGCTTTGGCGTTTATGCTGATTGTTGCTTTGGATGTGCCTTACCAGCTTTGGCGTTACTACAAAGGTTTGCGCATGAACCTCGAGGAGCTGAAGCGAGAGTCCAAAGAAAACGAAGGCGACCCTCACCTGAAGAGCAAGATCAAAAGCATGCAGCGTGAGGCAGCACGCCGCCGCATGATGGCTTCTGTACCCAATGCTGACGTGATCGTGACCAACCCAACACACTATTCAGTGGCATTGAAATACGACAAACACGGCAAAGGTGCGCCCAAAGTGGTGGCCAAGGGCCTTGGGCCTTTGGCCCTAAAAATTCGTGAAGTCGGCAAGGTCAGTGGTGTGCCGATGATAGAAGCGCCACCCCTTGCGCGCGCCTTGTATGCGAATGTGGATCTTGAGCAAGAAATCCCGGGAGCACTCTACACCGCCGTGGCCAAGTTGCTTGCCTATGTTTACGCTTTGGCTGAGGGCAGGGCACATCTCTTGGAAGTGCCAGGAGATGCAGACATTCCGGCAGGTATGGATCCTGGCGTGAAGCCTTAAGATTGCTCTGTTTGCCCCCTTGGCCCACCCTCCCAAAAAGAGGTCGGGCAGATTGTCCTGAGGGTCGCTGCAGGGGCATGGGCTCCCAGTGGCTTCTGAGCGCAAGCGAGGCTGAGCAGGTGCTCGGCCTGTGGCTCAGAAAGAAGCCTGTTTTTCCACCTCAATTCTTTCGTTGGTCTTACCCTAAAGTTTTTCATAATTGAACCGTTAACAACTCGACGGGCGTCATTGTGGCTAACCCCGCCTTCTCTCTCGATTTTTTCAAAGCAGGCTTTTCAGGCGACAAGGTAAAAACCTTGGGTGCGCCGATTTTCATCATCCTGGTGTTGGTGATGATGATTTTGCCACTGCCACCTCTGGCGTTGGACATGCTGTTCTCTTTCAACATCGCCCTGAGTCTCATGGTGCTGGTTGCAAGCTTGTACACCACACGCCCCTTGGATTTTGCCGCTTTTCCCACCATTCTGCTTGTCACCACTTTGCTTCGACTGAGTCTCAACGTTGCATCCACGCGCGTGGTGCTGCTGCATGGTCATGAGGGGCCAGATGCTGCGGGCAAGGTGATTGAGGCATTCGGTCACTTCCTGGTGGGCGGCAATCTGGCAGTGGGTGTGGTTGTTTTTATCATCTTGATGATCATCAACTTCGTGGTAATCACGAAAGGTGCAGGTCGCATCGCCGAGGTGTCAGCTCGATTTACATTGGACGCAATGCCGGGTAAGCAAATGGCCATTGACGCTGACCTGAATGCTGGTTTGATCAATGAAGAAGAAGCCAAAAAGCGCCGTGCCGAAGTGAGCCAGGAGGCCGAGTTCTTTGGTTCCATGGACGGTGCTTCAAAGTTTGTGCGTGGCGATGCAGTTGCTGGCATCATGATTTTGGTCATCAACATCATCGGTGGTTTTGCCGTGGGGGTGATGCAGCATGACCTGAGTTTTGCTGAGGCTGGCAACAACTATGTGTTGTTGGCCATTGGCGATGGTTTGGTGGCCCAAGTGCCCGCCTTGGTGATTTCGATTGCGGCTGGCTTGGTTGTGGCGCGGGTTGGGCAGGGGCAGGACATTGGTACACAGCTCTCCTCCCAGTTACTCAAATCACCGCAAGCAGTGGGCATCACCTCGGTAATTCTGGCCATGATGGGTGTCATTCCTGGCATGCCCTCCTTTGCATTCCTAACACTCGCTGCGCTGTTTGGCTACTTGGCTTATCGAATGGCCGAGCAGGCCAAGGCCCCCAAGACGCTTGCCAGCGATACAGAGAAGGAAAAGATCAAGGCTGCAACCACCGAAGCGCAAGAGGCCACCTGGGACGATTTGGTGCCAGTAGACACCATCGCATTGGAAGTAGGTTACCGGTTGATCGCATTGGTTGATAACAAGCAGGATGGGGATTTGCTTAAGCGCATCAAGGCCATTCGCAAAAAATTTGCGCAGGAGGTCGGTTTTTTGCCGCCCGCTGTGCACTTGCGTGACAACCTAGAATTGCGCCCTTCCGTATACCGCATTCTGCTCAAGGGCGTTTGCATGGGTGAGGGCGAGGTATTTCCTAACCAGTTTCTGGCCATCAACCCGGGGCGCGTAACCATGCAGTTGCCCGGCCCACAAACCAAAGACCCGGCATTCGGATTGCCTGCCGTGTGGATCGCCGACGATCAAAAAGAAAAGGCCAACGCGGCCGGTTACACCGTGGTGGACGCATCCACGGTGGTAGCTACTCATCTGAGTCACATCCTGCAAACGTCTGCTGCTCAATTGTTGGGTCGTGCAGAGACGCAGGCCCTGCTTGAACACTGCGCAAAAACATCGCCCAAGGTGGTCGAGGATCTCACCCCCAAATTGCTGGATGTCGCGATCATTCAAAAGGTGCTGCAAAGCTTGCTCGACGAGAGCGTGCACATTCGCGATTTGCGGACCATTTTTGAAACTTTGCTAGAGCATGGTGGCCGCACAAAGAATCCTTTTGAGTTGACTGCCGCAGTTCGTATCGCTCTGGGCCGTGCAATTGTGCAGGCTTTGGCAGGCACCAGCGAGGATCTTAACGTGCTCGTGATGGAGCCCCGCCTGGAGCAAATGATCGGTCAGGCGCACAGTGCAGTGGGTCAAGATCAGGTGGGCATAGATCCCAACCTGGCTGAAAACCTCGCCCGTCAAACTGCAGAGGCAGCAGGTAGGCAAGAGCAGTTGGGTCAAAGTCCAGTGTTGCTGGTGCCCGACAATTTGCGCTTGTCAATGGCCAGATTATTGAAGCGCGCAGCCCCCAGTCTGCGCGTGCTATCCCACAGCGAAATCCCTGAAAATCGAACAATCCGAGTTGCCCAAGTGGTAGGAGCCAAAGCATGAAGCTCAAAAAATTCACAGCACCCAGCACCCGAGAGGCCTTACAACAGCTGAGGGCAGAATTGGGCGAGGACGCGATTATTCTGTCAACCAAGCAAACCGCCGCAGGCACCGAAGTGTTAGCAGCCGCATCGCATGACCTTGATGCCGTCACTGAACAGCCCGCAACAGCGGCTCCCAACGCACCTGCCTCCTGGACTCGCAGTGAACGAGAGCGCTACGCAGCGAACAAACAGCAAACCCAAATTGGTCTCGCACCTGGCAAGGGGCCCAGTGCAGCAGAGAGGGTGGCCAAGCAGGTTGAGGCTCAGCGGGCGTTGCTTACTCAGCAGCGTTTGCCGAATCATTCTACGCATGTGTCCGCCGCCTCAAATCCCCAGGCCAATCCCCAGGAAGACATGTTGATGTCCGTGGCGCACCGTCGCTCACAAGCGGCCAGTGATGCAATGGCATTGGAGCAAACTGCTGTGCTTGAAGAAATCAAGCAAATGCGCCAGCTTCTCAAAGATCAGATGAACATGTTGGCATGGCGCGATTCCTTGGAAAAGAACCCCCAACGTGCAGAACTGTGGAATTTGTTGACCCAAAGCGGATTCTCTCCTCTGTTTGCACGCACTGTGGTGGATCGTTTGCCTGAGGGTTTGAGCGAGTCCCAGATGCAGGAATGGGCAATGAACGTGCTCAAAAAAAACCTGCAGGTGGTGCCAGCAGACAAAGACATTGTAGAAACTGGAGGCGTTTATGCGCTCGTGGGCCCCACTGGCGTTGGGAAAACCACCACCACAGCAAAATTGGCCGCACGCTGTGTGGTGAAGTATGGCGCCAATTCTCTCGGCTTGATCACCACGGACAGCTACAGGATTGGTGCGCAGGACCAGCTCCGTATTTACGGAAAAATTCTCGGTGTTCAGGTTTACACAGCCCAAAACCATGCAGATTTGCAGCAGTTGCGAAACAGCATGCAGCGCAAACGCCTCGTTCTGATTGACACGGTTGGCATGGGGCAGCGAGATACCCGAGTGGCTGAACAAACCAAAATTCTCACAGATAGTCATGTCAAACGCGTGCTATTGCTCAACGCCACCAGCCAACCCGAAACACTCGACGATGTGGTGCGGCATTACAAAAACAGCGGGCTAGCCGGGGCAATCGTCTCAAAACTGGATGAGGCCATCAAAATTGGTGGTGTACTGGATGTTGTAATGCGTCATAAGCTTGCTTTGCATTACATCGCCACGGGTCAGCGTGTTCCAGAAGATTTGTTTGCTGCCGACCCCAAGGTGCTTGTGCACCGCGCCATGCGAAGCCGGGCCAGCCAAGCTTACAAAGCCTCGGATGAAGAATTGAAATGGAAAATGACTCAAGTCCCATCAACCAATGCTTAACAAGGCGTGTTTGAATATGACCATGGATCAAGCGAACACACTGAGAAAATTGTTGGGCCAAAACCGCACTTGCATCGTGCCGGTGATGGGGGACATGAAGATGGATTATGCGGCCTGTCTGATGCGTCTAGTTTTGGAGCATCAAGCGTGTCTAAAGCACACGTCTGTGCTGTTCGATGGGTCGAACCAAGGACTTCCCCATGCCATGGCTGTGTCAGGTCGGGTCGATCTTTTGAACTTCTTCAATGGTCAGGCAAGCTTGGAGGATCTGGTTTTACAGTTGGATGAAGGGCAATACTTGGTGCCCGCAAACCTGGGTTTGCAGGCACTCACCCAACGGCCATCCTGGGCCGGTGCGTTGCTGGGTAATCTGCACCGATTGCCCGTCACGGCAGACCGTTTTTATGCAACATTGCCTTACGAGGCGGTGGCACTGGCCCATGGCCTGTGTCCAGATGAGGCCTGGCATTGGGTGGTGCATCCCACCTCAAGCTCTGTCACGCGTGTGTTTCAGGCCATCAGAACCTCCAAAGAGGTGGATCAAAACATTCGCCATCGTGTTATTGTTGCAGGTGTAAAAAACGCCGAAGAAGCTGATCACGTTTTTTCTAATTTGCTCGAGAGCACCGCCGGGTTCATGGCACAGCCCCTTCAGTACGCAGGGCATTTGCCAATGCTGGTTCCAGGCAGGCCTCTCAACCAGGTGGGGCGGGAGATGATTGCGGCAGGTCGACGGATAGCCAAGGCAATTTGTTCTCTCGAAGAGCACGCGCTGGCGTAACAACAAGACAGGAAGCATAGACTCCATGTACACAGCACAGGGAACCTTAGACAAGTCGCAGCAAATTGACCAATACATCCCGTTGGTGCGTCGCCTTGCCCATCACCTGATTGCCAAACTCCCTGCTTCAGTTCAAATCGACGATCTTATCCAAGCTGGTCTAATTGGCTTGATGGATGCAATCTCCAGATTTGAAGAAGGGCAGGGTGCCCAATTTGAAACCTACGCCAGCCAGCGGATTCGCGGCGCGATGCTCGACGAGTTGCGGCAAGCGGATTGGATGCCACGTGGTGTCAGGCAGGCGCAGCGAAAGATCGAGAGCGCCACCATGAAGGCGGAGCAAAAGCTTGGGCGATCCGCCAGCGAATCCGAGATTGCCAGCACCATGGGCGTGTCTCTCGAAGAGTATCAGGACATGTTGTTTGAGTCCCGTGGTGCCCAACTGGTGTTTTATGACGACTATGCCGAGGATGGAGACGGCGAGGGGTACCTGGACCGTCAGCTCGACGGTGATGAACAAGCCAACCCACTGGAAATGTTGGGGGACCAGAGGTTCAGACAAACCCTGATACAGGCCATTGAAGAACTCCCTGAGCGTGAAAAAATGCTGATGGGCCTGTATTATGAACAGGAACTTAACTTCCGAGAGATCGCTGCCGTGTTGGGCGTGACGGAGTCCAGGGTGTGTCAATTGCACACACAGGCTGTTAGTCGACTTCGTACCAAGCTGCGCGAGCACTGATTCGTCAATGGCGAACGCTTCCGCGTCTAAAAAAAAGTTTTCATTTGAACACTCGCGCCAGCGAGTCAACCGGTCACTGTTGCTTGTGCTTTTTACAGCGCTTGCACCACTGGCCCTGGCGGCTTTGTACATGGCAGTTCAAACTGAGCAGGCAAACAGCTGGCGCATGGTTGTATTGGTGACCATGTTGTTGGGTGTCATCGGCGCTTGGTTCATGGGCAATAAACTGCTTCGTAATCTATTAACGTTGCTCCAAGAGTCGGTGAAGTCCGAACATCAGCTTCGCAAACTCATGGAGCTGTCAGGCGATTGGTATTGGCAGCAAGACGTGTCTCATGTCATTACTCGGATTGTTTACCGAGGCAAAGAGCAGCGTGATCAATCCCCATCTCGAGACCTTCCATTCGTGGGGTTGGCCCGATGGGATGTGGATGGCCTGAAATGCATTGACCCTCGCTACAACTGGGATAGCTTTAAGGTGTTGCTGGATAGCCAACAGCCATTTGACCGCATATGTTTTGAATACTGGCCGTTGAGCGACAGTCGTGTGGTGTTTGAATCCACAGGTCGACCTGTGTTTGACGCGCAAGGGCGGTTTGGCGGGTACATTGGTGTTTCTCATGACATCACTCAGAAGCGCTTGAATGAGCAGCTTCTATCCTTGCAACGCTCGCTGCTGCAAGGTGTTTTATTGTCTGCTCCTATTCCGGAGCTTGCTGCGTCTTACGCCAGGGGGCTGAAGAATTGCCTGACCGTGCGAGCTGAAGTGGTCTTGGGGTACCGTGAGCGTGCCGAAGTAGGCGGCTGGAAAATTCGGGGAAGCAACAAGGAAATTCAGGTTCCTGTGGACAAAGGCATGGCCATTTGGGACAAACCCGAGGACTTTTGCGATTCTCTCGAAGGGCAAGAGCAACATGGGCTGGTGTGGCTGGGCCGTTTGAGGCCAGAGCATTACTTGCAACCCGAATGGAAAACCGAGTTCGGATTTACGTGCGTCTGGGTGGCCCTAAAACGCGCGATTGAACCCTCACAGCCCGAATATTGGATACTTGTTGGGCAGCAGGGCAGCGAGCAAGCTGTGCATGAGGACACCATGCGGGTACTTACAGCCATACGACTCATGGGGTTGTGTGTGGAACGACGCGTGTTTGAAGATGATCTGCAGACCCTGAACAATACGCTTGAGCAGCGTATCAACGACCGAACCGCAGAGCTCACTCGAACCAATTCCGAATTGGAGGCGTTCACGTACACGGTGTCACATGATCTTCGGGCACCCTTGCGAGCCATCGACGGGTTCTCCAGTATTTTGAAAGAAGATTTTGCTGAACAATTGCCCGAAGATGCTCGAGGGTTGCTTGACCGCATCAGTTATAACGCCCGGCAGATGGGTGGATTGATCGATGGTCTGTTGGATTTCTCGCGCCTGCTTCGCACGGATGTTGCGCGCGTGCGTGTCGACCAACAGCAGCTTCTGGAACAAATCCTTGAGCAACTTGACGCCAAAGATAAAAACATTGTTCACCTGCCAGTTCTTCCCGCAGTGCACGCAGATCCAGTGTTGCTCAAGCAAGTCTGGATGAATCTGATTGACAACGCGATCAAGTTCAGCAGCAAATCGGCGGAACCTGAGGTAAAAGTTAGTTACAACCGGGACGGTGGGTTTCATCGGTTTTCGGTGCAAGACAATGGTGCAGGCTTCGACATGAAGTATGCAGACAAACTTTTTAACGTTTTTGAGCGCCTACACCATAAAAAAGATTTTGATGGAACTGGCGTGGGTCTAGCGATTGTCAAACGCATTATTGAACGTCATGGCGGTAAAATCTCGGCGCAAGGGCAAATCGACAAAGGCGCATGTTTCACTTTCACGCTGCCGATTGACCAGGCAGCCAGCCATTCTGAATAACAGCAGCAAGGAAGATAGCCATGGTTGATGTGGTCCTGGTGGATGACAATTCAAATGATGCCGATCTCGCATTGCGAGTGGTTCGCAAAACTTCTTCCAGTTCCAGCACAACACTGTTGGAAGACGGTGAACGGGCCATTGAGTATTTCAAGCAATTGATGGCGGATCACCCCGACGACGGCGTAGCCTTGAATTTGCCGAAACTGGTTTTGCTGGATTTGAAGTTGCCAAAGCTGGATGGTTTGGAAGTCCTAAGATTTTTGCGCTCTCAAGATGTGTTCAAAACCATGCCGATCGTCGTCTTGTCTTCTTCCCGGGAAATTAGCGACGTCAAACGCGCCTATGAACTTGGTGTGAACAGTTTCGCGGTTAAACCAGTGCAGTTTGATCAATACCTCACGCGCATCTCAGCACTGGTATCTTACTGGCTAACAATCAACGAATTACCGCGCGGGGCATAGCGTTACCACCGCCTGAGCTCAAGCCACCTTTGGGACCATATGTGTCGCTGGCGGTTGGCGATTGGCTGGCCACAGCCGCAGCGGTCAAAATTGCGATGCGCTCTTGAAGCCCTGCGAGTTGCTCAGTAACCAGTTCACCATTGGTGTTGTTCAGGCGCTGAGCCTGCGACAATGTGCTACGTAATGTTGAATAGGTGCCGCTGAGCCTTGGTTCAAACGCGGAGAGTTCATCCACCCAGTGGGCCATGCCATCTAGGTTTGAAGCGTAACCGGCCTGGTGGGCTTTTTCGGCACTGGCTTGGTAACGTTTTTCCAGGTCCAGCATCATGGCTTCCTTGGTCAATGCCAATTCGCTCAATCTGCTGGTCTCCATTCGGATTAAACAGGCCTGCTCTTCAAGCAATACATCCACCAATGCCATGGCCAAGTCACATTCGTAGGCCAAGTTGTCGTACAACGATTTAGCAGCATTGGTGTTAGACATGCTCAATTCCTTTATTTCTGACCCAAGAGCGCTTGAGCGTCGGCAATCACGCCATCTGCCACAGCCTCTGCATTCACTTTAAATTCGCCGTTGGCAATCGCCTGACGAATATTCTCGATTTTGGCAGCATCCATGGGAGCGCCCATTTGTGCTATTTCACCAGCTTTGCCAGAAAACTTGGCCACGGCGCTCTCGCTGCCGCTTGCCTCGGTGGCCGAACTTGCTGCAGGCTTGCCGCCGCTGGTTGGTTTGGTCAGTTTTTCAACTGACGCAGTTTCAAATTTGCCATTGATCTTCATGGAGTCCTCCGCAGTGGGCAGAGCCAAAGTTGCATTTGTATGCTTTTTTAACGGCTCGGTTGACCCTAACTTTAACGAATTCTCAAAAGAATTCCCACTTTTTGAGGTACACCCCTATCGGGGAGCAAAAACACAACAGTCAAAGGCTTACCTCCACCAGCAAATCTCCAGCGGCTACTCCATGCAAAATCTTGCCCTGAGCGGTCTTGATCTTCACAATCTGCCCTTGCTCCGCAGCTTCCATTGCGGTGGCTGTGCCACCAATCGCAAAGCCTGGCCCCTTTACCATCACTTTTACAGTGTCGCCGTGTCTTACAATCGGCTGGCCTTTTAAATGCTCGTACTTCAGCATGGTGCCTGGCCACAACTGTCTGGCGGCGGTTTTGTGGCTTAGGTGCGATAGCTCTGTAACCCAACCATGGTTGAGTTGGGTCAGGTCCATGGTTCTAAACTCAACATCATTGGCTTGCACCGCCTGCCCAGACTGCAAGGTGTTTTTTACAACCAGCACTGGTGCCCATACTTTCACATCCACGCCTACGAAAAAGGGGGTTGTGCCAGCGCCCACGCATTGCACCCGTACGAAGGTTCGGCCCCACATTCGGTTGTTCTCGCTGTTTGAGAAAAGGGCAGCAGGACATTCGCTGCCGCCGATGCGCGGATCTTGCTTTAAAAAATTGACTTGTACATTGGCACCCGCAGGCAGAGAGGTCGTGTCCACCAGGTCTGGCAATTGATCCTGGGTGACCCATTTGGAGGCGTACGCGGGTAGACATTGCACCGCAGCGGCACTCAACACCAAAAAGCCAAACGCTTTCCTGCTGTAGCTTGTGGGCCAGGTGTTTGCGATGAATCCAATCTTGCTGAAAAGTTTGTTAAATTTCATTTAAGTTTTTTGCATCCCTGCCGTTAAGCAAGGGTAAGCGGATGTCATCCTCGATGCGAACATCGTAGGGCGCTTGTGCTCGTGCGCTAAGCAGAAAAAGAACCCCGTTTCCCCTCTTTATCGTCTGTTTGATTTGACAAGGGCGATTCAATAATCCTTCTACCAGTCCGTGTAAGAAGGATGTGCCCATGTTGGACAAGCTGACAGACTCCATGCAGTTTTCTGCTGAAGCGCTTAAGTTGCGTGCGCGGCGGCAAGAGGTATTGACCTCTAACATCTCCAATGTGGACACCCCCAATTACAAAGCAGTTGATTTTGACTTTGCCAAAGCGCTTCGCGCGGCAACTGGCGAGACCGGCGCACAAGGGGAACTTTCTAATCCGCCACGCCAGCCTGGTTTGGGCAACGGTGCTGGTGCTCTTGCCGTAACCCACCAGGGCCATATTCCTGTGGCAAGCACCAACACATTGAGTACCCAGCAGTTGCTTCAATACCGCCGAGGCAACAACGCATCCATCGATGGAAACAGTGTCGACATCGATCGTGAACGCGCAGCTTTTGCGGAGAACACCGTGAAGTACGAGGCTGCTTTGCGTGCAATCAATGGTCGGATTTCAACCCTTAAGCAGGCCATGGGCTCTGGCAACCAATAAGGAAGCTCATCATGTCGCTCTTTAATTCTTTCAAGCTGGCAGGCGGTGCAATGACCGCTCAAACCACAAGACTCAACACGGTGGCCAGCAATCTGGCAAACGTTGATACGGCCGCCAGCGATCCCAACTCGGTGTACCAAGCGCGCAAGGTTGTGTTTGAGGCCGTCCTGCAAAAAGCGGCGCCAGGCAAGGCCACTCTGGCCGAAAACGTACAGGTGAAAGACATTGTCACTGACAAAACCGACGCCAAAAAGATGTACGACCCCAAGCACCCCATGGCGGACGAAGAGGGCTACGTGTACATGCCCAATGTGAATGCTGTTGAGGAGATGGTGGACATGATGTCAGCCTCCCGCAGCTACCAAACCAATGCTGAAGTGATGAACACAGCCAAAACCCTCATGTTGAAAACCTTGAACATGGGTAACCAGTAAGGAGACCTGAACAATGGCCATTGATGCAACTTCTGCCCTGAGCAGCTCATCTCCCAAGGCTGCCGCAGCCAAGAAAAAGGATGAGAACAGCCCTGAGGCAATTCAAGAGCGCTTCATGTCTTTGCTGGTTGCTCAACTCAAGAACCAAGATCCTCTGGCCCCCATGGACAATTCCCAGGTAACCAGCCAGATGGCGCAATTGAACACTGTCACTGGCATACAAAACCTGAACGCCACCATGGAAAACATGGCGGCTCAATTTTCAGCCAACCAGACTGTGCAGGCAACCAGCATGTTGGGGCGTGCAATCCTCACCGAAGGCAATGATATTCGCTTGGCTGATGGGAATGCCGCTGGATCCATCGAGCTGGGGCAGTCGGCAGACACCTTGCAGGTCAATGTACTCGATGCTCAGGCCAACGTGATTCGCACCCTTGATCTTGGACCGCAGGGCAAGGGCGTGCATGAGTTCACCTGGGATGGCAAGGATGCGACTGGTGCATCCATGCCCAATGGCAACTACAAATTTGAGGTGGTGGCCAAGGCCGCCGGAAAAGACGCCGTGGTAACACCGCTCACACTGTCGGTTGTTCAAGGCGTGCGCAACGCGGGAGCGGAAGGGTCCAAATTGTTGACCAGCAATGGCGAAGAAGTTTCTTTCTCTGACATTAAGCAGGTTTACTAAATCAAGAATTTTACAAGGAGTCAATCATGGCTTTTGCAGGTGGAAGTTTTCAACAAGGTTTGAGCGGTCTGAATGCAGCGCAGCGCGGTCTGGAAGTGATCGCCAACAACGTGTCTAACGCCAGTGTGGTGGGCTTTAAAGGCTCCGAAGCCGAATTTGCAGACGTATTTGCCAGAGCGTTCAATGGCGCTCGGTCTACCAATGGCATCGGCTTAGGCACCAGCCTGGCTGCGGTCACTCAAAACTTCAAGCAGGGCAATATCAATGTCACCGGTAACCCGTTGGATTTGGCCATCAGTGGCACTGGGTTCTTTAAGGTGCAGGCGGCCAATGGCGACAACATTTACACCCGCAATGGTCAGTTCACGCTGGACAATGCAAGTTATATCGTGAACTCGCGAAACGACCGTTTGCAGGGTTTTCCCATCGACAGTGCAACTGGCCGTGTGTCAGATGTGGCCCAAGACATTATTGTTCCAAGAGGCGCCATCCCTCCAGCGGCGACCACCACGTCCAATCTGGAAGTTAACTTGGATGCGCGTCAGGATCCAATTGCTGCAGCGTTGACCTTTGATCCGGCCAACCTCAACACATACAACAACACCACTTCCATGACTGTTTACGATGAGTTGGGTGGTGAGCACATCATGAGCATCTACATGCGCAAAGAGGCATCCAACAGCTGGAGCGTGTATGCGACAGTTGATGGCACCCAGGTGGATGTGGGTTTGACCCCCGTGCCCGTGACAGTTGCACCGGCTCAGTCCAGCGCAGGTGCACTCACCTTTGGTGTGGATGGTCGCCTGGTGACTCCCAACGATGCTCGGCTCACTGTGGATTTGTCCCGCTTCGTCACAGCCAGCGGTGTACCGTTTTCTTCAACAGGTGCTTCGCCCAACCAGTACACCTTTGACATGTCCAGTACCACCCAGTACGGCAGCTCCTTCTCTGTACAAAACCTGGGCCAGGATGGCTTCGAGGCCTCACCCTTCGCTGGCTTTGATGTGGGCGCCGACGGCACTTTGACCATCAGCTACGCCAATGGCCAGTTGGTGCGCCATGCGCAGATCGGTTTGTACCGTTTCCCCAATCCGGAGGGCCTGCAACCCGTTGGCTCCAATGGTTGGTTGGCCACCGAGGCGGCAGGTCCGGAGTTGGTGTCGCTCAGTGCAGACACAGCATTTGGCATCATTCAGTCCGGTGCCCTGGAGGAGTCCAACATCGATCTAACAGGTGAATTGGTGGCCATGATTTCTGCGCAGCGTGTGTACCAGGCAAACTCGCAGACCATCAAGACCCAGGATTCGATTTTCCAAACCATCACCAACCTGCGCTAATAGGTCATGGATAAGTTGATCTACTTGGCGGCTCAAGCCGCCAAAGGCACCATGTCTCGCCAGGAGAATATTGCCAACAACCTGGCCAACGTCAACACGCCTGGGTTTCGGCAACAACTCATGGCGTTTCAGAGTGCGCCGGTTTCAGGTGAGGGCAGTGGTTCGCGCAGCTTTGCCGTGGAAACCAGTATTGGATTTGACACCACCCCCGGGCAAATTCAGGCCACTGGCCGGGATCTGGATGTTGCCATTCAAGGGCAGGGTTGGTTTGCCGTCACCGCCGCCGATGGCAACGAGGCCTACACACGCAATGGCTCTTTCCAGATTGACGGCCAGGGCAACCTGGTGACGCAAGAGGGTTACGCAGTGGTCGGCACTGGTGGGCCTATCAACGTACCACCCGATCACCGCGTGTCGGTGGAGGGAAATGGCACGGTCTCGGCCATCCCGCTCAACGGTGAAAACAATGTTGTGCAGTTGGGGGCGCTCAAGCTGGTCAATCTTGAAGAGCCGGACATTGTGCGCGGCGACGACGGCTTGTTCCGCTCTAAAACCCAAGGCGAGGTGCCCGCTGATGCAACGGTGCGTGTGGCCAGCGGATTCATTGAAGGCAGCAACGTGAACGCCGTTGACATGATGGTGCAAATGATCACTGCCGCCCGTCAGTACGAAACTCAAATGAAAATGATCAGCTCGGCCGAAGACAATGGTCGCGCTGCCAACAGCCTGTTTGGCTTGAATTAAGGAGTAACCCGCCATGATGCGTTCTTTGTGGATTGCCAAAACTGGCCTGGATGCCCAGCAAACACAGCTTGATGTGATTTCCAATAACTTGGCTAACACGGCCACCAATGGCTTCAAGCGCTCGCGGGCTGTGTTCGAGGATTTGTTGTATCAAACCCTCCGGCAACCTGGTGCCCAAACCACCGAGCAAACGCAGGTTCCTTCCGGTTTGCAGGTGGGCACAGGTGTGCGCCCAGTGTCCACCGTTCGTAATTTTGCGCAAGGCAACTTGCAGCAAACGGGCAATTCTCTGGACATTGCCATCAACGGCCAAGGCTTTTTACAGGTACAAATGCCCGATGGCAGCACCAGTTATACCCGCGATGGCAGTGTGCAAATTGATGCCAATGGCACCTTGGTAACCTCCAACGGCTACCCCATTCTTGGGCCGGTCACCATCCCGCCAGGTGTGCAAGACATTTCCATCTCTCAAAACGGAACTGTAAGCGCAGTGGTTCAAGGGCAAGTACAGCCGCAGGAACTGGGCCAGATTCAGTTGGCCACCTTCGTCAACCCGGCTGGCCTGTTCAGCCAGGGGCAAAACCTGTATCAAGAAACCGCAGCCTCAGGCGCACCCACACAAGTGGTGGCGGGCACCAATGGCGCTGGTTTTATTTCTCAAGGGTATGTAGAAACATCCAATGTGAATGTGGTGGAAGAGTTGGTGGGTCTGATTCAAGCACAGCGCGCCTATGAGATCAACTCCAAGGCAATCTCCACATCAGACCAGATGTTGCAGCGCTTATCTCAGCTTTGATTTTTTTGACATCTGACACACTCAAAGTGTTCTGATGGAGTAAAAGGCATGAACAGACTCGTT
>DASUEF010000174.1:0-7271 GCA_036275215.1 Limnobacter sp. | reverse complement strand
CAACCAACGCCCGAGCCCCGACTCTGCGGCACTGCAGCGTTTTCGGCTACACTTGGCACAGTGCTTTAATCAGGAATGTAGATGGTTCCCCACCTCATCACCGCCCTCACCGGCCCTTTGCTGGACCTAGAAAAACGCATGTTGAACAAAACCACCGAGATTGAACGGTGGTTTCGCATGGCTTGGAACGACAATTCCCCACCCTTTTACACCTCGGTCGATGTGCGCAATGCTGGTTTTAAGTTGGCGCCGGTGGATACCAATCTCTTTCCCGGTGGTTTCAACAATCTATCCCCAGACATGATGCCTCTTGCGATCCAAGCGGCCATGAGTGCGATTGAAAAGATTTGTCCCGAAGCCAAAAGCATGGTGTTGGTGCCAGAGCGCCACACGCGCAACACCTTTTACCTGAGCAACGTGGCCAGGTTGGCGGCCATCCTGAAGCAAACTGGCTTGGATGTTCGTCTTGGATCGGTTTCGGACGAGATCACCGAACCCACCCGCTTCGATTTGCCCGATGGCCAGTCGATCGTTTTAGAACCCCTCAAACGCTTTGGCAACCGGGTGGGGGTTGAGGGTTTGCAACCATGCGCTGTATTGCTTAACAACGATTTGTCGGCAGGTGTGCCGCCTGTGTTGCAAAACATCAAAGATCAAATTGTGTTGCCTCCCCTGCATGCTGGTTGGGCCACGCGCCGCAAAAGCACCCACTTTGCAGAGTACGACAAGGTGGTTGACTCTTTTTGCGGCATGTTGGGCATCGATCCCTGGCTCATCAATCCGTATTTCACGCATCGCTCCCAGCTAAATTTCCACGAGCGTGTGGGTGAGGACGCATTGGCTGAGGCCGTTGCTGAGGTGCTTGCCAAAACCCGCTTGAAGTATGCCGAGTACGGCATCACCGAGCAGCCCTATGTGGTGGTGAAGGCCGATGCGGGCACGTATGGCATGGGCATTATGACGGTGAAAGACCCCGAGGAAGTGCTGGCATTGAATCGCAAACAGCGCAACAAAATGTCGGTGGTCAAAGAGGGTTTGCAAGTCAGCGATGTGATTGTGCAAGAGGGCGTGCACACCTTTGAAAGCATCGAAGACGCCGTGGCAGAGCCGGTCGTCTACATGATTGATCGCTATGTGGTGGGCGGTTTTTACCGCGTACACACCGGGCGTGGTCGCGATGAAAACCTGAACGCCCCTGGCATGCACTTCGTACCTTTGGCCTTCGAGACCCCTTGCAACACCCCGGATTGCAGTGATCGGCCCGACGCGGCAGCCAACCGTTTTTATGCCTACGGTGTGATTGGCAGACTTGCAGCCTTGGCGGCCTCCCAGGAGCTGGATGCTACTGTCCCCGTGGAGAAAGCGGCATGAGCCAGCGCAGTTTTGTGTGCGTGATTGATCCACTCACCAGCCTGAATCCCAAAAAAGACTCGTCGATTGCCATGATGGAAGCCGCGCAGGCCCGTGGCTGGAAGGTGGGCGTGATTGAAGACGGTGGCATGCATTGGTCGACCGGGCGTGGTGTGGGTGCACATGTGCGCTGGATTGCCGTGGACCGCGCGCAAAAGCCGTGGTGGCAAGTATTGGGGCAGGAAGACGTGGCCCTCAAAGACCTGCATGCGATTGTGATGCGCAAAGACCCCCCCTTTGATGCTGAGTTTGTTACGGCCACCTGGCTTCTGGAACAGGCCGAGCGCGAAGGTGCTCGCGTGTTTAACAGCCCCAGGGCCATTCGCGATCACAACGAAAAATTCACCATTGCCCAGTTTGAACAGTTTGTGGTGCCCACCTTGGTGTCACGCAACGCCGATCAGCTTCGAGGCTTTCTGAGTCAACACCCCGATGCCATTGCCAAGCCATTGGATGGTATGGGGGGCGCTTCCATTTTTCGCATGAAGCAGGGCGACCCCAACACAGGCGTCATTCTGGAAACACTCACCGAGCATGGAAAAAAAACAGCCATGATTCAGCGTTACATCCCAGAGATCAAAGATGGGGACAAGCGCGTGCTGGTGATCCACGGTGAGCCTGTCCCCTTTTGCTTGGCACGCCTGCCCAAGGAGGGCGAACACCGTGGCAATTTGGCCGCAGGGGGCACTGGCCGGGCACAGCCTTTGTCCGAGTCCGATTGGCACATTGCCCGCACCCTCGCGCCGGTTCTCAAATCCCGTGGTTTGCTGCTGGTAGGGCTAGACATCATTGGCCGCAACCTCACCGAAGTGAATGTGACCAGCCCCACCTGTTTCCGGGAGATCATGGATCAAACCGGGTTCCCGGTGGCCGATACCTTTGTGCAAGCCGTAGAAGACGCGCTTGCGGAGGGTCGATGATGCTTGGCCTCGTGTTGGTGACCCACGCGCCCCTGGGGCAAGCGATGGCACAATGCGTACAGCATGTCATGGGAAGCATGCCGCCAGGTTTTGAGGTGGTGGATGTGCCGCCCGACGAAGACATCGATCTGACCGTGCAACGCATCCAGGCCTCGGCGAAAAGGGCAAACGCCGGCGCTGGCGTGGTGTTTCTCACGGATCTGTTTGGCGCAACCCCCTCCAATGCGGCGGTGCGTGCGGGCTTAGAATCCCTTAATCTACCGACCGTGCTGGTGGCTGGGTGTAATCTGCCCATGGTGCTACGCGCTCTGGGATTTCGCAATTTGCCTATTCATGAGGTGGCCGAGCGCCTGGTCATGGGGGGGCGCAATGGCATAGTTAGCACAGGCGCTACAGCGCCTCAACGTCAAACTTTCAATCCTGCTCAAAACGATGATTCAGCAAGACATCACCATCAGCAATAAACTGGGTTTGCATGCACGGGCATCCGTGAAGCTCACTCAGACTGCCAGCCGCTTCCAGTCCGAGGTTTGGATCTCCAAACAGGGGCGGCGTGTCAACGCAAAAAGCATCATGGGCGTCATGATGTTGGCCGCAGGCAAAGGCCACGAAGTCAAATTGGAGGCCGAAGGCCCCGACGAGGCCCAAGCCGTGGCCGCCCTGGTGGATTTGATCAACGACAAATTTGGCGAAGGCGAGTAAGCCTTCGCCCAGCAGCACATAAAACGATAACAAGAAGGCGCCAAGCGCCTCTCAGAAGATGGAGCAAACATGACCCTGGCCTTGCATGGCATCGCAGTGTCGCGTGGTATCGCAGTTAGCCGAGCCCTGGTTTGGGACACGGCCATGCGGGATATTCCCCGCAACCGAATCGACAAGAAATCGGTGCGTTTTGAAAAGCGGCGATTTGACAACGCCGTCAAGCGAGTGACCGAAGAGTTGGCCGACATTCGCGGACAGCTCAGCAGCGACGCGCCTGCCGAGTTTGATGCCTTGCTCAATCTGCACAGCCTGATTTTGCTGGACCCCATCCTCTCGGAGGAGCCCAAAACGCTGATTGCAGCCAAGCTCATCAACGCCGAATGGGCCTTGGTGGAGCAAATGGAAGTGCTGCTGGAACAATTTGCCGCCATTGAGGACGACTATTTCCGTGAGCGCAACGCCGACGTGCGCCAAGTGGTGGAACGGGTACTCAAAGCCCTGCGGGGCCATGCCACGGCCTTGCCCCTGCCCCCCGAGGGCGAAAATGAAGACCCCTGGTTGATTGTGGCGCACGATATCTCCCCCGCCGACATGGTGCAGCTCAAAGGGCGCCGTGTGGGTGCCTTTGTCACTGAGCTGGGTGGGGCCACCTCCCACACAGCCATTGTGGCTCGCAGCTTGGGCATCCCCGCCGTGGTCGGTGTGCCCCGGGTGCTGGAATTTGTCCACAATGGCGACCTGGTGGTGGTCGATGGCAAGGTGGGGGCGGTGTTTTTGGACCCGGCGGCAATGGTGGTCGACGAGTATCAGCGCAAGCAGGCCATTCTGGCTTTGTCGCGCCAGCGCCTCAAGCGTCTCATCAACACCGAGGCCAAAACCCAATGTGGCCGGCGTATCGATCTGCTGGCCAACATTGAACTGCCTGAGGATGTGAAGGGCGTTTTGGAGGCGGGGGCCGATGGGGTGGGCTTGTTCAGGTCAGAGTTTTTGTTCATGAACCGCAAAGAATGGCCGTCCGAGGATGAGCAATTTGAGGCGTATCGCAAAGTGGTCAAAGCCATGAAAGGCAAGCCTGTCACCGTGCGAACCCTCGATTTGGGGGCCGACAAAACCCTTCAGTTTGACGGGGCGGGCAGCAGCGCACCGCCCGTCAGTTCCACCTCGGCTTTGGGCCTGCGATCCATCCGCTTCAGCCTCGCCGAACCCGCCATTTTTTTAACCCAAATTCGAGCCATCCTGCGTGCTGCCAAATACGGCCCCATCAAGATACTGCTGCCCATGCTCACCAACCTGCGCGAAACACGTCAGGCTTTGGCTTACATCGACATGGCCCGTGAACAACTCACAGAACGGCGCATTCAGGCCAACCAGGCCGTGCCCATCGGTGGCATGATCGAAGTGCCAGCGGCTGCGCTCAGCCTGCCCCATTTTTTGGCATACCTGGATTTTGTGTCGATTGGCACCAACGACCTCATCCAGTACACGCTGGCAGTGGACCGGGTGGACCACCAGGTGGCCCACCTGTACGACCCGCTGCACCCCGCCGTGCTCCGTTTGGTTCATGAGGTGATTCAAAGTGCCAGCAAAGCGGATGTGCCGGTCAGTGTGTGCGGCGAGATGGCCGGGGACATTCGCTTGACCCGCCTGTTGCTTGGCATGGGGCTCACCCAGTATTCCATGCACCCATCCCAGTTGCTCGACGTCAAAGAGCTGCTTTTGAAGACTGATTTTGAGGCCACCCAAAAGCTGGTCAAAAAAATCACGCGCACCTATGAGCTTGATAAAATTGAAGACTTGATGCGTCAGTTGCACCAAGACTGACGCCTGCGCATCTGGGGGCCTTCCCCTGTGCGAAGACCTTTTGCGATTTATACTCGAGAACTTGCGGCCTTGGGCCAAACAACACCTACAAGCATCAGCACCGTGTCAGACCAACAATCCGTCGGCTTTGTGAAGCCCGTTCTTTTTGACTTTGATGAGCCTCTCCTGTTGGAGTGTGGCAAAACCCTGCCCAGTTACCAGCTGATGGTGGAGACTTACGGTACCCTGAACGCCGACAAAAGCAATGCCGTGCTGGTGTGCCACGCACTGAATGCATCTCACCATGTGGCTGGCTTGTACGAGGGCGATGACAAAAGCCTGGGGTGGTGGGACAACATGGTGGGCCCCGGTAAACCCTTGGACACCAACCGGTTTTTTGTGATTGGCGTGAACAACCTGGGCTCGTGTTTTGGTTCCACGGGCCCCAGCAGCACCAACCCCGCCACGGGCAAGCCCTGGGGGGCCGAGTTTCCGTTTGTGACGGTGCAAGACTGGGTGAATGCCCAGGCTCGCCTGGCAGACCGGCTTGGGATTGAGCGGTTTGCCGCTGTGATGGGGGGCAGCTTGGGCGGGATGCAGGCCCTGCAGTGGAGCCTTAGCTACCCAGACCGTCTGGGCCACTGCATGGTGATTGCCTCCACCCCTAAGCTGAGTGCGCAAAACATCGCATTCAACGAAGTGGCTCGGCAGGCCATCGTGACCGACCCCGACTTTCATGGTGGCAATTACTATGAACACGGCGTGTTGCCCAAGCGTGGTTTGCGCCTGGCCCGCATGATTGGCCACATCACTTACCTCAGTGGTGATGACATGGCCGAGAAGTTTGGTCGCAACCTGCGCAACGGGGATTACAACTACGGCCTGGAGGTGGATTTTCAGGTGGAGAGCTACCTGCGCTACCAAGGTGACAAGTTCGCGGAATACTTTGATGCAAACACGTACCTGCTGATCACTAAAGCACTGGATTACTTCGACCCGGCCCGGCACACCAACGGCAATCTTGCGCAGGCGCTGGCCGCTGCAAAAGCGCGTTTCCTCCTGGTGAGTTTCACCACGGACTGGCGGTTCGCACCCGAGCGCACCCGTGAAATTGTGGAAGCCCTGATGGCCAACCAGCGGGATGTGACGTATGCAGAAATCGATGCGCCCCACGGCCATGATGCATTTTTGCTCACCGACGAACGTTACCACAACGTGGTGCGCAGCTACTTTGAGCGCATTGCCCAGGCGTTGGTCAAGGAGTCGACATGAAAAAGCTCACCCCCGCCGTGCGCCAGGATGTTCAACCTTTGCCGATTGTGGTGCCTCGGGCCGACTTGGATCTCATCGAGAGCTGGATTCCCGTGGGTGCACGGGTGCTCGACTTGGGCTGTGGCGATGGCTCGTTTTTGGCGCGCCTCATGAAAACACGCCAGGCCACCGGCTATGGCGTTGAAATTGATGACACCAATGTCCAGCGCAGTGTGGCCAATGGCATCAACGTGATTCAACAAGACCTTGAAAAAGGTTTGGCCATGTTCGATGACCACGCCTTTGATGTGGTGATACTCTCGCAAACCCTGCAAGCCATGCACAACACCGAGCGCATATTGCGCGAGATTGCCCGGGTGGGCAAAGAGGGCGTGGTGAGTTTTCCCAATTTTGGGCACTGGTATCACGTGTGGTCCATTGCCATGGGTCGCATGCCTGTTTCCAAGCAAATGCCCTACCAGTGGTACAACACGCCCAACATTCACCTGTGCACCGTCAAGGATTTTGAGGCCTTGCTCGGGCAAATTGGCTACAAGGTGCTGGGCAAAGAACTGTTTTTGAATGGCAACACTGTCTCCGTGTTGGGCAATTTGCGCAGCACATTGGCGGTGTATCGCTTCAAACCCCAATTTGCCCAATAGGTGTACACCATGAAAAATGGCCCGCCCACCCCCCTGGAGGAGTTGTACTGGCAGCGGGTCAAACGCATCACCTGGCGTTTGCTGGCGGTGTGGGTGCTGCTCATTCTGGGCATTGTGATCTTGGTTCCGCGTTTGGGCATACACGTCTACGGCATCCCCCTCACCTACTGGCTCATCTCCTCGGTCTTGCTAATTTCTTTCCTGGGGCTGGTGATTTGCTACGCTTGGCACATGGATCGGTTAGAATCAAAATTCAAACGAGCGGTGGAAAATAGCCGCCATGCACCAGGAGACAGTCATGAAGAGCAGCACCGGGGAGGTGGGCAACCCCCCTTCTGAACACAAAACCACGCCATTGCGCTTTGTCACAGGCTCCTCCCTGTTCGACGGGCACGATGCTGCCATCAACATGATTCGCCGCCTGCTGCAAAGCCAGGGGGCCGAGGTGGTTCACTTGGGCCACAACCGTTCGGTGCAAGAGCTGGTGGACGCCGCCATTGACGAAGACGCCGACGGCTTGGCCGTG
>DASUEF010000173.1:0-1702 GCA_036275215.1 Limnobacter sp. | reverse complement strand
GCTTTCATATATAGCCCTTCCTTTTCGCCAGTAGCCTGCCCCGAAGATGCGGATAACATCTCCACGATAAGTAAAACGGACAGTCAAAACACCACCATCAACCGCACCATGTTGATTTGCACCCAAATTTGACCCGGGATTTGCATTGAATTTTGACCCACCCCTTGGTGTCAGAATTATGTCTCGATTTTCAGTTTTCGGGGCTGTTTTTCCTCCTTCTTGTTTTGAGTTGAACTGTGTTTGAAACGGTAACTTTCGTTGCCTGTTTCCAGAATGTGGCAGTGGTGGGTTAGTCGGTCCAATAACGCAGTGGTCATCTTTTCATCGCCAAACACCCGGCTCCATTCCGAGAAGCTCAAGTTGGTGGTCAGTATCACGCTGGTTTTCTCGTACAGTTTTGAGAGCAGGTGAAACAGCAGTGCCCCACCGGTTTGGCTAAATGGCAAATAGCCCAGCTCATCCAGAATCACCAAGTCGGCATACAACAGGCGGTTTGCGATTTGTCCCTGCCGTCCAGATACTTTCTCCTGCTCCAGTGCATTGACCAAATCCACGGTGGAGAAGAAGCGCACCCGTCGGTTCAAGTGCATCACTGCTTGCGTGCCAATGGCCGTGGCCAGGTGAGTCTTGCCTGTGCCCGGTCCACCAATCAGCACCACGTTCTGGGCTTGTTCCATGAAGTCGCAGCGGTGCAGTTGTTCGACTGTGGCCTCATTGACCAGGCTTTGACTGAAGTCAAAGCCCACCAAGTCCCGATACACGGGGAACTTGGCCACCCGCAGTTGGTAGTTCACCGAACGCACTTCACGCTCTGCCACTTCAGCTTTAATCAGGCTGTCCAGCATGGGCAAGGCTTGGTTAAATGCGGGTGAGTTCTGATTGCCCAACTCCTCAATGGCGTGTGCCATGCCAAAGAGTTTTAAGGATTTGAGGATTCGTACATGGCCTTCATGCTGCATCATGGGCTCTCCTCAAACTGTCGTAGCGGTTCACGTTGGCCTGTGGTTCCAGTGTCAGCCTTAACCCCTTGGGAATTGGAATCGGTTTGGGTGGAGGCTCCTCGGTCAAGCGTCCTAGCAGATTAAGCACATGCTCCTTGGATGGTTTACCACACTCCAATGCCAATTCCACAGCACTGAGTACAGCACCTTCGTCGTGGTGTAGCACCAGTGCAAGAATTTCCACCATGTCACGGTCACCACCAGGGCGTTGCAACAAGATGGCTTGAAGCTTCTTGAAGGCTGGTGGTAATTCAGCAAATGGCGCGCCATTGCGCAACGCCCCAGGTTTCTTCTGAAGCACAGACAAATAATGGTGCCAGTCGTATTGTGTGTGGCCGCGCCGAGCGTGGCCACTACCAAACAGTCTTGGATGCTCGGCAATATGCTGGCCTTCGGCAGCCATCACCAGCTTGTCTGCATAAATCCGAAGGCTGATGGCCCTGTTGGCATAACTGGCTGGCACGCTGTAGCGATTGCCCTCATGGTGAACAAGGCAGGTTGAAGTCACCCGCTTGGTTTGTTCCACGAATGCATCAAAGGCATTGGGTAGCGCCATCAGCTCGCTTTGTTCATCGGCAAAGGCTTCTTGCACTGTTTGGTCTAACTCGGGGTGGCGCAGTTCTGACCACAGCGCTTTGCAGCGGTGCTCAAGCCACACATTCAAATCAGCAAGGCTTTGGAAGTCTGGTGCACCTTGCCAC
>DASUEF010000172.1:0-1506 GCA_036275215.1 Limnobacter sp. | reverse complement strand
AAGAAAATTTTTTGCAACCGGAGGATAATACTGAGTTTGGCAAGCAATCTCAAAGCTTGCGGGTTTTTTTGGGTTTTCAATGTTGCAGCAAATCCCCCTGGTTTTGGCTTTTTCGGCAAGTGACCCCACCAGCGGTGCGGGCTTGCAGGCCGATGTGCTGGCTGTTGCGGCCATGGGTGGCCATGCGCTCACCGTGCTCACTGGGCTCACCGCGCAAAACACCCAAGGGGTGCAACGTTTTGAGCCCCTGCACGCCGACTGGCTACAATCCCAAGTGGACAGCCTGTTGGCCGATGGGGTGATGCCCCATGCCCTGAAGGCGGGTGTGTTGGGCAGCGCAGCGGCTGTAGATGCCGTGGTGGCGCTTAAAGCCCGCTGGCCCGCTGTGCCCTTGGTGGTCGACCCCGTGCGTGCCTCCGGACGTGGCGATGGCTTTGGGGGGGCAGTCTTGTTTGAACACATGAAAAACGCACTCTTCCCGGTGGTGGATGTGCTCACGCCCAACTGGCCGGAGGCCCAGGCTTTCACAGGCATGCGCGAGCCCGAGGCGGCTGCACAAACACTGCTGGACATGGGTTGCAAAGCGGTGCTGCTCAAAGGTGAACATTTGCCTGGCGGGCAGGTGGTGAATTGCCTGTACACCGGGGGCGAGGTGCCTCGGGCGTGGCCATGCCAACGTTTGCCCGGCCAATACCATGGCTCGGGTTGCACCCTGGCCAGTGCGTTGGCGGCCCTCTTGGCTGGCGGCGCAAGCTTGCTTGAGGCTGTGCCGCAGGCCCTGGATTACACCTGGCAATCGTTGGCGCATGCCTTCCCTGTTGGGCAGGGGCAGCACATTCCCAATCGGCTGTGGAGGCGCACCCCATGAAACACGATGCACGCATTCAGGGCGTGTACGCCATCACGCCCGAGTTGGGCGGTGCCTGGACCCAGGCGGCCTTGCTGCAATGCGTAGAAGCGGCTTTGGAAGGTGGCGTGCGTTTATTGCAGTGCCGCCAAAAGGCCTGGGCCGAACCGCAATTGCGCGCCTTGGTGGGGGAGTTGTTGAGCCTTTGCGAGGCGCATGGTGCAGGCCTGATTGTGAACGATGCCCCCGCCGAGTGGCTGCTGGCCTGGGCCCCCGCATGGCAGGGCAGTGAAAGTTTGCTGGGTTTGCACCTGGGGCAGCATGACGAGCCCATTTCCACGGCCCGTGCCCGCTTGCCCAAGCCCTGGGTGCTGGGGGCTTCTTGTTACAATCGAATGGAAGTGGCGCAGCAAGCCGTTTTGCAGGGGGCCAGTTACGTGGCCTTTGGTGCCGTGTTTGCAAGCCCCACCAAGCCGCACGCCGTGCGTGCGCCGCTGTCGCTGTTTCAACAGGCCCGTGCACTGGGTGTGCCCAGTGTGGCCATTGGTGGCATCTCCCTGTCGCATTTGCCCTTGTTAAAAGCCGCAGGGGCCAGCGCGGTGGCCACCGTGAGTGGCCTGTTTGGCGCGCAGCCCAATCCACAACAAGTAAAAACCAAC
>DASUEF010000171.1:0-2711 GCA_036275215.1 Limnobacter sp. | reverse complement strand
GCGGCCCTCCATAAAACGAATGGCCCGAAACAGGGAGGTTTGATTGGCAGTGGCCAAATCTTGCAATTGCTCGATGCTGCGTGCACCAATGCCTCGTGCGGGGAAATTCACCACACGGGAGAAGGAATTGTCATCGTCGGCGTTGTCGAGCAAGCGCAGATAAGCCAGCGCATGTTTAATTTCAGCCCGCTCAAAAAAGCGCAAGCCGCCATAGACACGGTAGGGAATGCCCGCATTGAACAACGCTTGTTCAACCACACGCGACTGCGCGTTGGAGCGGTATAAAATCGCGACATCGGATCGACTATAGCCCTCTTCCAGCGTGAGCTTTTTGATGCGATCAATCACAAAAGCGGCCTCATCCTGGTCGCTAACGGCCTCATAAACCCGTATGGCCTCACCCTCGCCAGCATCAGTCCACAGGTCTTTGCCCAAACGGGCTTTGTTGTGGGCAATCAGCACGTTGGCCGCCTTGAGCACGTTGCCCACAGAGCGGTAGTTTTGCTCCAGTTTGATGCGGTTTTGTACATTGAAGTCGCGCTCAAACTGCGCCATGTTGGCCACGCGTGCGCCACGGAAAGCGTAAATGGACTGGTCGTCATCGCCCACCGCGAAGATGCACCCCTGCGCGCCAGCAAGGCGTTTTAGCCAATGGTATTGAAGGGTGTTGGTGTCTTGAAACTCATCCACCAGAATGTATTTGAAACGCGCCTGATAATGTTCACGCAGCGCAGGATTGGCGCCCAGTAGCTCGAAGCTACGCAGTAGCAACTCTGCAAAATCCACTACGCCTTCGCGCTGGCACTGTATTTCATAGGCCTCATAAAGCCGCACCATCATGCGGTGGTATTCGTCGTGGGCGTCGACATCTTTGGGGCGCAGGCCCTGCTCCTTGGCAGAGCCGATGAAGTAACTCAACTGCTTGGGCGGAAATTTTTCTGCATCAATGTTCAGCACTTTGTACATGCGTTTGATTGCGGAGAGCTGGTCCTGCATGTCCAAGATTTGAAAGGCCTGGGGCAAACCAGCCTCCTTCCAGTGGGCACGCAACATGCGATTGCATAGGCCATGAAAGGTGCCCACCCACATGCTGCGTGTGTTGATTGGCAGCATGCTAGAGATGCGATGGAGCATTTCTTTGGCAGCTTTGTTGGTGAACGTAACAGCCAGAATACCCCCCTGGCCAACCTGTCCGGTTTGGATCAGCCAAGCAATGCGCGCGGTGAGCACCTTGGTTTTGCCACTGCCAGCACCAGCCAGAATAAGGGCGGATTCACGCGGCAGCGTCACGGCTGCCAACTGTTCGGGATTAAGGCTCTCAAGCAAAGACACGTTTCTCACCAAGGTTGCACAATCCTGTTGATTTTAACAGTGTTTCGTGGCGAGGCATTCTGCTTAAAAAACAGAAAGACCGATATAATGCTCGATTGGTCCGATGCAACAGCACAGAGGTGCTTGCAACGCGTCTTCCTCTAGAATTTTCTGCCACACACCATGTTTGACAAATACGCCGCCCAAGACATTGAGAACGCCATTCAAGGCCAATGGAAAAAATCAGACGCCTACAGAGCCGAGGCGTTTGCAAAAGACTCAAGCGGCAAACTAAAGCCCAAGTACTACTGCGTGTCCATGCTGCCCTACCCAAGCGGCAAGCTGCACATGGGCCATGTGCGCAACTACACCATCAACGATGTGATGATTCGCCAAAAGCGCATGAAGGGGTACAACACCCTGATGCCCATGGGTTGGGATGCGTTTGGCATGCCCGCAGAAAATGCCGCGATGGCCAATGGTAAACCGCCCGCAGCCTGGACGTACAGCAACATCGGTTACATGAAAAAGCAGATGGAATCCATGGGTTTGGCCATTGACTGGTCCAAGGAAGTGGCCACCTGCAAGCCCGATTACTACAAATGGAATCAGTGGCTTTTTTTGAAGATGCTCGAGAAAGGCATTGTTTACAAAAAAACAGGCACCGTGAACTGGGACCCGATTGACCAAACCGTACTGGCCAATGAACAGGTGATTGACGGCAAGGGCTGGCGCTCTGGTGCCACGGTCGAGAAGCGCGACATTCCCATGTATTACATGGCGATCACCAACTATGCCGATGTGCTGCTCGAGGATTTGAATGGACTGCAATGGCCAGACCGCGTCAAAGTGATGCAGGAAAACTGGATTGGCAAATCCACCGGCGTGCGTTTTGCTTTCCCGCATGAAATCAAAAACGCGGCGGGTGAATTGGTTCAAGACGGCAAACTGTACGTGTTCACCACGCGTGCCGACACCATCATGGGCGTCACCTTCTGCGCCGTGGCGGCCGAACACCCCCTTGCTACACTGGCGGCTGAAAGCAACCCTGAACTGCAAGCCTTCATCGCTGAATGCAAGGCTGGTGGCGTGGCCGAGGCCGACATGGCCACCATGGAAAAGAAGGGCATGCCCACTGGCCTGAATGTAACGCACCCACTCACCGGCGAAAGCGTGCCAGTTTGGGTGGGCAACTATGTGCTGATGAGCTACGGCGATGGCGCTGTGATGGGCGTGCCTGCGCACGACGAGCGCGATTTTGCGTTTGCCTTGAAATACGGCATTGCGATCAAGCAAGTGCTCGTTCATACATCACAACTAACAGAGGATCCTGAACGCGAGTTTCCAAAAACGGATTACGAAAGCTTCTACTTCGACCCCTCGATTTGGAAGGAGTGGTA
>DASUEF010000170.1:0-1145 GCA_036275215.1 Limnobacter sp. | reverse complement strand
GGAGAAGAAGCGCACCCGTCGGTTCAAGTGCATCACTGCTTGCGTGCCAATGGCCGTGGCCAGGTGAGTCTTGCCTGTGCCCGGTCCACCAATCAGCACCACGTTCTGGGCTTGTTCCATGAAGTCGCAGCGGTGCAATTGTTTGACTGTGGCCTCATTGACCAGGCTTTGACTGAAGTCAAAGCCCACCAAGTCCCGATACACGGGGAACTTGGCCACGCGCAGTTGATAGTTCACCGAACGTACTTCACGCTCTGCCACCTCAGCTTTAATCAGGCTGTCCAGCATGGGCAAGGCTTGGTTAAATGCTGGTGAATTCTGATTGCCCAATTCCTCAATGGCGTGTGCCATGCCAAACAGCTTTAAGGATTTGAGGATTCTCACATGGCCTTCATGCTGCATCATGGGCTCTCCTCAAACTGTCATATCGGTTCACGTTGGCCTGTGGTTCCAGTGTCAGCCTTAATCCCTTGGGAATTGGAATCGGTTTGGGTGGTGGTTCTTCGGTCAAACGTCCCAACAGATTAAGCACATGCTCCTTCGATGGCTTGCCACACTCCAATGCCAATTCCACAGCACTGAGTACCGCACCTTCATCGTGGTGCAACACCAGTGCAAGAATTTCCACCATGTCACGGTCACCACCGGGGCGTTGCAGCAATATGGATTGAAGCTTCTTGAAGGCTGGTGGTAATTCAGCAAATGGCGCGCCATTGCGCAACGCCCCAGGTTTCTTCTGAAGCACAGACAAATAATGGTGCCAATCGTATTGTGTGTGGCCACGCCGAGCGTGGCCACTGCCAAACAGTCTTGGATGCTCTGCAATGTGTTGACCTTCGGCAGCCATCACCAGTTTGTCTGCATAAATCCGAAGGCTGATGGCCCTGTTGGCGTAACTGGCTGGCACGCTGTAGCGATTGCCCTCGTGGTGAACAAGGCAGGTTGAAGTGACTCGCTTGGTTTGCTCTACAAACGCATCAAAAGCGTTGGGCAGTGCCATCAGTTCGCTTTGTTCATCGGCAAAGGCTTCTTGCACTGTTTGGTCTAACTCGGGGTGGCGCAGTTCTGACCACAGCGCTTTGCAGCGGTGCTCAAGCCACACATTCAAATCAGCAAGGCTTTGGAAGTCTGGTGCACCTTGCCAC
>DASUEF010000169.1:0-12700 GCA_036275215.1 Limnobacter sp. | reverse complement strand
GGCACACGCTTTTCATTGCCGTGTGGGCAATGGTAGGCGCGATTGGACTCGAACCAACGACCCCCACCATGTCAAGGTGGTGCTCTAACCAACTGAGCTACGCGCCTGCGCCGAAGGGGTGTGATTGTACAGCACGGGGCGGGATTGTCAATGCGGGCTGGTTTGATCTGCTTGAATTGGAGTTGACAAAGCCGGCGAGGCCCCCTACTTTTGACAACACTTCTTGTCACTTAATCTTTTTTGATCACTGCACTCATGAAAACTATCAACCTCAGCCCAAAAACATTTGAATCCATGCGCAAGGTCATGAATGGCTTCTGGATTGTTGTTCCAGCCTATCTGTTGCTCAGCTTGGTGATGCCCTTCCTCTTGGCGCTGGCAGTTTTGTTGCTGGTGGCACACACCTTGGAGCTGCCAATTGCATTCATCCGCCTGAAAGGCAAAAACCTCCCACCCCTGGAAGTGGTGGGTAAAACCCTGTTGTATGGCTTCACATGGTGGCTGCCAAAAAGTCTGGAAGCCCAATAAGACCAAGGCTATTCGGCTCCCACGGCACGCTTGCGCATTAAAACCCGGTGCGGACTGTTTCCCCACCGGGTTTTTGTTTGTCAAAAAAGGGTCATAAACCTGTCACAGTGCAGTCAAAGAGGGAGCGTTTAATCGGTGGCATGACAAAAACATGGACCCACCCAATGCGCCCCGCTCACTTCGACCTGAACAAACAACTTGCCGAGCAACTGTTTGCAAAATTCCCGACGGAGGAACTGGGCGCAAGCGGCACTGCAGCAGCCGTTGCAGAGCAGCACCTCGAAGACTTAGCCCAAGAAGACGTGGGTGATCACAAGTACCGAACAATCTGGATATCGGATATTCACCTAGGGACACCAGGCTGCCAGGCAGATGCCCTACTTCACTTTTTGAAGCACAACGAAAGCGACACGTTGTACTTGGTGGGCGACATCATCGACGGCTGGCAACTGCGCAAAAGCTGGTACTGGCCGCAAAGCCATAACGACGTGATTCAAAAAGTGCTGCGCAAGGCGCGCAAAGGCACCAAGGTGGTATTCATCCCGGGCAACCACGACGAGGCTGCGCGCCAGTTTGCGGGCATGACTTTTGGCGACATTCCGATCCTTGAACGCGCGGTGCACACCACTGCACAAGGCAAAAGGCTGTGGGTGGTGCATGGTGATGAATTTGACCAAGTGGTGCGTTACGCCAAATGGCTGGCTTACTTGGGTGACACGCTTTACAACTTTGCCCTCACCTTGAACCGGATGCTGAACAACATTCGCATCAAACTGGGCTACCCCTACTGGTCGCTCTCGCAGTACCTCAAGCACCAGGTTAAAAACGCCGTCAACTTTATTTTGGAATTTGAAAACGCCCTGATCCACGAGGCGAAGCACCGAGGCTACGACGGCGTGGTGTGCGGCCACATCCACAAGGCTGAAATTAAAGAAGTGGATGGCTTGCTGTACTGCAACGATGGCGATTGGGTAGAAAGCCTGACCGCCTTGGTTGAAAAGCCCTGCGGCACCCTGGAAATTGTGCACTGGCCCTACCGAGACGCACCGGCTGGCAAAAAGAAGGCGCTGGAACTGGCCAAGGTGGAGTAGACCATGCGCATTTTAATCGTCACCGATGCGTGGGCTCCGCAGGTCAATGGGGTGGTGCAAACGCTAAGCCAGGTGGTGAAACAACTGGGCGAGCAAGGTCACGATGTGATGGTGATTCACCCAGGCCTTTTCAAAACGGTGCCCTGCCCCACCTACCCGGAAATTCGTCTCGCCGTGTGGCCGTGGGGATTGTTACGCAAGCGGCTAGACAGCTTTCGGCCACAAGCGGTGCACATTGTAACCGAAGGTCCGATTGGCCTGGGGATGCGATTGTTGGCACGCCGTCGTGGCCTGCCATTTACCACGGCCTACCACACGCAATTTCCAGAGTATGTGAATGCGCGCACCGGCATCCCAGTTCGCCTCACGGCCGCATTGCTGCGCTGGTTCCACCAACCAGCCAAGGCTGTGATGGTGCCAACCCTCTCAATGATTCAAACCCTGAAAGGCCGGGGCCTGTCCAATTGCGTGCTTTGGCAGCGTGGCGTGGATTTGAGCCGCTTCAACCCAACACCCAGCGCAGCGGCCAAACACCTCAACTACAACCCCAAGGCCCTGGCAATGGAGGACCCGCAACACGTGGAGTTGCTCAAGCGCCTAGAGACCAGCAACGTTCAAAAACCCGTGTTTTTGTATACGGGCCGTGTGGCTGTGGAAAAAAACCTGGAAGCATTTTTAAGCCTGGAGTTGCCGGGCGAGAAATGGATTGGCGGCGATGGCCCAGCACGCAAGGTGCTTGCAAGAAAATACCCGAATGTGCGGTGGTTTGGCATGCTGAACCACGCGGCTTTGGCCGAGTTATACAAGCGCGCGGATGTTTTTGTATTTCCCAGCCAAACGGACACCTTTGGATTGGTGCTGCTGGAGGCCATGGCCTGCGGTTGCCCGGTGGCAGCCTTCCCAGTGCACGGGCCGCTGGATGTGGTGGGTCGCAGTGGCGCCGGCGTGCTGGACTGGGATTTAAAAAAAGCCGCGCTTGCCGCGCTATGCATTGAACGACATGTGCCCCAGCAACATGCCAGTCAATTCACCTGGCAAAACTGCGCGGCGCAATTTTTAGGCCATTTGGCCCCAATTGCGCCACACCTTGCCACAATCAATAGCCACAAGCTTGCAACGAACCCCAGCGAAAGCCTAAATGCCAAACGGACTCGCAATGACCTTCCCTCCTGAGCACCGCAACAATTGCCTATAATAGGCGCGGACAACGAATTAAAAACAGATCAACCTCAGGAGCATTGCAACGTGGGATTCCTCGCTGGCAAAAAAATTCTCATCACCGGGCTGCTGTCCAACCGATCCATTGCGTATGGCATAGCCAAAGCATGTCACCGCGAAGGCGCCCAGTTGGCATTCACCTACCAAACAGAGCGCTTTTTGGACCGCATCACCGAGATGGCGGCCGAGTTTGACTCCAAGCTTGTCTTCCCGCTGGACGTGGCCGAAGACACGCAAATCGACAACCTGTTTGTAGAACTGGCCAAGCACTGGGATGGTCTGGATGGCCTGGTGCATGCCATTGGATTTGCCCCTCGTGAAGCCATTGCTGGCGACTTTCTGGAAGGTATTTCGCGGGAAGCTTTTCGGATTGCCCACGACATTTCTGCCTACAGCTTCCCGGCACTGGCCAAAGCCGCTTACCCCATGATGCAAGGCCGTGAAGGTGCCCTGCTCACGCTGAGCTATCTGGGTGCAGAACGCATGGTGCCCAACTACAACACCATGGGACTGGCCAAAGCTTCTTTGGAAGCGTCGGTGCGTTACTTGGCTGAGTCCCTCGGCCCCAAAGGAATCCGCGTCAATGGGATTTCTGCAGGCCCCATCAAAACCCTGGCGGCGGCCGGCATCAAAGGATTCAGCAAAATATTGCATGCGGTTGAAGACGCGGCCCCTTTGCGTCGCAATGTCACCATTGAGGACGTGGGCAACGTGGCTGCTTTCATGTTGTCGGATTTGGCGCGTGGTGTGACCGCAGAAATTACTTACGTGGATGCAGGGTATAACACCGTTGTTAGCGGCATGACTGAGTAATGAACCTCACCCCAAGCGGCACCCCAAGCGATCAGCCCGTGTTGCGGGTGGAAGGTTTATCCAAACAACTGGGCGGGGTTCGGCTCTTTGAAGACGTGGCGCTTGCCTTGCAAGCGGGCGAGAGCTTGGCTGTGGTGGGAGAGTCGGGCAGTGGCAAATCCACCCTGCTGCATCTGATGGCGGGTTTGGAAACACCCGACACTGGCACCGTGCAATGGCATGGGCAAGCACTAGCAACTCTCGCTCCAGCGGCTTTGGCCAAACGCCGCTTGCGCCATGTGGGCCTGGTGTTTCAAGCCTACTACCTCATGCCGCACCTCAATGCAATTCAAAACGTGGAGTTGCCGTTTTTGCTGGCTGGCGAGCAACCAGACCATGCACGCACTGGCGCGCTGCTGGCCCAGGTGGGAATGGCCCACAAAGCAAAAGCCTTCCCCAGAGAACTGTCTGGCGGAGAACAACAACGCGTGGCGATTGCGCGTGCGCTGGCGTTAAAACCTCCACTTATTTTGGCCGATGAGCCCACGGGCAATCTGGACGAAGACAACGCCGACAAGGTGTTGCATGTGCTGCTTCAAAGTTGTGCAAACGAAGGCAGCGGTTTGGTGATGGTGACCCATTCTCACCACGCAGCCAGCGCATTGGGACACCAACTGCGTTTGGCAAAGCACCACCTCACCGAAGGGCAATAATCACCATGCGCTGGCCTGTGGCAATGCGGCTGTGGTGGCAATTGCTTCTTGGGGCCCTGAAAGACCAGCCCATGAAATGGGGCATTGCCACCCTGGCGATTGCGGTGGGCGTGGGCCTGGGTTTGGCGGTTCACCTGATTCATCAGCATGCGCTGGAACAGTTCAACAGTGGTGTGCGTCAATTTGCAGGGGTGGCCGATTTGCAATTGTTGCCACACAGCGAGCGCCTGCCAGAATCCGTGCTGGAGACGGTGGTGCAATGGCCTGAAGTCGCGGTGGCCTCGCCGATTCTGGAATTGCAAGTGGCCATTGATGGCATGGAGCGGCCTGTGCGCTGGCTTGGGCTGGATGTGTTCACCGCTGCGCTGGTAACACCCAATTTGCTGGGTCAGGCCACAGATCAAGGCACTCAGGCCAGCGAGGGCAATATCCCCATGTTGAACGATCGCAACGCCTTTGCAAGCCCTGCGCTGATGCAAGCCTTGCAGGGTGAGCAAAGCAGCGCCCCCATGCAGTTGCGCAGCCAACACCAAGGCAAAACACGGCGTTGGGACCTGGCGGGCACCGTGCCTGCGGCAGGCGCTGGGCAGGTGCTGTTGGTAAGCGACATCGCTGCTGTGCAAGCTGGCTTTGGGCTGCTGGGCCAACTCAGTCGAATTGACATCAAGCTGCGCGAGGGTATCTCACCAGAAACCTTCACCACCCAACGTGCCGGCGAGCTGGCACGCCTGGGCCGCTTTGAAACCCCAGCGGAACAAGGCAGCCGTGGGGCCAGTGTATCGCAGGCATACCGGGCCAACTTGTCCATTCTCGCGATGGTGGCTTTGCTCACGGGAGGGTTTTTGAGTTTTTCTACCCAAATGCTGGCTGTGGCCCAGCGTGCGCGGCAATGGGCATTGTTGGCAGCCATGGGTTGCACACCCAGCAAATTACGCATGCAAGTGTTGTTCGAATCCGCTTGCTGTGGCCTGCTGGGTGGTTTGGCGGGTGTGGTTTTGGGATTTGCCTTGGCACAAACGGTGGTGTCACAACTGGGGGTGGACCTGGGCGCAGGCTACTTTGAAACCAGCACTGGGCAATTGCGTATGGGTTGGCAAAATGCAGTGGCATTTGCACTGTTTGGTGGGCTGGCCACCGTGCTGGGTGGCTTGGCACCTGCCCTGCAGACTGGGCGCATGGCCTTGCAACAGCGCCTGCGCGCCGGCACCGAAGAGGCGGGTTTGCAGTTTGCAAACCGTGCCCATTGGCTGGGTCTTGCCCTGTGCGCAGCCGCAGTGCTCAGCCTGTGGATACCACCCAGGGGCAATGTTCCCGTGGGTGGCTACCTTGCTGTGGCCTTTGGCTTGTTTGGCGGCATTGCCTGCATCGGCCTGTTCGTGCGGTGGTTTATTCCTCATCCCCCGGCCCTGGGCCACCTCGGCCACCTTGCCCGCGCACGTTTGGCCAGCACACCCAATCTGCTGGCGGTGGGTTTGTCTGGGGTGGTGGCCAGTTTTGCTTTGGTGGTGGCCATGCATGTGATGATTTACAGCTTCCGCCACTCGCTGGACGAGTGGTTAAACCAGGTGCTGCCGGCCCCGCTATACATGAAACCCCAAAACCAGCAAACGCAAATATTTCCACAGGATGTTCAAAGAAAAATCGCCAGGCTTCCCGAGCTGGCCCAAGCGGAGTTTTGGGGCCAACAATCGCTGATTCTGGACCCGGCTCGTCCAGCGGTTGAGTTGATTGCACGGCCAATTGCCACCGAAGCCGCCAGCGCACGCCTTCCCATGACAGGCCCCACGATTGACACCCCCCAAGCAAACACGCTGCCCGTGTGGGTGAGCGAACCCGTGGCCGACCTGTATGGCAAACGCACAGGCGATACGCTGGTGCTGCCCCTGGATGGCGGGGTAAGTGTCACGGCCACGGTGATGGGGGTTTGGCGAGACTACACCCGCCAGCATGGGGCGATTGTGCTGCCCAAGGCATTGCTGGCCGAACGGCACGCTATTTCTTTTGATGACACACAGGCGGCGGCATGGCCACGAAAAGGCGTCACCGTGGGCGAGGCGGTGAAAGCCATCCAGGTGGCGTTGGAGGGCACTGCCCTGCAAGACCGCGTGGACTTTGCCGAGCCGGGCGAAATTCGGCAGGTGAGCCTGGATATTTTTGACCGCAGTTTTGCGGTCACTTACCTATTGGAAATTGCAGCCGTGGTGATTGGCCTGTTTGGCGTGGGCACCACATTCTCGGCCATGGCACTTCAACGCAAACGGGAGTTTGCCCTACTGGGTGCCCTGGGTGCCCAGCGCAGCACCTTGCTCAGCCTAATTGCCCGTGAGGCATTGTTGGCCTCTTTGCTTGCCGCCGGGGTGGGCATGATGATGGGACTGGCCTTTGCCGCCGTGCTGGTGTTTGTGGTCAATCCACAGTCCTTTCACTGGACCATGAACTGGCACATGCCCTGGCGGGACCTCGCTGTGATGGTGGCAGGTTTGCTGATCATGTCCACCGCCACCGTGATGCTGGCCCTGCGTGGCAAATTGGGCAAAGACCTCCTGGTACAACTCAAAGAGGATTGGGCATGAGACGCCGCACGCTCTTGCAGGCCTTGGCTGCTGGTGGCCTGATGCATGCACTGCCGCTTGCGGGGCAGGCCAGTAACACGCGGGTGTATGCACAACCCAGCCCGCTGCGACCTGTGCAATTGCCACGAGATCACGGTGTTCACTTGGCCTACCGCACCGAATGGTGGTATTTCACGGGTTGGTTTAGCAGCCCGGCAATGCCCCAGCCTTTTGGTGTACAAATCACGTTTTTTAGGTCAGCACCCGAGGTGAATGTGCAAAACCCAAGCCGTTTTGCACCAGATCAACTCCTGTTGGCGCACGCAGCGCTCGCCATCCCTAGCAAGAGCGGGCTGGTGCACGACCAGATCATTCGCCGCGCTGGCAGCGGCGGTGCAAACATACAAACCACCGAGGCTGAAGCATTGAATCTGCAAATGCCCAATTGGCGCTTGCACACCCGCACAGGCGATCGTTGGGAATGCAATATTCAAACCAGTGCGCTTGGGTTGAACCTTGGCATGCAGGCCACACAAGCCCCTTGGCTGCAGGGTGAACAGGGCTATTCCCGAAAAGGGCCACGGCCAGAGCAATCCAGCCATTACATCACCCTGCCCCACATGCAATCCAGTGGGCAAATACGCGTGGATGGCAAACAATTTCCGGCAGAAGGCGTGTTTTGGATGGACCATGAATGGTCCAGCACGGTGCTGGCGCCTGATGCACAAGGCTGGGATTGGGTGGGCCTGCATGGATTGAAAGGCGAGTCACTCATGGCCTTCCAGATTCGGCATCAGGACTCCAACCATCCACCCGTTTGGACGCATGGCGCTTTGCGCCAAGGCAATGGCACCCTGACCAACACCAGCAAAGCGGGTTTTGAAACGCTGCGCACTTGGAAATCCACACGCACCGGTGTGACTTACCCGGTGGCCCAGCGGGTGCGCGCAGCGGGCCTGGAGCTTTTGCTGGAACCACTGATGGACGACCAGGAACTGGACGCCCGGGCCAGCACGGGCACCTTGTACTGGGAGGGCGCTGTGCGTGTAAAAACTGCGCAAGGCGAACCATGGGGACAGGGCTACCTGGAAATGACCGGGTATGATCGCCCCATGAAACTGTAGGTCTGTATGTCCAAATTCAAAACCCTGGGTTCTACCCTTGTCCACCTGGTGGCCCCGCACCGATCGTGGACCGCTGCCGCAGTGGCAGCCCTGCTGCTGGGCGCTGCCATGTCCCTTTCCTTGCCGGTCATGTTCCGCTGGCTCATCGACAACGGCTTTTTGGCGGGCCAGCACCCCGAAGGCCTCACTGGTGCATTTGCAGGCCTGCTTGCTTTGGTGTTTGTGTTGGCCGTGGCCAGCGCCCTACGCTTTTATTTGGTCACCACCCTGGGTGAGCGTGTTTCAGCAGACCTGCGCAACAAGGTGTATGGGCATTTGCTGCTGCAACGGCCTGAGTTTTTTGAAACCCTCAAGGTGGGTGAGGTGCTCTCGCGACTCACGGCCGACACCACCCTGATTCAAACCCTCGTGGGCAGCAGCCTCTCGTTTGCCCTGCGCAACGGGCTCACCATGCTGGGCGGGCTGGTCATGCTGGTGCTGACCAGCCCGGTGCTGTCGGGCGCGGTGCTGGTGTTGGTGATTGTGGTGATGGTCCCGGTTGTGGTGCTCGCCAGGCGAGTGCGCAAATTGTCCCGAGCCAGCCAAGACAAACTGGCCGACAGCAGTGCAATCGCCCAAGAGGTGCTGAACCAAATCACCACCGTTCAAGCCTTCAACCAGGAGCACACCGAAACCGCCAAATTTGAGCTGTCCAGCGAACACACCTACCAAACCGCCAGGCGCCGCTCAGTGAACCGGGCTGCACTGGTGTTCGTTGCGATTGGCCTTGCATTTTCTGGCTTGGTGGTGGTGCTGTGGATGGGCGCCCGCGCCGTGGCCACTGGTGAAATGACAGGCGGTGAATTGGCCCAGTTTGTGATGTACGCCGCTTTTGTGGGCGCTGGGTTTGCCGCCATCTCTGAAGTGCTGGGCGAGTTTCAGCGGGCCGCAGGCGCAGCCGAGCGGCTGGTGGAGTTGCTGAATTTGAACACCACCATTCACTGCCATGGCTTGCCGCCTCCACCCAAACAAGGCGGATTTCACATTGAATTCAATCACGTGGAGTTTGCTTACCCTTCTGCGCCAGACAAACCTGTTCTGCGCGACTTCAATCTGCACATACGCCGCGGCGAGACAGTGGCCGTGGTGGGGCCTTCTGGGGCTGGCAAATCCACCCTTTTCAATTTGCTGCTACGCTGGTACGACGTCAGCAGCGGGCAAATCCTGATCGAAAACCAGCCCTTGGAACACCTGCACCTTGAACAGTGGCGCGCCAATTGCGCATATGTCTCCCAAGAACCGGTGATCTTTTCCGGCACCCTGGAAAGCAATGTGCGCTATGGCCAAACGCAGGCAAGCGAAGAGGACATTCAGCAGGCCTTGGCCGATGCGGCAGCGAGCGGCTTTGTGGCCCGCATGCCTCAGGGTTTAAAAACACAGGTAGGTGAAAAAGGCGTGCGCTTAAGTGGCGGCGAGCGCCAGCGTGTGTCGATTGCCCGCGCCGTGCTGCGCAATGCCGGACTGTTGCTACTGGACGAGGCAACAGCCAGTCTAGACGCCGAAAGCGAACGCTTGGTGCAACAAGCGATCGAAAAAAGCCGACACGGCCGAACCACTCTAATTATTGCGCACCGATTGGCCACTGTGATGGCTGCCGACCGAATCGTCGTGATGGACCAGGGTCGCATCGTCGAAATGGGAACACACAAGGAATTGGTGGCTCGGCAAGGTCTTTATGCAAAGCTCGCCAGCCTGCAATTCATCGACCAGCAAGCGGAAAAGAAAATGGTGAAGCTCGCGGATTGAAGGCGGGCCAAGCGCAAGAGGCTCGCAAAAAGGTAAACTTCAAGGTGATCGCCTACACCTTCCTCACACAATCACCATGCGACAGTACCACGACTTGATGCAGCATGTGCTGGACCACGGCACCAACAAAATGGACCGCACAGGCACTGGCACGCGCTCTGTGTTTGGCTACCAGATGCGGTTTAACCTTCAAGAGGGATTCCCGCTGGTGACCACCAAAAAGCTGCACCTGCGCTCCATCATTCACGAGCTGCTGTGGTTCCTCATGGGCGACAGCAACATCAAGTACCTCAAAGAAAACGGTGTGAGTATTTGGGACGAGTGGGCCGATGAACAAGGCAACCTTGGTCCGGTGTACGGCGTACAGTGGCGAAGCTGGCCCACGGCCGATGGCCGTCACATCGATCAAATTGCGCAACTCATGCAGCAATTAAAAAACAACCCGGACTCCCGCCGCCACATTGTGTGCGCCTGGAACGTGGCCGAAATTGAAAGCATGAAGCTGCCCCCATGCCATGCCTTGTTTCAGTTTTACGTGGCCGATGGCAAATTGAGCTGCCAGCTCTACCAGCGCAGCGCTGATATTTTTCTTGGGGTTCCGTTCAACATCGCGAGCTATGCTTTGCTCACCCACATGGTGGCCCAGCAATGCGGGTTGGATGTGGGCGATTTTGTATGGACTGGCGGTGACTGCCACCTCTACAGTAACCACATGGAGCAAGTGGCATTGCAGCTTAGCCGTGAGCCCTACCCCTTGCCCCAACTAAAAATTCATCGCAAGCCAGAGAGCATCTTCGATTATCGCTTTGAAGATTTTGAGATTGTGGACTATGTGAGTCACCCTCACATCAAAGCCCCCGTGGCCGTGTAGGCAAGCCCAACGATGAGAGTCTCACTGATTGCAGCGGTGGCCAGCAATGGCGTGATTGGCATCAACAACAGCCTGCCATGGCGCCTTCCCGAAGACCTGGCTTTTTTCAAGCAAACCACGCTGGGTTGCCCGGTGCTGATGGGCCGTAAAACCTACGAATCCATCAACAGGCCACTGCCCGGCCGGCTCAATGTCGTGGTCAGCACCAACCCACAGTGGCAGGCTGCACCCGCCGCCGATGGCAGCCCACGCTTGGTGGTTCGTTACCCCAACCCACTGCCCGCAGGTAACCAAACAGCCATAGCATGCGCCCCCAGCTTGCAAGCGGCGCTGGCGTGGCTGCGACACTTTCCGCAGGTTTACCTCATTGGCGGCAGCAAGTTATATGCACAGGCACTCGCGGAGGATTGTGTAGACGACATGGTGCTCACCGAGATTCAACAGGCTTTCGAAGGGGATGCACATTTCCCCGGCTGGTCGCGTGATCGTTTCAAGGAAGTACAACGCATTGCCAATCCTGCCACGGCCGAGCGCACTTGGACCTTTGATTTTGTAAAATACAGCCGAATACAGAAATCCGCCAACTAGGAGTGAACATGGCACGCACCGTCAATTGCATCAAACTGGGCAAAGAGGCCGAAGGTCTGGATTTCCCACCAGCGCCAGGCGAACTGGGCAAAAAAATCTTCGAAAATGTGTCGAAACAGGCCTGGCAAGAGTGGCTCAAACTGCAAACCATGCTGGTCAATGAAAACCGCCTCAGCTTGGCCGATGCCCGTGCCCGCAAATACCTGATGGAACAAATGGAAAAGCACTTCTTTGGTGAAGGTGCAGAGCGCGCCGCTGGCTACGTCCCACCCAAGGCCGACTAAATCCAAAGCGCAACGCGGTATGTAAAAGCCCCTCTTAGCAGGGGCTTTTCTTATTGGCCGGCAGCTTGCATACTGGACGTGCGAGGAAGGAGCAAGCCATGGCCAACTTCACCCACAGTGTGCTGTTCAGGTACTTTTTCTTTCAATGGATGTTCAGGGACGTCAATGTGCGCGAGGTCTACCAGCGCAGCGCGGCCCTGCGTCATAACCGGGCGCAACGCCACCACCTGAAGGTGTACTTGTGGCGCTGGACGGTGGTGATGTTGCTGATGTACGGGCTGGGTGCCATCCTGGAAAACATGGGCGTTTATGCATGCGTGTTTTTCTACACTGTAGCAGCCTTGGCCGCTTGCACCATCAGCAACATCGCGGTGGCATACCTGATGTTAGGCAACTCCAAACTTCAGTGATGCGTGCGAATTCCAGGGGGTCAATTGCCCTGAGCTTCCTGCGCCACTTTTTCAGGCCCTTGGTGACGCACATCCCGGCCCTTGACCATGTAAACCACATGCTCAGACATGTTCTTGGAATGATCGCCAATCCGCTCAATGGCTTTTGCAATGAACAAAATCTCAATAGAACGGGAAATGGTGCGGGGGTCTTCCATCATGAAAGTAATCAGCTGACGCAAAATGGCTTTGAACTCGTCATCCACTTCCAGGTCGGCACGCACCACTTCAGCCGCTGACACTGCATTCACTCTTGCGTATGAATCAAGCACTTTGCGCAACATGGCAATTGCATTGCTTGCGATGCGATGCAAATCCACCTTGGGTACAAAATTTTTGCCAGCCTCGGCGATCATCATCCCCATGCGAGCCACTTTTTCGGCCTCATCGCCAATGCGTTCAAGATCGCGAATCATTTTGATGGCCACAATCACCGAACGCAAATCCACAGCGGCCGGCTGGCGGCGAGCCAGAATGTGGTTACAGAGCTCGTCGATTTCCAGTTCAATCTGGTTGACTTCTTGCTCGCGGCGAATCACTTCTTTAAATATATTGGTGTCGGACGCACCCAAGCCCTCAATGGCAGACACGATCTGATTTTCCACCAAACCGCCCATTTGAAGTACACGGGAACGCAGAGACTCCAGCTCGGCGTCATATTGTTTGGAGGTGTGTTCTGTCATTGCTTGTCCCTTCACCGTATGA
>DASUEF010000168.1:0-6175 GCA_036275215.1 Limnobacter sp. | reverse complement strand
GCTGCTGAATGCTGCTGCAGAGCTGGTGGAAGAGGCGGGGTGGGGTGTGTTGAACATGAGTGCGCTGGCTGAGCGGGCTGGCGTAAGCCGGCAGTTGGTGTATCAACACTTTCCGAATCTGGAAAGTTTGCTGGGTGCGACTGCGTGGGCTATTTTCACAGATACGATGCAAGGTACCGCGCTTGCAATTACCAGCAATCCCGATGACATCAAGCTGGCCATACGTGCTGCGGTGTTTGTTTCTCTGGACATGCCAGTGGGCAAGGGCGATGCGCTGTGGCAATTGATTGCCGGTTCAGGTTTGAATTCGCCTGAGCTTGAAACCATTCGTTTGGGAATTCGAGGCGTCATTTTGAAGTTGTGGGTTCCAACCATGCGCAAAGCCAAAGGTCTGGATCAGGCAGCGGCCACTGGCCTCGTCTGGATGGTTATTCTCTCCTTTTGGGGAATTCGCCAGTTGATTCGCGATGGCGTGGTGTCTCAAGACCAAGGCATTGCGCAGTTTGATGCCCTCCTTGACCGCCTGATTTAATCGCTCGTTTTGTAACAGAGCACTTATTTCAACAGTTGCTCAACGCTGCGCTGAAGAACTTTCTTGGCTGCGTTCACGCTGAGCTTTTGATCTCGACGAAGTCGCAACCAGGTTTCAATACTCATTACCAAATCAAATGCCTCAAACAGGGCTTTGTCTTTAACTATCTCGCCAGGTAAAAACGCCTTGAGCAGGTGGCGTTGTAGCTCAACAGTGCTGGCTTGCCTGTCCCGCAGGTATTTGGATTCATGCAAGTGCACCAGGCTCGCAGCTTGTAGCGGAGCCAGCTTTTCAAACATGTCGGCGCGTCGCTCAATCGCATGCATCAGTTTTTCGTGCAGATTGCTGCCCATGACCGGTGTGACCAACACAGGGGCAACAATTGCATCCACCTCATTGGTCATTTCCCTGTACAGGGTTTCCATGTCTTTGAAATGCCTGAACACTGTTCGCAGGCCTACCCCGGCTCGTGCTGAAACCATTTCCGCTGTGGGCGCTGGATGGCCCTCTCTAATCAGTTCAATCAGTGCCTGAACAATCTGTTTTCTATTGGCTTGTCCGCGTGTAGTGCGACCGTCTACTTTCACCATGTTCTACTTGTCATTGTTGTGGGTGTGCTTATGGGCAAGCCCTTGATTCTTGCCTCTATCGGGCATGTTACAGGTTTGCTCAAGGCTGTGCCCAGTTCGGGAAAACACGCGTTTATTTCTTGCTGGATTGAGAGCTCCAGTGCCTGATATCGATTTCTCAAGCGCTGGTAACGCCAGGCACGGTAACGTTGTGTGGGTATTTTGAACTGTGCACCTTGGCTGCTGAATTTGAATTGGCGAGCGCCTTGTTCAATGGCCAATTCATTGGCTTGCATATAGGGTAAAAATTCTGCACAAACGATGTTCAGCAAGGGCGTTAGTTCTCCGGGCAACTGCCCCGCAAATGGCGTGCTGTTGTAGTCAGCCAGTGTTGTATTCCACAGACGCGCAACCCACTCATGCACGGCCGGGGCGCGAGTCCGCATGATTCTCGCTGGTGTGGGGTCGCAGAAAAAATGCCGGAACATGCTGCCATACAGCCCATAGTCAGCCAATGTTGGGCGTTGGCCGAGAACGAATGGTTGTTTTTCAAGCACTGTCTCAAGAGCATCCAGTGTTTCCAGGTAATGTGCTTCAACGCGTTTCGCAGTGCTTTTCCGCACGCCATCAAGCCACAAAAAGTGCAGCCGCTGTCGATTTAAAATGGCCCAGCGTCGCATGAAAAAGGGCAGCGGTACGTCACGCATCATGCCATCTGCAAGGCGGTGGCTCATCAGCCTTGCGTCTTGCGCGTGGGCCCAGCGGTAATACAATGCTGGGCGCCAAAGCCATTCGTCACCGAAATCTTCCAGCAGTTGCGCAATAAAGCAAAGCGTGGGGTGTTCCGGCAATACGGATGTTTCTGGTTTCAAGGCTTCCAGAAATTCAATGATCAATGTGGTGTCGCTCAGCCATTGACCATCGAGCCATTCCACCTGGGGCATTTGCGCCACCCCGGTGGCTTTGCCACAACGTTTGAAATCGCCAGTGTCCATTTCAATCAGTTCGTAAGGAATTTGTTTGCCGCGCAAGTACGCTTCAAGCTTTCCCGTGAAATAAGAAAGATCCAGACCATGAACTTTCAAAACTTTTGGCATTGCCATGTGTTCGACTCCTTGAGATTCGAATTTCTTTTGTATATAGTGACACAAATAGTGTCACTAGTTAAGAGCTAGAACAAAAGACACATTCAATTCAAATAGGGGACAAGCATGACGCAGCAAAATGATGATCAAAACGATGGCAGCAATTCAGAAGGCTTGTCCCCCAAACGTTTGAAACGGCGCGCATTCCTGTCGGGCCTTGCTGTGGGTGCAGCCACTGTGGGCGTGGCTGCCACTGGTGCGCATGTGGCCAACACCAAAGCACGTGCATTGATGACACCCAAAGCCCTGCCTGAAGGCGAGGCTGCACAGGTGGCTCTGTCCTTTCAGGATTCCCGGCCCGCCACTGCCAGCAAAGTAAAGGCGAAAGAGGGTGCGCCCAATGTGGTCGTCATTTTGCTGGACGACTGTGGTTTTTCCGACCTGGGGTGCTATGGCAGTGAAATAAAAACACCCTCCATCGATACCTTGGCAAAAACCGGTTTGCAGTACACCAACTTTCGCACCTGCTCCATGTGTTCGCCCACGCGGGCCTCCTTCCTCACAGGCCTGAATCATCATTCCGCGGGCATGGGTTGGTTGGCCGACATTGATGCTGGTTACCCGGGTTATCGAGGTGATTTAACGCACGAGGCGGCCACTTTGGCTGAGGTGTTGCAAGCGGCAGGGTGGTCCACTTTTCTGAGTGGAAAGTGGCATTTGAACAATGCGCACACCACAGGTGCAAACGGGCCTTACGACAATTGGCCCACGCAACGCGGTTTTGACCGGGCTTATTGGTTTCAGGGGCATTCCACCGATTATTTCAAACCCTCGGAATTGTTCGACGGCATCGCGCCGGTTGAACCGCCCGACACGCCTGATTACTTTGTATGTGATGACCTCACCGACCGTGCCATTACCTACATTCGTACCCAGCAGGCACTTGAGCCAGGGCGGCCTTTCTACCTGCATTTGGCTTATCCAGGGCCCCATTCGCCTTTGCAGGCGCGGGCCCGTGAAAGGGATGCCTACCAAGGCCAGTATGACAAAGGCTGGGATGTGATTCGCGCCGAACGACTCGCGCGCCAGAAAGCCTTGGGAGTCATGCCGGATACGGTTGAACTGCCGCCACTTTCGTTTGGTTCGGACAGCTGGGACAAGTTGCCAGAGGCGCACAAAAAAATTACAGCCCGCTACATGGAGGTGTATGCCGGCCTGATGAGCAATATGGACAACAATATTGCGCGTTTGATGAACAGCCTCGAAGAACTGGGTGTTCGTGAAAACACAATTGTGGTGCTGTTCTCTGACAATGGCGGCTCTCCGGAAGGAACACCGACCGGCACGCCGAATGTGTTTGCGCCTGCATTCGGGCGTCCAATCCCTGTGGAGGAAGCTGCGCAGCTGTATGACGTGCTGGGCGAGGAGGGCACCTATCCTCACTACCCAATGGGCTGGGCCAGTGCATCAAATACTCCCTTCAAAATGTACAAGCAGTATGCGCACCTGGGTGGTGTGGCCGACCCCCTGATTGTGAGTTGGCCCAAAGGTATTGCTGCGCAAGGCGAATTGCGCGACAACTTTGTACATGTGGTGGATTTGTTCCCCACCTTGCTGGAGGCCACTGGGGTTGAACGCCCGACCGTGTACAAAGGGCAAGCTCAAAAACCCATTGAAGGCCAAAGTGTATTGCCAACATTCAGCAAACCTGAAAGCCCAACCCGCAGCGAGCAGTATTTTGAGTTGGGTGGCCACCGTGCTTACATGGAGAACAATTGGCGCGCTGTGGCACGCCACACGCGTGGAAAACCTTTCGAAGACGATGTGTGGGAACTGTACGATTTAAGCAAAGACCCCGCTGAGGGCACAGACCTGGCGAACCAGTTTCCAGAGGTCGTAGAACGCCTGAAAAACAAATGGTTACAAGCGGCGCAACAGTACAATGTGTTGCCACTCGATGACCGCAATTTGGTACTTCGTCTGGTGCAAGACAGGCAAGAAAAAGGATTGCGAGCGCGTTGGGATTTTTACCCGCCTGTTGAGCGTTTGGCGCGGGATGTAGCGCCAATCGTGTGTGGCCTGTCGCACACCATTGAGCTTGAATGTGAACGCAGCAATGTTGCGGGCGATGGCGTGCTGCTGGCCCAGGGAGCCAAATATGCAGGTTGGGTGCTTTACATTCAAAATGGCAAGCTGTGTTATGAGCAAAGCCTGGTGCCTTATGTAGAGCGAATGGAATCGAGCGGTGTTTTGCCCGAAGGTAAATTGAAAATCAGGTATCAGCAACGCATGACTGGTCGACCATTTGATGGCGAGGGTGCATTGTTTGTGAACGGTCAGCAAGTGGCCAAGCACACCTTCAAGCGAGTTTTGTTTTCTACCAGTTACGATGGTTTTACTGTGGGTGCTGATCTGGGTAACCAGGTATCAACCCGTTACAAAGGCCCCAATCCCTTTCAGGGCAAGTTGGGCAAAGTGACAATTGATGTCGACACCAGTAAAGTCAATCCAGTTGAAATGCTGCGCTTTTTGAGCCAAATGGGATTGAATGTCTAAGCACCGAAAAATGCTCTCGGGTGGCGAGTTTAGGATGGGTTCGAATCGCCACTACCCCGAGGAGCGTCCGGAGCGCACCGAGCGGGTGACCGAATTCGCAATCGATGTGTTTCCAGTGCGTAATTCGGAGTTCGCCGAGTTTGTAGAGGCCACGCAGTACGTCACCTTGGCTGAGCGCAAGGGGTACTCCCATGTGTTTAAAATGACCGAAGGCCCGGTGCCTTTGAACAACCCCGATCAATGGTGGAAAGCAGTGCAGGGTGCATGTTGGCACAACCCAATCCCCGGCACTGAATTGCCTGGTGATTTTAACGAGCACCCGGTGGTGCATATTGCCTTGGAAGATGCAAAAGCCTACGCTGCCTGGGCTGGTGGGCGATTGCCTTTGGAGGCCGAATGGGAGTTTGCTGCACGCGGGGGTGCGCACAACACCCAATTCGCTTGGGGCGAGGAATTTGCGCCAGATGGCCAGCGCATGGCTCATGTTTGGCAAGGCGCGTTTCCCTGGTATTACGTTCCCGGTGGTACACCCGCTACAGCAGCGGTTGGGCAATTTGCAGCCAATGGGTATGGTTTGCACGACATGATCGGCAATGTGTGGGAATGGACTTCCTCGCCGTTTAAGCAACCCTCCAGTTGCTGCTCTTGCAGCCCACAGCAAGACTCCAATACCCTGTTTGCCCTGAAAGGCGGCTCCCACCTGTGCGCTGCAGAATATTGCCTGCGTTACCGGCCAGCTGCGCGCATCGGGGTTGCGGGGGCCAGCAGCACCTCTCACATCGGTTTTCGTTGCGTTTACGACGCCTCAACCAAGTAAGCGGGGAATCTTTTTCGATCACCACAGTCCATTCAATTCAATAACAAAAAACTGGAGCTGTGAGTGAACTCGAAAAGTCTGATTGATCAACTGTTGAAGGCCGGTACGGGCATGTTGCAAAGCGGCAGTAGTGCTGCCAGCGGCATGCAGATGAAAGACGTGTTGGTGGGGGCTGGCGGCGGTGCAGCGGCCACGGCGGCTTTGGGCATGTTGTTGGGCAACAAGCGCCACAAAAAAATGGCTGGCAAGGTGATTACCTACGGTGGTTTGGCGGCTTTGGGCCTGTTAGCCTACAAAGCTTATGGCAATTGGCAACAGCAACAGGGCAACATCGCAGCCACGCGCGACCCGCAAACCGTTGACCGTTTGCCAGAACCACAAGTAGAGCAGCACAGCCAGGCCATTTTGCGAGCACTGATTGGTGCGGCCAAGGCAGATGGTCACATTGACGCCAAGGAACGCCAGTTGATTGATGGTGAAATTGCGAAGCTGACCAGCGACCCTCAACTGCAGCGCTGGTTTGATCAAGAGATGAACAAGCCGCTGGATCCACTGGAAATTGCGAGTTATGCCACCACGCCGGAATTGGCTGCCGAAATGTTCCTGGCCAGTGTGT
>DASUEF010000167.1:0-1085 GCA_036275215.1 Limnobacter sp. | reverse complement strand
AAAAAACCAAAAACTAAAAATCGATCAGTGGCCCTGATGTGCCTGGCCAATGTAGATCAAGGTCAACATCATGAAAATGAAGCCCTGGAGCAACACGATCAGAATGTGGAAAATCGCCCAAATTGTTCCGGCCAACACGTGACCCAAGAAGGCAAACGCACCACCCAAGGACAACGCAGCAGCGCCACCCAGCAAAGCGATCAGCATGAACACCAATTCGCCTGCATACATGTTGCCGAACAGTCGCATGCCCAAAGACACGGTTTTTGCAGCAAACTCAATGAGGTTCAACACAAAGTTGGGAATCCAAAGCAGTGGATTGGCACCAAATGGGGCGCAGAACAACTCGTGTACGAAGCCACCCGCGCCTTTGATCTTGACCGAGTAGTACAGCATAAGACACAAAACGCCCAAAGCCATGCCCAAGGTGCCGTTGAGGTCGGCAGTGGCCACCACACGCATGTAGGGGTCTCCAGGGCTGGCGGCAAAGCCGAGGTTGTACATCAGCTGCCCCCAGGCCATTGGGATAAGGTCCACAGGCACCAGGTCGAATGCGTTCATGACCACAATCCAACAGAACACGGTGAGAGCCAAAGGCGCAATGAAGGTGCGATCCCCATGCACAATGGCCTTGGATTGCGACTCCACCATTTCCACCAGCATTTCTACGAAACCCTGGAAGCGGCCTGGAACACCGGAGGTGGCCTTTACAGCAGCCTTGCGCAGGAAGAAGATCACCAGCAAACCTGAAAGCAACGAGAAAAACATGGTGTCGAGGTTGATCACGGAGAAATCAACAATGAAACCTTGCTTAGCAGATGCAAAGTGCTGCAAGTGATGGACGATGTAATCTGAGGGGGTTAGCCCGTGCTCTGAAGATGCCATACTTATCTCAAGAAAAATGCCAAAAAATAGCTTTTGAGGGTGAGCACCGCGGTGAGAATCAGGGACCACCAAACCAAGTTCGGGTCGACCTGACTCGCAACAAACATGATCGCGATGGTTGCTCCAACCTTCAGGAATTCTCCAGCCAAAAACACGACAGTGCCCCCCATGGGGGTTTTACTGCCCAAAGCCAGACGTGC
>DASUEF010000166.1:0-1057 GCA_036275215.1 Limnobacter sp. | reverse complement strand
GCCATTGAGTCGTCGGTAGATGGTGTTGCGAGAAATGCCAAGCATCCGGGCTGCTGCGCTCACATTGCCACGGCAAGTTTCCAGAGCCTCCTGAATGGCACGCGATTCAAGATCATCCAGGTTAATCGGCGCCTCTGCTGGTGCGCGTATGGCTTGCCGGGCACCCAGATAACCTTGCGCACGTGCATCGTGGGCTCGGGGTTGCATCATGGTTTGGCTGGGCCAGGCTTCAAAGCGTCCTTCCCGGAATTTTGAGAAGGTTTGATCCAGTGGCTGGCGGGTGGGTCCTGCCTGATTGTGATCGTCGGATTTGTGCACCTTAAAGTCAAAGTGAGGCCGTTCGCGATTGCCTGGGATCAATGGTGCAGTTGTGGTGGGTCGCGCCATTGCTTCACGCGCAACGGGGCTTGTTGAGGCGCCCTTTGCATGGACGCCGACTTTGGCTTGAACTGAAAAATTGCTACGAACATCGAACTGCACTTTGGCTTGTTTGGGCAATGGATTGAGCGCGCCGTGATCCTTCGATGGCGTTGTAAGCTCAGGCCGCTGTGACACGGACACTCCGTCGTGGGTTTGCAGCTCCTCTTGATGAATATTGTCCATCCGGAGTGCCTTCCACTCATCCAGAAAATCGTCGGGCAAATGATCCCACTCAATGGTTTCTTGCTCGTCGGTCATGACACTGGCTGTTCGCAAAATATTGGTGAGTTGGCGAATGTTGCCCGGCCAACTGTGGGTGGTGAATGCGCGCATCACCTCACTGGAGACGCGGATGTTGGGGTTGTGCGATTCGTTCTCCAGGATGCGTTGAATGATTCTGGAAAGATCGGTGCGCTCACGCAGGGCTGGCAGGCGCACCACCAGTCCGTGCAAGCGGTAATACAGGTCTTCCCGGAATTGCCCGGTGGTGATCAAATCACGCAAATTGCGGTGGGTGGCGCAAATCACTTGCAAATTCACCGGAATGCTTTTTTGGCTGCCCAGCGGGGTGACCACACGCTCTTGCAACACGCGCAACAACCGGGCCTGCAGTGAGATTGGCATGTCGCCAATTTCA
>DASUEF010000165.1:0-1382 GCA_036275215.1 Limnobacter sp. | reverse complement strand
ATCACGTTTCCGGTTTTGAACGAGGCACTTCAGCCGACAGAACACAGTCAGGCCGCATAAAGGAAGGAACACTGCAACCATGGCGACCATTCTCGTTGTTGATGACGAAATTGGAATTCGAGAACTGCTCTCCGAAATCCTGGGGGATGAAGGGCATGCGGTGCTGCTGGCTGAAAATGCGAGCCAGGCGCGAACACTTCGTGACAAAGAACAACCCGACCTGGTGTTGCTCGACATCTGGATGCCAGACACCGATGGCGTGACGCTGCTCAAGGAATGGTCTGTGAAGGGATTGCTGACCATGCCGGTGATCATGATGAGTGGGCATGCGACGATTGACACAGCGGTGGAGGCCACACGCATCGGCGCTCTGGATTTTCTGGAAAAACCCATTGCCTTGCAAAAGCTATTGGGCGCGGTCGAAAAAGGCTTGGCACGTGGCCGCATGGTGCAATCGGCACGTGCGCTGATGCAGGCGCAGCCCAAGGCCAGCGCCCCTTCTTCCAACGGCAATACAGTTGCCACACCCACCGTCGCGTCAAGTTCCACCGGCCTTGCAGGCGCCGCAGACAGCACGCCATTGGGCCAGGCGTTGGCGGAACTATCCACCCTGGACCTGGACGCGCAGCTTCGCGATGCACGCGATGCATTTGAGCGCATTTATTTTGAGTACCACCTGCGCCTGGAGAATGGCAGCATGACGCGCCTGGCTGAACGCACTGGCATTGAGCGCACGCACCTGTATCGCAAACTCAAGCAACTCGGCGTGGAAGTGGGCCGCACCGCGCGCAAAAACATCGCATGAAAATCATCATCGTCGGAGCTGGGCGAGTGGGCGCAAGCCTCGCAGAAAGCCTGGTCTCCGAGCACAACGACATCACCCTGATTGATCCGGACCCGGCTGTTCTGGCAGATCTGCAAGACCGTTACGACCTGCGCACCGTGGTGGGCAACGGCGTGTTGCCCCGCGTGCTCAAGCAGGCGGGTGCAGAGGATGCGGACATGCTGGTGGCCGTGACCCGCAGCGACGAGACCAATTTGGTGGCCTGCCGAATTGCGGCTTTGCAATTTAACGTGCCACGCCGCATTGCGCGGGTGCGTTCGCCCGAGATGCTGGAACAAGCCAACTTGCAAGGCGATGAAGGTTTCAACGTAGACCATGTGATTTGCCCGGAGCAAAGCGTCACCGAGCACATTGAGCGGCTGATCCAGTTTCCCGAGGCGCTGCAGGTGCTCGACTTTGCCGATGGCAAAGTCACCCTGGTGTCGGTGCGCGCCTTTGCAGGCGGGCCTTTGGTGTCCCATCCCATTGAAGACCTGCGCAAGCACCTGCCCAAAATCGATGTGCGGATTGTGGCGCTGTTCCGGGAAAACCAACCCGT
>DASUEF010000164.1:0-5509 GCA_036275215.1 Limnobacter sp. | reverse complement strand
GCTGCTTGACCCCGCTGGGGCCCGCAAAAACAGCAAAGACAACACACCCGCTGTAATTCACTATGAAATTGTGCCCGGCGACGATGTGGAGGTGATCTGTGCTGCCAAAGGTGGCGGCTCTGAGAACAAATCCAAAATGGTGATGCTCAACCCATCCGACTCCATCGTGGATTGGGTGCTGAAAACCGTGCCCACGATGGGCGCTGGCTGGTGCCCCCCCGGTATTTTGGGCATTGGCATTGGTGGTACGCCTGAAAAAGCAATGCTGCTGGCCAAAGAAAGCCTGATGGCCCCGTGCGACATTCACGAGCTTCTGGCCCGCGGCCCCAGCAACCGCATTGAAGAACTGCGCTTGGAACTGTACGACAAAGTGAACTCTCTGGGCATTGGTGCGCAAGGCCTTGGTGGGCTAACCACCGTGCTGGATGTAAAAATTCTGGATTACCCTACGCATGCGGCCTCCCTGCCCATTGCGATGATCCCCAACTGTGCAGCCACCCGCCATGTGCATTTCCACCTGCACGGTGACGGCCCCGCAAAATTGGAAGCACCCAACATTTCCGACTGGCCACAAGTCAGCTGGACAGCCGACACCGAAAAAAGCAAGCGGGTGAACCTGGACACGCTGACTCCTGAAGAAGTGGCCAGCTGGAAACCTGGCCAAACCTTGTTGCTGAACGGCAAAATGCTGACCGGGCGCGATGCAGCCCACAAACGCATCGCCGACATGCTGGCGAAGGGCGAGAAATTGCCCGTGGACTTCACCAACCGTGTGATTTATTACGTGGGCCCCGTGGACCCCGTGCGCGATGAAGCCGTGGGTCCCGCTGGCCCCACCACAGCCACCCGCATGGACAAATTCACCCGCATGATGCTGGAGAAAACTGGCCTCATTGCCATGGTGGGCAAGGCCGAGCGCGGTCCGGTCGCCATTGAGGCCATTCGCGACAACAAATCGGCTTACTTGATGGCTGTGGGCGGTGCTGCTTATTTGGTGTCCAAAGCCATCACCCACGCAAAGGTGGTTGGTTTCGAAGACCTGGGCATGGAAGCCATTTACGAATTTGAAATCAAGGACATGCCTGTCACGGTGGCCGTGGACAGCACAGGGGTTTCTGTGCACAACACGGGCCCCAAAGAGTGGCAAGCCAAAATTGGCAAAATTCCAGTCAGCATCGCCTAAAACCCAGGTCCGCCCGGCAGGGCGGGCCAAGTCCTTGGTTTATCACACTTGCGCGTAAAGCGCACCAAGACCAAGCAGCAACCCCTGTTATCCCAACGCTGTCTTGATCTGCTCCAACGCAGTGGGGTCCTCAATCGTCGTCATGTCCCCGGGGTCTCTACCCTCACAAACCGCCTGAATAGATCGGCGAAGCAACTTGCCCGAGCGGGTTTTGGGCAACACGTTTACAAACACCACCCGCGCTGGTCTGGCCACTGCACCCAATTGGCCATCCACCACCTTCATGATTTCCGCCTCTAAAGCCTTGCTGATGGCTGGGTCTGTCATGGGCTCACTGGTCTTTAATATTGCAAAAGCCATGGCCACTTGGCCCTTCACCTGGTCGGCCACCCCCACCACCGCGACCTCGGCCACGGCGGGATGGGAAGAAATGCTCTCTTCAATTTCACGCGTGCCTAAGCGATGCCCTGCCACATTGATCACATCGTCTGTGCGGCCCAAAATAAAAAAGTAGCCATCTTCATCCCGAATACCCCAGTCGAACGTGGAATACACTTGCCGGGTTGGGAAGCTTGACCAATAGGTTTTCACAAACCGTTCATCGTCTCCCCACACGGTTTGCATGCAACCCGGCGGCAATGGCCCCTCAATCGCCACCACGCCTTTTTCATTGTCTTTGCAGGGTTGGGCGGTGTTCTCATTTAACACGTTCACATTGAAACCAAACACAGGCACACCCGGACTTCCCAGTTTTCCTGGCATGGGCTCGACGCCGCGCTGAATCGCCAAAATCGGCCATCCCGTCTCAGTCTGCCAATAATTGTCCACCACGGGTTTGTTCAAAGCGCCAGAAATCCAATCCGAAGTTGTTTCATCCAGTGGCTCACCAGCAAGAAACAGGGCTTTCAAACTGCTCAAATCGTATTTGCTCAAGTAAGCGGGGTCCTGTTTTTTCAGCACACGAACCGCAGTGGGTGCAGAAAACAGCACGGACACTTGGTAATCCTGAACAATCTTCCACCAAATACCAGCATCTGGCCGAATGGGTACCCCTTCGTACATCACGGTCGCCATGCCAGCAATCAACGGGCCATAAATGATGTAACTGTGGCCCACCACCCAACCTATGTCGCTGGTGGCAAAAAAAGTCTTGCCCTTTTCCCCCAGGAAAATGTTTTTCATCGAGGCTGCCAACGCAACGGCATAACCGCCCACATCGCGCTGAACACCCTTCGGTTTACCCGTGGTTCCACTGGTGTACAAAATGTAGCTGGTGTCTGTGGCATTGAGCCAGGTGACAGGTACTTTGGCTGCCGCCAATTGAGTGCGCAGGCTTGCGTAATCCAGATCACGCCCATCCACCATATCAAATGGCACCAAGCCACGATTTACCATCAACACCGACTTGGGTTTGAAAGCCGCTTTGTTAATCGCTTCATCCAGCAGGGGTTTGTATCCCACCACTTTTCCAGCCCGAGACCCCGCATCTGCAGACACAATCACCTTGGGTTTCGCATCGTCAATTCTTGATGCCAGACTGTGCGAGGCAAACCCCCCGAACACCACAGAATGGATGGCTCCAATGCGTGCACAGGCCAGCATCGCAAATGCCGCTTCGGGAATCATGGGCATGTAAATCAACACACGGTCGCCTTTCTTCACACCCATCTGGATCAACATGGCGGCAACAATCTGCACCTCTTGATGAAGTTGCCGAAATGTATAGGTCCTCTCTTGATCTACTTCGGTGGATACGTAAATCAGCGCAGGTTTATCTCCCAATTGGTCTAGGTGACGATCCACGGCGTTGTGACACAGGTTGGTTTGCCCTCCCACATACCACGCAGCGAAAGGCGGCCTCGAGTCATCCAACACCTTCTCAAATGGCTTGTGCCAATCCACCAGTTCGGCCTGCCTCGCCCAAAAACCCTTCGGGTTGCGGATCGACTCATCGTAATAATCCTGATACGCGCCGTTGGATCGATAGTTTTTTGCCTCTGCCACAGCCTCTGTCTCCTCGATTGAATGCCACGCTGCATGCTTAATGCCAACGTCCCAATGCAGACTCTAGGAAGATGCGCTTACGACACTCTGACGAAGACACAAAATTTTAACGTAACAAGAACGCTTCTTATTTATTTAATGATTCCTGTTTGCTAAACTAATAAGGAAATTTAATTCGCACCAACAAAACAAGGACACCTTATCCAATCATGAATAACATGCTGAAAAAACTGATTTGTGCATCGCTCGCTGCAATTGCCGGCTTGGGATCAGCAGCACAAGCTGAAGACAAAGTTCTTAACCTGTACTCTGCCCGCCACTACGCCACAGACGAGGCCATGTATTCCGATTTCACCAAGCAAACAGGCATCACCATCAAACGCCTTGAGCTTGGCGATGAAGCCTTGCTCGAACGCCTGCGCAGCGAAGGCGCACGCAGTCCTGCGGATGTGGTGCTGATGGTGGATGCAGCTCGTCTGGCGACAGCACAACAAGAAGGTCTGTTTCAACCAATCAAATCCAAAGTACTTGCAGATCGAATTCCTGCCCAGTACACCGGCGAAAATGGTCTTTGGTACGCATTTTCAGCGCGTAGCCGCGTAATTGTTTACAACAAAGCCAATGTGGATCCCAAGCTGGTTCAAAACTACGAAGACCTCGCCAAGCCAGCCCTCAAGGGCAAGGTTTGCACCCGCACTGGGTCACACCCCTACATGTTGTCTTTGATGAGTTCGCTGATTGGACACCTTGGAGAAAAGGGTGCCACCGAATGGGCCAAAGGCATGGTAGCCAACATGGCCCGCAGTCCCAAAGGCGGTGACACCGATCAGATCCGCGCCGTGGCCACAGGAGAATGCGGTGTTGCACTCACCAACAGCTATTATTTTGTGCGTCTCATGAACTCCTCCAAGCCCGAGGACAAAGACGTGATCGCCAAAGTGGGCTTTGTGTGGCCCAACCAAAGCAGCTATGGCGCACACATGAATGTGTCAGGCGGTGGCGTTGCAGCCAACGCACCCAACAAAGAAAACGCGATTAAGTTTCTTGAATATTTGGCCAGCGACAGTGCGCAGCAGTACTTTGCCAACGGCAACAACGAGTGGCCAACCGCAAAAGGTGTAAAAACCAACAACCCCGCGCTGCAAAGCTTGGGAGACTTCAAAGCCGATGTGACGCCAGCCAAAGCCCTTGCAGCCAACACTGCGCTGTCCCAGCAAATCATGGACCGTGCTGGATACAAATAAGCACTCTCGTGGCACCACCTGTCGGTTGTGACAGGTTTCCATTGGGCAAACCGCCCCTTCATTTGAAGGGGCTTTTTTTATTACACAATATTTGGAAGCTTGTTACACTCCCGAATATCAATCATGTAACCGGCAAGTAAATTGGTGAAAAAAGCGAACGATAAAAACAAAAGCGCCCCACCTGTCCTGATCCGATCCGGATCCATAGAAGCGAAAGCCAGTAAAAGACTGGGCACCCGCAAAGTGCCAAAAGAGCAAAGGATGGGGCAAATTTTGGATGTGGCTGGGGCGGTGTTCTCCCAGCGCGGGTTTCACTCCACCAGCATGGAAGAAATTGCTGAAGGCGCTGGCGTGACCAAGCCCTTGCTGTACCGCTACTTTGGCTCCAAAGACGCCTTGTACCTGGCGACTATTACACAGGTGGGCAACCACCTCATGTCTGGGCTGTCGATCTTGATGGCCAACCCCAACCCCAAAGACCGATTGAAGCTCATCATGCTGAGCTTCCTCACGTTCGTGGAGCGCCATCGCGAGGGCTGGTCGGTGTTGTACAACGAGGCGCTCACCAGCGTGGGCCCTGTGGGTGAGAAAGTGGCCTATTTCCGCAACAGCTTCATTGAAGCGTCAGCCCGCACCATCGAAGAGTTAAACGACCCCAGTGCCAAGGGCACCCCAGCCAGAGCCTCCATTCAGTCTGTGGCTCTGGCCAACATCATGGTGGGCGCAGTGGAAGCCGGGGCAAGGTGGTGGATTCAACACCCTGAGATTTCCATCAAAGACATGCAGAAACTCATCGAAAGCAGCTTGATGCCCGGGCTGTCGAGTTAAGGGCACTTCATTGCTTGCCTTGAAGCGCACCGGGCCATGCCCCAAGGCGTGCGCCAATCTGTATTTCCCTCCCTGAGCCTGGCCACGCATGTGGCTAGTGCGTCTTTGAAGACCCGTGGTGCGTCTTCATAGACCCGTGGTGTGAGCCTGTTGGCCTTGGATCAGCCCGAGTATCCCTTCTTGCCCCTGGCCAGGGGGCATGCAAAGCGAAAGTGTCGCTGTTGCATCCGGTCCGTCTTGTCGCCAAGCA
>DASUEF010000163.1:0-11944 GCA_036275215.1 Limnobacter sp. | reverse complement strand
TCTTTGGCCGGAATGCAGAGTAAAGGGTACAATCCACTTTCTCTTTTTGTTCAACAAGTTAATCTGCATCGGCGTCGAACAGGACGCTGTTGAAGGGAGGTCCCCGGGATCATGTCCGATTTGAGTGATTTGTCCAATGTGTCACAGGCGTTGTCACAGTCAAGTTTGCAGCCTCATGTTTCGGCCTACTTTGACGAGCGTGTTCTTAAGGATGAGATACAACTACTCTATCGAGATGGACCGGGCTATGTAGGCCATACCCACTGGGTGCCGGAAGCGGGGGACTGGAGGTCCCTCCCGTGGGAAAACGACGGGCGCCTGTTGGTGAACAATGGCCAAGGCATCGAGTTGCTATCCAACGTGTGCAGACACCGGCAGGCAGTGATGCTCAAAGGGCATGGCAACTCCGAGAACATTGTGTGCCCACTGCACCGCTGGACCTACGACCTCAAAGGTGAGTTGCTCGGTGCTCCCCATTTTAAGCAACAACCCTGCACAAAGCTGCAATCGTTCGATTTACAGAATTGGCGCGGGCTGTTGTTCAACAGTGGCCGCAATGTGCTGGATGATCTTCGGCAGGTTCCGTTTTTTGAAGAAATTGATTTTTCGACTTTCCAGCTGGATTCCGTCAAAACCAACACCCTGCCCTACAACTGGAAAACCTTCATTGAGGTTTATCTGGAGGACTACCATGTGGAGCCATTCCACCCTGGTCTGGGCCAATTTGTGAGTTGTTCAGACCTGCAATGGTTTTATGGCGACAATTGGAGCGTTCAGTCGGTGGGCATCAAGTCTGGCTTACGCAGACCAGGTACGCCGGTTTACCGACAGTGGCACGATGCAGTCATGAAATTCAGCAATGGCGTAGAGCCCAAGTATGGCGCGATCTGGTTTTGCATGTACCCCAACATCATGGTGGAGTGGTACCCCCAGGTGCTGGTGGTGTCCACGCTGCACCCCAGAGGCCCCCAAGAAACCCTGAACGTGGTTGAGTTTTATTACCCTGAGGAAATTCGTTTGTTTGAACGCGAATTTGTGGAGGCTGAGCAAGCAGCCTACATGGAAACCGCGGTAGAGGATGACGAAATTGCTGAGCGCATGGACCATGGTCGCAAGGTGCTGATGGAGCGGGGCGAGACAGATGCAGGCCCCTATCAGAGCCCGATGGAGGACGGCATGGCGCATTTCCACACCTGGTATTCTCGAGCCATGAACCCAAACCTGACCACTTTGGGCAAACGATCAACAGGAAAATAAGGACTGGCGCGGCGCAATAGAAAATTCCTATTCCAATTTTTATAAGTTTGTTCAACTTTTTTCTGGTACATTGGTTGGACAATAATAAAACTCTTGGAATACTTTCTTATGCGCGGCGCCAATAAATTGGGTGGGCCGGTTGTGAAAAGCGGTGGGCCCGCTTACCTGCAAATTCTGGATGTACTCACCCGCGAGATCTCGCAGCAGGTCTGGAAGGTGGGCGAAGCATTGCCCAACGAGAAAAAACTATCCGCACGTTTTGGTGTATCAATCGGTACAGTAAGACGGGCCGTTGTTGCCCTCGAGAAGGCCGGTATGGTCTCAAAAATGCAGGGGCTTGGCACCTTTGTTACAGAATCTGCTGCATCACCCGTGTATGGCGACACCCCACCATTCAAACTGAATGATCATTGGGCCACGGAGTACCAAGGTACTCAGGTGCGTACCGATCTAATCCGCCTTGAGAAAATGGCAGCACAAGCCGAGGAGGCCAAAGCACTTGGACTTCAAGCTGGCGACCCAATTTGGTCGATTGAAGTGCGCCACATGCTGGGTAAACAACTCATTGCCTTTGAGCAGCTGTGTTTATCCACACGCGCATTTCCAACGCTGAGCATGGACATGCTGGCCCAAACCGGTGGAAATCTGTACCGACTTGCAGCCGAGGTTTTTCAAATGCGGATCGGTCAAATGGTGGACGAGGTGTCGGTAAAAACCATGGACTCCAGAATTGCCAATCTGTTTAACAAACACATTGACACCCCAAGCCTGCGGGTCTTTCGCATCACACACTCCCTGGACGACACGCCCATCGAGAAACGTGAAGTCTGGCTCGACCCCAGCTTTGCGCACTACAAAGCCACGCCTGGGTTGAACTAACACCGACCATCGCAGCAAGTGCGATAAAATGCAACCCATGCAAGCACTCTGGATGTTGGCGGCCTGCCTTTGCTTTGGCACCATGGGCCTAATGATAAAGCTGGCCGCTGGGCAAGCCAGTCTCGGTGAAATTGTATTGTTCCGGGGGCTGGTCCCTTTGGCCGGTATTGCAGCATGGGCACTGTGGTCTGGCCTAAGCCTAAAAAGCCCTGTGGCGCATTTGCACTTGCGACGCAACATCGCTGGCATTGTGGCCATGTGGTGCGGCTTTTACGCCACCACCCAACTTCCGCTGGCCACGGCAACCACACTCATGTACACCTCCCCCCTTTTTATTGCACTCATTCTGTGGATATGGTTTGGCCAACGGCGCAATCGCCAAGAAAAAGCTGCCATTGCAATGGGATTTGTAGGGGTTCTGGCGGTGTTACAACCTGTGCTGGCCAGCAAACAACTGCCTGTGGCCATGATTGGTTTGGCAGGTGGTGCTGTGTCGGCAGTTGCTTACCTTCAGATCAAAAGCCTGGGTCAAGCCAATGAGCCTGAATGGCGCACTGTGATGTATTTTGCAGCAAGCGCAGCAATCACAGGGGGCACTTTTTTGGTGGTCACAGGGGATCTTCAGGCCTTGGGCCAGTTGGTCGCAAACAAACAACCCGACGGCCTGATTTGGTTGCTTGGGCTGGGTCTGTTTGGAGGAGCTGGCAACCTGGCCCTCACTCGAAGTTTTGGCAGTGGTTCTACTTGGATGTCGGCAGCACTGCAATATTTCACCATTTTGGTTTCCACGTTTTATGGCATTGTGGTACTGGGCGATGTTCCAACACAGGCCACATGGCTTGGTGCTTTGCTGATCATCGCTTGCGGCGGGCTATCGGCTTACGCCACGCATAGTAAGCGCAGCCAGGCTTGACCATGGCAACCAAAAATATGTTTGGGCCAGCGTTGTCAATGATGATGGTGAAGGATTTGCGCCAGAGTAGCCACCAACACAACACCACCACCAATGCACAACAGTTGTACCACGCTTTCTTTTACTTTGATCCGCTGCTGCATTTGTGGAATAAGATCTGCCACGGCCACATACAAAAAGCTTGAAGCCGCCAGCACCAATGCATAAGGCAGTAGAGCCTGAATTTGTGTAAATAATGTGTACCCCAAAGCAGCGCCCACCACGGCCGCTATGCCAGCGATTACCATCAATCGCAACGCCTTGGCACGCTCAATGCCCGCATTGCGAAGTACCAGGTAATCTCCAGTTTGTTGAGGAATTTCGTGTAACACCACGCTGAGTGTGGTCACCAGACCCAACTTAAAATCCACCAAAAAAGCACTGGCCACCAATAGGCCGTCAGCAAAGTTGTGCAGGGAGTCGCCAATCACAATCAATAAGCCCCCCCGACGCGCCTCTTGACGGTCAAAGCCATGATGATGATCGTGGCCATCGTGCTCGTGGTGATGGCTGTGCCTGAAAATTGCAAACTTTTCCAGCACAAAGAAAAATAGCAAACCTGCAAGAAGAAGCCCAAAAACATCGTGGTGATCCATGCCTTTGTCCATGGCCTCTGGAAGCAAATGCAACAAAGCAGCACCCAACAAAACACCTGCCGACAGGCTCACCATGGGTTCGAGGGATTTTGCAATCACCCTGGCTGTGAGCCAAGCGGAAGCCAGAATGGCCAACCCTGTGCCCAGGGCGGCCGCCACCATGACCAGCAATAAACTTGAATGCACGATTGGACGCTTTACGGAGATTTAGAGGAGGTTTTTGCCTCTCAAGAAGGCAAGCGCCTGATTGTACGCCTGTTTTGCAGCTGTTGAGTTGTAGGTGTTTCGGTAATCTGCGTGAAAGCCGTGCTGGGCGTTCTCAAACACGGTGATGGACGAGGCGGCTGCATGTTGATTGCTGCCGGCGGCCTTGGCCAGTGCTACACGCATTTGCTCCACAGTGCCCAAGGGGATGCCACTGTCCTCTGCGCCATACAGGCCCAGCACTGGCGCCTTTAGGTCTGCAGCAACGTCCACGGGGTGTTTGGGCGTGAGCGCGGTGGTGTTGCCCACCAAGCGACCATACCAGGCCACGCCCGCCTTCACCGTGGGGTTGTGCGCTGCATACAACCAAGTGATGCGACCTCCCCAACAAAAGCCAGTCACTGCCAGGCGACCGCCATCGGCCCCCTCGCCAACGGCGTGCTCCACACATCGGTCCAGGTCTTTCATCACCTGGGCATCATCCATTTTTGCAATCACGTTTTCAAGAATGGCCGCGACGGTGGCGTATTGCCCCGGCTCAGAAAGGCGGAAGAATATTTCAGGTGCCAAGGCATAAAAACCCGACTGCGCAAAGCGCCGGCATACATCCTCAATGTATGCATGCACGCCGAAAATCTCTGGCACCACCAAGATCACGGGTGGATTTTTTTTGTGAATGGGCTTGGCCCGGTAGGCAAACATATCGTCATCGCCGACATCCACGAACACGCGCCCTTCTTCGAGGCCCGCTGCCGATGTGGTGATGGCTTGGGAAAGTACCGGATTGGCGGCCACGGCAAATCCACCAGCAGTCAACCCCTTGAGCACTGCGCGGCGGCTGATGTGGAGTTTGCCTTCACCAGCCAACGCGTTGATGTGTGCCTCGTGTTCATTCAACGTGGTTTTGGTTTTGCTCACCGCCTTGCTCCTTTGTATTGCAGCCCTTGCATCATCAATGGGCTTCTTCCCAATTGTTGCCCACGCCGCACCCCACCTCCAGTGGCACGCGGAGTTTGGCCACGCCGGTCATGATTTCAGGGACTCTGGCTTGAATCAATTCGAGTTCACCCTTGGGCACCTCCAAAATAACCTCATCATGCACCTGCATGATCATCTTGGCCCCCAACTTCTCGGCTTTGAGCCAAGCAGACAATTCCACCATGGCCATTTTGATGAGATCGGCCGAGGTGCCCTGCATCGGCGCGTTGATCGCAGCACGTTCTGCGGCTGCGCGACGCGGTCCGTTGGGGCTTTTGATCTCTGGCAACCACAAGCGGCGACCAAACACCGTGCTCACGTAACCGTCGGCTTTGGCCTGCTGGCGAATGCTCTCCATGTACTGGGCCACGCCAGGATAACGGGCAAAGTAGCGATCGATGTAAAGTTTGGCAGCCTCACGGGTGATGCTCAAGTTGGCGGCCAATCCAAACGCACTCATGCCGTAGATCAAACCAAAATTGATGACCTTGGCGGTCCGGCGGTGGTCGGCTGTGACCTCATTCAAGCCCACGCCAAAAATCTCGGACGCCGTGGCACTGTGAATGTCCAAGCCATGGTTGAAGGCACCAATCAGAGCCTCGTCGCCAGAAATATGCGCCATGATGCGCAATTCGATCTGGGAGTAATCGGCCGACACCAACACGTGGCCTGGCGCGGCAATAAACGCCTCACGCACACGCCGCCCTTCGGCAGTGCGAACAGGGATGTTTTGCAGGTTGGGGTCGTTGCTGGCCAAACGCCCGGTCACGGCCACGGCCTGTGCGTAGTTGGTGTGCACCCGGCCGGTTTGTTCATTGACCATGCGCGGCAGTTTGTCTGTGTAAGTGCTTTTGAGTTTGGCCAGGCTGCGGTGCTCCAGCAGTTTGGCAGGCAATGGGTAATCTTCTGCCAGCTTTGACAACACCTCTTCATCGGTGGAGGGTGCGCCGCTGGCGGTTTTTTTCACCACAGGCAAACCCAGCTTGTCAAAAAGCAGTTCGCCAATTTGTTTGGGTGAGTTCAAGTTGAAAGACCCACCGGCAAGCTCAAAGGCCTGGGCTTCAATGTCTTTGAGTTTGTCGGCAATTTCCGCACTTTGTTGATCCAGTTTGTTGCTGTCGATCAGCACCCCATTGCGCTCCACTTCAAACAACACCTGCCCAAACGGCATTTCGACCTTGTTGTACAGAGCGTTTAACTGCTCGACCTGCGCAAGCTCGCGGTGCAGCACATGGGCGAGGCGCAAAGTGACCTCCGCATCTTCGGCCGCATACCGTGTGGCGCTATCGATGGATACCTGGTCGAAGGTGATTTGATTGGCGCCTTTGCCTGCCACTTCCTCAAATTTAATGGTGTTGTAATTCAACCAGCGCAAGGCCAAGGCATCCATGCCATGGGGTTTGTGTGCCTCCAGCACGTACGAGGCCAGCATGGTGTCGCCCACCACACCGTTCACCCACACCCCCTGATTGGCCAGCACATGCAAATCGTATTTGGCGTTTTGCGCCACTTTGGGGCTGTTGGCGTCTTCAAACCAAGGTTTGAGTTTTCCCAACACTTGATCCATGGGCAGCTGCGGATCGGCCGTGAGGTCTTGGTGCGCCAAAGGAATGTAATAGCCCACACCGGGTTCGATGGCAAATGACAAGCCCACCAAACGTGCACGCATCGGATCGAGGGAATCTGTTTCTGTGTCAAAAGCGACCACGGAAGCGCTGTCGCGTGCAACGGACAATTGCTGCAGCAGTTCGTCCAGCAAGGCAGGGGTGTTTACACAGACGGTGCGTATGGAGTCGACGCTTTGCGTAGGCGAGTCAAAAAGGCTTGGGGCCTGATTGGCCTGCGCTGTCATGTTGGTCGCTGAGAAATCGCCGCTGCTACCAGCATCGGCATCGTCCGCAGGTGCACCACCCAGCGCGCGGAACCAGGTCTTGAATTCAAAACGCTGAAATAGCGCCCGCAGCGCATGCGCGTCTTCTTCACCAGCTTGGAGCTGGCTTTCAATGTGGCGGGCCAACTCAAACTCGCAATCGGTTTTTACGGTGACCAAAAATTTCGCGGTGGGCAACCAATCCAGCGCTTTCTGCAGGTTTTCGCCCACTTTGCCGCCAATTTTGTCGGCATTGGCCACCACAGCGTCCAGGGTCTGGTACTCAGCCAGCCACTTTGCGGCGGTTTTGGGACCCACTTTTTCAACACCGGGAACGTTGTCCACGGTGTCACCCACCAAGGTGAGGTAGTCCACAATCTGTTCCGGATACACACCAAACTTTTCGAACACGGCTTCACGGGTCATCACCGAATTTTTCATGGTATCGACCAAACGCACTTTGTCGCTGACCAACTGCGCCAGGTCTTTGTCGCCAGTGGACACCACCACTTCGTCAAACCCCTGTTCCACAGCAACGCGAGCCAGTGTACCAATCACGTCGTCAGCTTCAATGCCCGGCTCCATGATGATGGGCCAACCCAAGGCTCGTGTTACGTCGTGGATGTGGGGGATTTGCGCAGCCAGGTCTTCGGGCATGCTGGCACGTGTGGCTTTGTAATCTGCGTAGACATCGTCGCGGAAGGTTTTGCCCGGCGCATCAAATACGCAAGCGATACAATGGGTGCTGATGTTCTCGCTGGTGTAGTCTGCGCGAAGTCGACGCAACATGTTGACCATGCCGTAAATTGCACCAGTGGGTTCGCCGGCGCGATTGCGTAGGTCGGGCATGGCGTGAAACGCGCGGTACAGGTAGCTGGATCCATCAACAAGGAGTAGACGCTTCATATGACAACCAAAAATAAGAACATTCCAACATTGCGCCACCTGCCCTCCAAAGAGCAGTCCACGGCGGTGAAGGCCCGTGAGTCGTGGCATGTGCTTGGCATTATGGCAGAGTTCATTGAAGCGACCGAAAAGCTGTCGGCAATTCGCCCCTCGGTGTCCATCTTCGGTAGCGCTCGCACGCCCACCGAGCACCCCTATTACACACTGACTGAAAACATCGCCCGTGCGCTCTCGGACGCAGGGTTTGCAGTCATCAGCGGCGGGGGCCCTGGCATCATGGAGGCGGCCAACAAAGGGGCCCATGCTGGCGCCTCACCCAGTGTTGGGCTCAACATCGAGTTGCCCTTTGAACAACATGGCAACCCTTACCAAAACATTTCGCTCACCTTCCGGCACTTTTTTGCACGCAAAGTGGCATTTGCAAAGTACGCCAGTGCATACGTGGTGATGCCGGGGGGCTTTGGCACCTTGGATGAGTTGTTTGAGGCACTCACCCTGATACAAACCAGCAAAGGCAGAAAAATCCCCATCGTGCTGGTGGGAGCAGCCTTTTGGGGAGGCTTAATTGATTGGATAAAAAGCCACTTACTGGGTGAAGGCATGATCAGCCCGAGTGATCTGGACTTGTTTGAGGTGGTTGAAACTCCGGACCAAGTTTTGGAATGCATTTTCCGGTTCTACGAGAAACGCACCTTCAATCCCTCCGACAGCGAAACCGAGAAGTTGCTTGATCTCTAAATTGAGGCACAAACCCGGGTAAAATCCAGCTTGCCCGCAGCTGGGCAAGTAACTTTTTTGGATTAACCCCCCAGGACATTGAATGGCAGTTTTTACCCGCATTACCCAAGATGAATTGCAGCAATGGCTGGCGGGCCGGGATTGCGGCGACCTGCTCTCTTTTGAGGGAATTGAGTCGGGCATTGAAAACACCAATTATTTTGTAAACACGAGCGCTGACCGCTATGTGTTGACCATTTTTGAAAAACTGACCGAGCAAGAGCTCCCCTTTTACCTGGAGCTGATGGGCCACCTAGCACGCAAAAAACTGCCAGTGCCTGGGCCTGTGGCAGGCCCACAAGGAGCGCTGTTTTCAACGCTAAAAGGCAAACCAGCCACGCTGGTGAATTGCCTTCGAGGCCGCTCGGTGGTTCATCCGAATGTTGCACAGTGCGCTGCCATTGGTGACTTCTGCGCCAGGGCGCACTTGGCAGTGAGCGACTTCGAAGGCAAGCTGCCCAATCCGCGCGGCCTGTCGTGGATTGCTCAAGTGCAAACAGATTTGCAAATCCATTTGCCAGCCAAGTTACGCGACTTGCTGGGAGATGAAATTGCTTACCAACAAACCACCTCCAAGATGGCCTCCCACATGGCTCTGCCAACGGGGGCTGTGCACGCGGATCTGTTTCGGGACAATGCGCTCATGGTGGATAATGCCTTGGGTGGTGTGATTGATTTTTATTTTGCTGGGGTTGATACGTTTCTGTTCGACCTTGCTGTCACAGCCAATGACTGGTGCATTCACCTGGAGACTGGTGAACTGGACCCATCTCGTTTAAAGGCCATGCTGGATGCCTACCAGTTGGTTCGCCCGCTCACACCCGAAGAGCGAGAACACTGGCAAGACGCGCTACGGGCTGCAGCCTTGCGCTTCTGGACTTCGCGCCTGTTCGACTTTTACATGCCTCGGGAGGCCGAGGTGCTGAACGTGAAAGACCCCAGCCACTTTGAGCGTGTGTTGCTGGCCCGCAGGGCTGGCTTGCCTTTTTTGTTGTAACTGAACACCACCTGCGAGGAATCACCGAATGGCAACCCACGTCAAAAGCTGCACCCCAAGCACCGGGTGGGACTGGCTGATGCAAGGCGTGCGTCTTTTCAAGCGAAAGCCTGGGGAACTGTTCCTGTTCGGCAACACCTATCTGTTCATCATCCTGTTTGTAGGCATTTTGATCCCTTATCTGGGTGCTGCCATCGTCACGCTCGTCACGCCAGCACTCGGCTACGGCATCATGACAGCCGGTCGCATGGCTCAAAGGGGGTTGCGCGTCACCCCCTCCGTCATGTTCACTGCGTTCACGCACACCGAGCGCGCAAAACTCAATCATTTTTTGTTGTTGGGAGCCATCTACACCGGCCTGTTTGCGATCATCAAAATATTGGCGTATGTGGTACTGGGCGCACAGCCCGAGGCCAATTTTGGTGACCTGCAAAAAGCCGACCCTCAAGCCAATGCGGCGCTGTTTGAATATATTCTGTTGTACATGATGTTTGTTGGCGTGATGAGCATCCCCGTGCTGATCGCATTTTGGTATGCCCCAGTGCTGGTGGCCTGGCACAACATGAAACCAATGCAAGCGCTGTTCTCAAGCTGGGTGGCAATTTGGCGAAACAAAGGCGCGTTTTTGATTTATGGCATGGGGTGGCTCATTCTGAGCCTGGGCTTCAGCTCGGTGCTGGTCACACTCTTTACGCTGATGGGCCTGCCTGCCCCTTTTGTGAACGCTTTGAACATGTTAACCATCGCTGTGGTGATGGCCGTGTCGCTGTGCACTTTTTATCCCAGCTATGTCAGCGTTTTTGAGCACGACCCCAGCCTGGATCAGCAAGACGCCACATTCAACTGAAGCGGGCAATGGGTTGGGTCAGCTTCGCTGCAGCTTGGCCAAACTCAGCATCAGCCACTTCATGCCTTGTCTGCCAAAATTAATCTGAATACGCTGATCGTCGCCCTCGCCCTCATAGGCCACTACCACACCGGTGCCAAACTTAGCATGTTCCACGCCCGTGCCAATTGGGTAAGGTCGGTTGCTGGCTTTGCTGGCATATGCTATCCCAGCCGGCTTGGCATTGCCCCACACTTGGCTGTCCAATGCGTCCCAGCCCTGGCTGGCAATGTGCGCCCGCTTGGGAGTGAGCCACTTCAGCACATCGTCGGGAAGTTCATCCAAAAAGCGGGAACGCAAATGGTAACGAATTTGACCGTGCAGCATGCGCTGCTGGGCATGGCTTAAAAACAATTGCTCGCGTGCTCGGGTAATGGCCACATACATCAAGCGACGCTCTTCTTCAACTGCCTCCACACTGCTCCCATCGCCCGCTTCCACCGTGTTACCTACACTGTTTTCGTGCGGGAACAGACCCTCTTCCAAGCCTGTGACAAACACACAGTGGAACTCCAAACCTTTGGCGGCATGTGCGGTCATCAACTGAACCGCATGCTCGCCTGCGGCAGCGGCGTTATCGCCTGCCTCCAGAGACGCATGCGACAGGAAATCCGCCAGTGGCGTGATGAGTTTTTCTTCGTCCACCATGGTGGCCGCCGCGTCTTGGTAGTAACCCTCCGCCACGGCGAAAGACGCTGCGGCGTTCACCAGTTCTTTCAGGTTTTCTACCCGGTCTTCGCCGTCTTTGTCGGCCTGGTAATGCGTGAGCAAGCCCGAGTCAGCGATCACCTTGTCCACCAAGGCAGCCAATCCCAAACCCCGGGTTTCAAAACGCATGCGTTCCACCAGCTCTGCGAACTTGTTCAAGCTGGCCTGCGCACGGCCCTCCATGAAACGAATGGCACGAAACAGGGAGGTTTGGTTGGCAGTGGCCAAATCTTGCAATTGCTCGATGCTGCGTGCGCCGATGCCCCTGGCGGGGAAATTGACCACGCGGGAAAATGAATTGTCGTCGTCGGCGTTGTCGAGCAAGCGCAGGTAAGCCAGTGCATGTTTAATTTCTGCCCGCTCAAAAAAGCGCAAGCCGCCATACACACGGTAGGGAATGCCTGCATTGAACAACGCTTGTTCAACCACACGCGACTGCGCATTGGAGCGGTATAAAATCGCAATATCGGATCGGCCATAGCCTTCTTCCAGCGTGAGCTTTTTGATGCGATCAATCACAAAAGCCGCCTCATCCTGGTCGCTGACGGCCTCATAAACCCGTATGGCCTCACCCTCGCCAGCATCAGTCCACAGGTCTTTGCCCAAACGGGCTTTGTTGTGGGCAATCAGCACGTTGGCCGCCTTGAGCACATTGCCCACGGAGCGGTAGTTTTGCTCCAGTTTGATGCGGTTTTGTACATTGAAGTCGCGCTCAAACTGCGCCATGTTGGCCACGCGTGCGCCACGGAAAGCGTAGATGGACTGGTCGTCATCGCCCACCGCGAAGATGCACCCCTGCGCGCCAGCAAGGCGTTTTAACCAGTGGTATTGAAGGGTGTTGGTGTCTTGAAACTCATCCACCAGAATGTATTTGAAACGCGCCTGGTAATGTTCACGCAGCGCAGCATTGGCGCCCAGTAGCTCGAAGCTTCGT
>DASUEF010000162.1:0-2188 GCA_036275215.1 Limnobacter sp. | reverse complement strand
GAAAACCCAAAAAAACCCGCAAGCTTTGAGATTGCTTGCCAAACTCAGTATTATCCTCCGGTTGCAAAAAATTTTCTTGGAAGTACTCAGAATGAACACTTGGATTTGCTTGATTTGCGGTTGGGTATACGATGAAGCGGCTGGATTGCCAGAAGAAGGCATTGCCCCAGGCACCAAATGGGAAGATGTGCCACCCAACTGGGTTTGCCCAGAGTGTGGTGCCCGCAAAGAAGATTTCGAGATGACCCAAATTTAAATTTGAGGACTGATGACCGCACAAACACCGGACCCTGCCCCGTCTTTTGAAGATCACGCACCCACCCCGGTGAGGCCCACATTTGTGCGGCAGTTGGGCTATTTTGCCATCGGCTTGGGCACCAGCGCAGTCTTGCTGTTGGCACTGGCCGTTTGGATGCAGTGGCAAGGCCAAGCGCTGCAAACACAACGCCTTCAACAACTCAGTCTTGTGGAAACTGCCATACAACTGGAACTGGCAACGCTAAACGGCCCCACACCCGACGCCTTGCAGCCAATTGCGCTGAAGCGATTGCTGAGCATGGGACAACAACTCACCAAACCCAGCACCACCGAATGGTTTGGCAGCTTGCACCGGCAAACCCTGCAACGCCTGCTCACGCAGGCCATCGAGACCTTGGCCCGCCCCGTGGCTGGCATCAACACCGACCCGCAAGCGATTGCGAAGGCTGAGGCGCAAGTGCGTTTGGACACCTTGCCCAAACTACAAGCCCTGCGGCAGCACATTGAACAAGGGCAAAACGGCCTGTTGGTGGTTTGCTATGGCCTAACAGTTTTGCTGGCGTTTGCAGGTGGAGTGCTGGGCTTGCATTGGTGGACTCACCGCAAAACCACGGCCCTGAACCAGCGCATCCAATTGTTGGGGCGTGCGCTTCAATCGCAAGAAGCCCAGCAAAACCAGCTCGCCGGTGCGCACCAAGCGCTTGAGGGGGTGTTAAAAGCGCTCAATAAAAACCAACAATTGGAGCACCGCAGTACCCTGCTGCAAATTGGTCAACAACTGGAAGAACTTAAGCAAAGTGGCCAAACAGTGCTTCAATTCGCAAAATCTTTCCATCAACTGTCCACCCAGGGCACGCAAGTGGCCAAAACGGCGCTGAACAGTGAGCAGCGCAACCAACGGGCAGACACCCACATGGAGATCATGCAAGCTCAACTGGAGGGATTGCGGGGGGACATCCGAAGTGCAGCGCAGGGGCTGCGCAAGGCTGGCGAGGTAAGCCGGCAATTGCTGACAAGGCTGGACGATTCACAGCTTGAGCTAAGTCTCTCCGAGCCCGATCGCAACGCCCAACTGCAACACCTGGTAGAACAAAGCCAGCAGGCTTTGAAAGAGGCCATTGAAGGCTTGGTGCTGGCCAGCCAAAAAATCAACATGGGTCAACATGAGTCCCACAGGCTGGCCGAATACATGGCGGTGAATCAAACAGCCTGGAGCAATTTGCTCAACCAGATTGAGCTTTACGCCGAATCGGCCTCCAGCGAATCAGAAAAAGCGTTGATGCTGGCCAAGCGCCTCATTTCAAGCGGCCAACAATTGGCCGCCCTCCCAGTGGCCCGCCCCGATCAAACTCAGGCCGCCAAAGCGCCCCCGCAACTGCTGCCCTGACCCGCCGTGCATCCGTAGCAGTGGTCGCCCACCACCACATCAATCTCGTCTAACGAATGGCGCCCCAAATCGGCCAGCGTGAGCGCCCGCCCGCTTGAATCCCGCACCGGCCAGCCCAGTTGCTGGTTGAAGTCGCAATCGTACAAAACCCCCTGATAATCCACAGACACTAGGCTGCGGCACATCACGGCCTTCAGGTTGTCCTCGCGGTAAGCATCCTTCAAGGTGTTCATATAGGCCTCAAAGGTGCCTTTGCTGATCAAGGTGCTGCCAAAGCGGGCAATAGGCATGTTGGTGATGGTCACCAAACTGTTAAAACGCACACCAAATTTGTCGAACAGCACCCTTTTATAGTCTGCCTCCAGGCTGGCCTGAGGCGGCGGCAACACGGGGCCCTGGGGATTGAACACCAGGTTGAGCGGCAATTGCTCACCGTAACCGCGAGCATTGAGCATTTGCAAACCACGGATGCTGGCATCAAACACGCCTTTGCCGCGCTGCTTGTCCACATTGTCTTCCAGGTAACAAGGCAAAGAAGCAAAA
>DASUEF010000161.1:0-10400 GCA_036275215.1 Limnobacter sp. | reverse complement strand
GCATCAGCATCAGCATCAGCATCAGCATCAGCATCGGCATCGGCATCGGCATCGGCATCGGCATCGGCATCGGCATCGGCATCGGCATCGGCATCGGCATCGGCATCGGCATCAGCATCCGAGTCGCTGTCGTCTATGATCGTGTCATCGTCATCGCCCAGCAACGCGGCCGCGCCCAAGATGCCGGCTCCAGCAGCCGCTGCACCAGCACCAGCACTGCCTCCGGCCAGCAGGCCGGCGCCAACCAAGCCAGACATGGTGCCTTCGTATGGGGTGAGGATGGCGGAACTTACATCGTTGTCGATGTCATACAACTCCACGCCCTCACTCAGCGCCACCACTTCGGTGCGTGTGGCACCATCTGCCACGGAGGAGGAGATTTTCTCCAACTTTGCTGAAGCATTGGGCGCGAGTTGAAGTAGAGTGTTGCCATGCCCGGCAGAGGTTGCTGGCATCAGCACCTCCACGGTTTGAGGACCGCGGTTCGTGACCACGTCATTCCATTTTAGGGCATCGCCTTGAGATAGTTCTACGATCTGACCACCGCGTTCCACCTGCAGACTGGCGGCCGATTTGATAATACCCACATTGGGGTTGTTGGTTTCCATGCGTTCATTTCCTTGGTGCTAGAGTGTTCGAAAGACTGGGCAATAGGCACTTCTATACGCGTTTTACTCACAACCGCTTTAAGCAGATTCACGCAGAAGCCAAATTTTGATGTTTTTCAATGTTCACAAAGTGATGGTCTAAATTGTTAATTATTTCTATTTTTTATGTGAATACATTGAGTGTAAATGTGGCTTATCGGGCAGTTTTGGGTTTTTTTTAAAAGGATTTAAACCTCGTTAAAGTCCAGTTTTTTGAGCCTTATGCCCCCGCATTTTGGGGGGTGAATATTTGTGTACAAAGAAATCCATGGATTTCATGAAGGTGTAACTTTTCTAACGCGGAGGGTGTTGTTTGAGCTGTTTTACCAATCGCATTCGATGTTGCTTGTTAATCTGCGCCTTGTGGTTATTTGGATTGCCCGCAGCGATTTCACAAGAAAGCGTTGTTCGTGCGAGCTTGCCGGAGGTTGAGTTTCTCGTGGCCGATGGGTTTGAGCAATTGCTCATGCGAGCGACCGAGCAGGTGCGTTCCACTGCGCAGGTGCAGGACAACGGCGATGCCTGGCAGCTCTACAGGCGCATGCAACCCGCGATTTTGGATGCGCTGGGCACTCGGGGATATTTTTCCCCAACCATTCGGCGGGAGCTGGACCCCACCACACCGGAGGATATTGCCCCCGTGGTCAAAGTCTCTGTGGATCCCGGTCCTCAGAGCAAAATTGCAACGCTCAATATCGAGTTTGATGGTGCAATCAATCAACCGGAGTTTGAGGCGCGTCGCAACCGTTTGAGGTCACTTTGGCAATTGCAGGTGGGGCAGCCGTTTGACCAGTCTGCATGGACCAGCAGCAAAGATGCCTTGCTGCGTGATTTGCTGGCGCGCGATTTTGCTGCGGCAACGCTGGCCGAAAGTTTGGCCCATGTTGACCCAGACCGCAATCAAGTAGACCTCACGGTGGTGTATGACAGTGGCCCTGTATTCACTTTTGGAGAACTGCAAATCACGGGCTTGAACAAATACCCAGAGGATCTGGTGGAGCGTTACAACAGCATTCGGCCTGGTGATCGCTACGAGCAGGAGCGCTTGTTGGATTTGCTGTCGGCTTTGCAAAACACCAGCTATTTTTCTTCGGTGGATGTGAAAATTGACACCAATGATCGAAAGCCAGAGCAGGTGCCTATCGAGGTGACCGTGCTTGAAAGTGATAGCAAACGACTTGGTTTGGGTGCGGGGTACAGTTCCAACACTGGATTTAGAACCGAGGCAACCTACCAATACAACAATCTTTTTGATCGGGCCTACTCCTTGGTGACGGGTGTGCGCTTGGAGCAAAAACGGCAGTCGGCATATGCGGATGTGTTTCTTCCACCATCGCGCCAAGGCATCACCGATTCGGTGGGGGTGGCCTTTGATTATCAACAAGTGTCCAACTTAGAGGTGGACCGGTCTGCGGTGGGTGCCATTCGTTCCTTTAGCTTGGGTCCCACCGACTACCAGTTGGGGATGAACTTCCAGTTGGAGGAGCGACGTGCTTTTGGAATCAATTTCGGCCAAACCCAAGCCTTGGTGGTCAGCGCTGCATGGACCCACAACCGTGTGGATGATCGCTTGAATCCCACCGATGGCTACGTTGCCTTTGGGCAAGTGGCTGCTGCCGCTGAGCAGTTTGCTTCTGACCAGGATTTTGTACGTTTGTACGGGAGGCTGCAGCAGTTTTGGTCCCCCGCCAGGGAGCATCTTGTCACCGCGCGTTTGGAGGTTGGCACGGTGGTGGCGGGCGCAGGCCGCGATATTCCTCAAGACTACCTGTTCCGTGCTGGCGGTACCAACAGCATTCGCGGTTTTGACTTTTTGGATCTCGGGGTATTGGACCAGGGTGTATTGGTTGGGGGGCGACGATTGCTGATTGGAAGCCTTGAATATGTGCGCTGGCTGGATGGCCCTTTGGGGGCTGCCGTGTTCACAGACATTGGGGATGTGGCCGACAGTTGGGGGGGCTTGGATCCCAAGCCTGCACTGGGTGTGGGCGTGCGTTACAAAACACCCGCCGGCCCGATCGCATTGGATGTGGCCAAAGCGGTGGACGAAGACAAGGTCAGAATTCACTTTGCTCTGGGGGTGGCGTTTTGAGAAAGTCGCTTCTGGGTGTTCTGCTGGTGCCTATCGTTCTGTTCGCGCTGGTGTTGCTTGCTGCGGCTTGGCTCCTTGGTACCCACGCCGGTCTCCAGTGGGCAGTGGCACAAGGGCAATCGTGGTTGTCCACCAACACCTCGCAAACACTGTATGTCGAGCTGCAATCTGGCAATGTGTGGAAGGGCTTTGTGGCCAAGTCATTGCGTTACCAAGACGGAGAGTTGGTGGTGGGCATTGAGCGTTTGGCACTTGAGCTAGATTGGCGTGCTCTTGCGGCTGGCCATGTGCACATCAAACGTTTGTCTGCAAAGGCGGTGGAGGTGCATCCCCCAGCCTCTGCAGAAGACGAGCCACCATTTGAGTTGCCAGAGCGCGTGGACTTGCCATTGAGCATCACGCTGGAGCATTTGTTGGTTGAGCAGATACAGGTCGATGGGCTGGTTTTGCAGGGCTTGATGGCCAAAGCACATCTGCACAATGGCGAGTTTGACCTGGAGGATTTGAAATTTGATGCGGAGGGTGCTGCTCTGCGAAGCTCTGCCACTGTTCAACTTGAGCGTCCCTACGCTATCGAGGGCACTCTGAGTGTTCAGCGAGACTCGGGGTCTTTGATGTTGAATGGAGAACTTCAGGCCACTGGGTCGTTGCAACGCATGGAGCTGTTGCTCCGTGCCAGTGGGCAGGATTTGAAAAAGCCTGAGCGCAATCAAAGCTTGGATTTACAAGCCACTGTGCTTCCGTTTGATACAGCAGTCATCGAGAAAGTCACCGCAAGCGCAGAGCGCTTTAATCCACAGCAGTGGTTTGACGCAGCGCCTTCTGCTTTGTTGAATTTGGAAGTAAGGCTGGAGCCCAATGCCGACTTCACTGCAAGCGCGGGCCGCATTCGTGTGTTGAACGAGGCACCTGTGGCTCTGCAGCGTGGGGGCATACCTGTGCAATCGCTGCTTGCCGAATTCAGCGCCACTTTGCAAAACCGACGCCCCCAATCGCTGTCGATGCAACTGCACGAACTGCAACTGGCGGACGCACGCAGAAAGGCTGGGCAGGTTGCCGGCACGGCAAACTGGCAGGCACCACCCAAGCCGGCCAATGGTGGGTTGAACCCTGGCTTGGCCGAAGGGTCAATTGCTTTGGACATGGCACTGCGAGGTGTAGACGCATCCGTACTTGTTGATTTGCCCAGCAAGCTGGCGTTGCAGGGAAGGGTGCAAGCCAACAAGCGCGGGCAGATTGTCACTCTACAACAGGTGGATTTAACAAACGCAGAGGCGACCCTGGCTGGCCAAGGGTCGGTGCAACTGAGTGCGCCCATGCAGGCCGATTTAAAAGTTTCTTTTTCACAGATCAATCCAGCCGCCTACATGGTGGGCAACCATCCCATGTTGGAAGGGCGTCTCAACGGGTTGTTGGAGTTTTCCGGCCAATTGATGCCGGCCAACAGACAGCCCACTGGTGCCGTATTGCCTCAGGGCAAACTGAATGTCGTGGTGAAAAACTCCAAACTTGGAAAGGCCCCGTTTCATCTTCATGCAAATCTGGAGGGCTCTCAGCAGCGACTTGAAAGTCTGACACTCGACTTGGATGTGATGGGCAACACCTTGCTGGCCAATGGCAGTTATGGCGGAGTTTTAGATTCCATCAAGCTGGATGCCAATTTGTCCAAATTGAAACAACTCGGAAAAGCACTTGGCATCCCCTTGGACGGCACGTTGATGCTGACGGGTGATTTGCGTGGCCAAGCTGCCAGTGTTATTGGTCAAGTCCAATTGCAGGCGAGCCAGTTGCGTTTTGGTGACGCTGTGCAATTGGCCCAAGTCCAAGGTAATTTCAAATTGGGTAGCTCGGCAAACTCTCCTTGGCAGGGCGACTTGGTGGTGAGTCGGTTGGGCGCAGTGGGGGCTGCGGCGCCTTGGTTGCAGACGCTCACGGTCAAACTGGATGGCACGCGCAGCCAGCACCGTTTGCTGGCACAGTTTGATTCAGCTCAAAACCGATTCAGCGACTCCCGTGTGTTAAGGGGAGAGTTTGGTTTGCAGGGGGGGGTGCAACCACTGAGTAAGCAAAACGATTCCCTGGCTTGGCAAGGTGCCGTGAATGTGTTGAAAGTTCAGGGGTTGTGGTGGCCAACCCGATCTGCGGTGTTAGACGGGCCAGCACCCCTTTTACTTGCACCTGGTTTGTTTGAACTGAAAGACTTCGTGATCAAAACCGAGGACGGATCCACTGTTAGAAATACCTTGTTGCGCGTGGCAGAGCGCGAAATACGCGTGGAAGGCAAGGCACCGAAGTTTTTAATACCGCGCTTGTCTCCCATTCTTGGAACACAGGTTTCTGTGGAGCCCAACAGCCTCTACACCAACATCAATTGGCGTTATGTGGCCACGCCAGACCGTGTGGATGGGCATGTGGACGTCAATCATGTGTCTGGGGGGTTGCAGGTATTAGAAGATTCGCAAATCGATGTGAACATCACAACATTCAAGGCTGACCTTGATTTCAATCGCGAGAATGCCAGCCTGAATGTAGTCATTGAGGCCGATGAGTTTGGTCAAGTCACAGCCAACCTGGCCTTGCCGGTTCAACAAGACCCGGTTAGCAAATCCTGGGGCATTGCAGCCAACAAAAAGATGCAAGGTGCAGTGGCCGCCAGCTTCACAGAGTTGAACTGGCTGGGCCCCATGATCAGTGGGGGTGTACGCACCAGTGGATATGGCCAAGTGGCGATGGCAATTGCAGGTACGGTGGAAAAACCCGATGTGACGGGTCGCTTGTTTGCCATGGATCTGAAAGTTTTTCAGTTGGATCAAGGTATACGTCTGGAAGATGGCAATGTGGTGGTTGACTTCACCACAGACCATGCACAGATCGATACTTTGGAGTTCACGGTCTACAACCGCCAGGTGCCCAGGCGGCAAATCGAAGCGCTTGGTCCGCTCATCCAGGGCACAGGCAAGATTACCGCGCAAGGGCGTTGGAATTTGTCCGGCCAGAATGGTGAAGTACAGGTGAAGGCTGATCGCGTGCCTTTGCTTCAACGCCCCGACCGGTGGCTCATGACCAACGCGAGCATCCGTGTTAAACAACCGGTGCAAGAAGGTGAGGCGTTGAGTATTCGTGGTGAAGTGAATGCCTTGGGCGCGTATGTAGAGATGCCCGAAAGCGGTCCTGAAACCCTGAGTGATGATGTATTTATACAAGGACGCAGTGAAACTTTGAGTGCTGGCATCCCCGTGGATTTTCAGTTGCAGGCCAATTTGGGTGACAAGTTTTATCTGAATGCGGAGGGCTTAAGAACACGCCTGAAGGGCGGCATGCGTTTGGTCATGCTGGAAGGTGTTGGCGGTAGCGGAGTGCGCCGCTCTGGCAGACGCTTGAGTGCAACGGGTACGATTGAGGCGGTGGATGGAACTTACCGTGCTTACGGGCAAGATTTAACCATTGATCGCGGTGTGGTCAATTTCCAGGGGCCACTGGATAACCCAGGCTTGAATGTGCGTGCCGTGCGAAAAGGTCTTGCCGTGGAGGCGGGCGTGGAGGTGACCGGTACAGCCCAACGGCCCAAGGTCAGGCTCATCAGCGACCCCGCAGTGCCCGACGCCGAGAAACTATCCTGGATGATCATTGGCCGGGGAAGCAATTCTGCAGACCGTGATTCGACGCTGCTTCTCACGGCCGCCGCCGCGATTTTTGGCGACAACGACGAAAGCACAACCCGTAAAATTGCGCGTGGCCTTGGCATCGATGATTTGAGCTTGAGCACCGGCTCTTTGACCGCTGCGGACTCGCGCGCGGTTGGCAGCAAGGTGGCCATTGCGCCCGGTGCGGATGTGTCAGCCAACGTGATTGGAGCCGACGACCCCTTGCTTTCTCAACGTATCATCTCCTTGGGCAAACGCTTCAGTGATCGGGTTTATTTGAGCTTTGACCAATCGGTGACCACAGCCGCCAGTATCCTGAAACTCAACTACCAATACTCCAGGCGCTTAAGCTTCATTGCCAGGACAGGGGCCGACAATGCCGTGGATGTGCTGTACCAGTTCTCGTTTGACTGAGGCACAATGTGGGCTGGTTCAATGCACAACACGCCCATGACTGCCTTACAAGAAGCTTTGCGATTGCTCACCCCTTTTGACTGGGTGGCCGTGGTTTTTTTTATCATCTGCTTCCGTGGTTATGGCTATGTGGTGGACGGATCGCGGCGGGTTGGAAGACGTGGGCTTGCGCAAAAAACCCATGAGTTCAGGAAGCTGTGGGCCGCTGAATTGGTCAAACGCAGCAACCGTGTGGGTGACACCGCTTTGATCGGCAACCTGGTCAATAGCGTGACTTTTTATGCCAACACCACGATTTACATCATTGCGGGTTTGTTTGCCTTGCTGGGCACCTTGGATCAATTGGTGAACATCACCTCCGACCTGCCTTTCAGTCGGGAAGTCAGCCGTGGTTTGATGGAAATCAAGGTGCTTTTGGTTTTGGTGGTGTTTGTGGTGGCCTATTTCAAGTTCACCTGGGCCTTGCGCCAGTTCAACCTGCTGACCATCTTGGTGGGCGGCGCGCCCGATGGCAACCCTGACGAAGCCTACAACCTGGCTTATGTAAAGCGTTTGGCACGCATCAACAGCCTTGCGGGCGATGAGTTCAATCGAGGGCTGCGCGGATACTACTTTGGGATTGCCTCCGTCACCTGGATGATTCATCCCGGTTTGCTCATGGCTTTTAGTGCGGCGATTGTGTTTGTGCTTATTCGCCGTGATTTTTATTCCGAAGCCTTGGAAATCATGTCGAGTTAAGCCTTCAGGCAGCATAAATCCAAATCTTTATGCAGAGCGGTACAAACTCCATTCACCCTGGAGTCACTCATGTTGCAATTTGCTGCGCGCCTTTTCCCCCTGCTGCTGGTCGCAGCTTTGCAATCGGCCTGTACAGGCAGCGAGCCCTCCGCTTCGGCAGGAGGTAGCCGGGCGCAGCCCGCTCAGGCTGGTGCAAACGGCCCATGCTTTAGCAACGCGTGTGCAGACATTGCCCCTTTGCTCACCATCCCCGATGCTGAAAATCTCCTGTTTTCCAGTGATGGGCGCCTGTTTGTTTCTGGCGGCAGAAATGTGTACGAAGTACTCGCCAAAACAGAGGGGGGCTACGAGGCCAGGGCGCTGGCTGAACAAGAATGCAATTTCACAGGCCTTGCGATTGCTCGGAACACTTTATACGCCAACTGCGGCGACGGCCGCTTGTGGGCGGGAGCGTTGAAAGGCCAGGGCATGCGCATTGCCCCCGTGTTCCAAATGCAGGGCATAGGATTGGCCAATGGCCTGGTCGATGGGCCAGACGGTAACACGCTGTACCTGGCTGATGGGCCTTTGCCTGGGTCGGCGCTGCCATCGCCCAAGCTGGTCAAGTTACAGCTAGATCCCCAAGACCCATTGAGAGTTGTTTCGCAAAACACATGGCTGGATTTGGCTGGGCGGTTCCCCAACGGCGTGCAGCGTACAGGGCGAGTGTTGTTCTTCACTGATTCAGCGCCGCCAGCCATGGGGCAGCTCAATGCGGTCACCATTCGGCCGGATGGTTCGCCCAGCACACCGCTGGTGTTGTCGCAATTCAATGCCATTCCGGATGATTTTTCGGTGTTGGCCGGCGGCTACGCCGTGACCTACTTTTTCAGCGGTCAGGTGGTTCGGCTGGGCTTGGACGGAACAGTGCAGGAATCGTTTGATCCACTGACCTTTTCAACGGGAGCATCGCAGGTTCGGGCGGGGAGACCACCCATGTTCAAGAGCACCGACTTGCTGGTCACGGAAAAGGGGCTGCTTGGTGAACAAGACAGCCCCATTGGCAATCGACTCACCCTGGTCCGCCGCAAGGCAGACGCAAGCTGAGGATGAGCAGTGCATTACCAGTTGGTCTCGCGTTCCGGGCTGGCGCTTACTTTGTGAATCGACAGGTCAGCCCCATTGAACTCTTCCTCTTCGTTGAGGCGGATGCCAACGGTCATTTTGAGCAGCCCGTAAACCAACAAGCCGCCCAGCAGTGCAAACACAATGCCTGCCAATGTGCCCACCAGCTGGCTCATGAAGCTCACGCCACCCATACCGCCCAGAGCTTCTAGACCAAAAACACCAGCGGCAATGCCACCAAATGCACCGCACAGGCCGTGCAGAGGCCAAACGCCCAACACATCGTCAATCTTGAGGCGGTTTTGTGTGAGAGTGAACATGTACACAAACAGCACGCCCGCCATGCCGCCCACCGCCAAAGCGCCAATGGGGTGCATGATGTTGCTGCCTGCACACACGGCCACCAGGCCGGCCAATGGGCCGTTGTAAGCAAATCCAGGGTCGTTGCGGCCAGCTGCCAGGGCGCCCAGTGTGCCACCCACCATCGCCATCAGGCTGTTCACGGCCACTAGGCCAGAAATGCCCTCGATTTTTTGGGCGCTCATCACGTTAAAACCAAACCAACCCACGGCCAGCACCCAACTGCCCAGCGCCAAAAATGGGATGGAGGAGGGGGGGTGGGAGGTGATGCGACCGTCTTTGGTGTAGCGCCCTTTGCGCGCACCCAACAGCACCACCGCGGCCAGGCCGATCCATCCACCCACGGCGTGTACAACCACGCTGCCAGCGAAATCTTGGAAAGGGGCCCCAAACGTGTTCTTTAGCCAATCCTGCAAGCCATAATTGCCGTTCCAAACCACGCCTTCAAACACAGGGTAAACCACGCCAACCAACGCCGCCGTGGCGACCAGCTGAGGTACAAATCGTGCACGTTCGGCAATACCGCCTGACACAATTGCCGGTATGGCCGCAGCAAAAGTGAGCAAGAAGAAGAACTTCACGAGGGCATACCCGTTGCCCTCGTTGAGCACCGTGGCTGGGTCGTAAAAGCCAACGCCGTAGGCAATCGCATAGCCAATGAAGAAGTAGCTCACGGCGCTGACCGAGAAATCGGCGAGAATTTTGACCAGGGCGTTGACCTGGTTCTTGTGGCGGACTGTGCCTACTTCCAAAAAGGCAAAGCCTGCGTGCATCGCAAGCACCATGATGGCGCCTAAGAGCACAAAAAGAGTGTCTAGTGCAAGTTTGATCTGATCCATTTTGGTGAATTTCCAGGGTTTTTAATCAAAGTGGGGCACTAGATGCAAAAAAGATGCCTGGTTTTGGAAATCCACTTGCACCATGGTGGTGCGTTTGGGTGTTGTTGGGCCTGTGTTGGCTATCCGTCTGTGAGGTGTTGAGTCGCCCGGTGTATCGAGTCGCGCATGACATGAAGCCGCTCTTGCGCTTGCCTCTTTTTTTCTTCGTCGGTGAGCGGGTCTTTTTGTGCGGCATTGTTGGCCGCCACCGAGGCTGTTATTGCATGATCAAAAAACCGACGCGCCGAGATTGTGTCGCGACCACTGGTCAATCTCCCTTTTCCTAGAAATGCATGCATGGCATGAGTCTCTTCGGCGGGCGTTGGTTTGGCGGCGTGGTCCTCGATCTTGGCGTCTTTGAAGAGCTGAGTGAACAGGTTTTTCTCGATCTCTTTAAATTCCAATGGCTTACATTCATCGCAGTTGTAGACGGCGTGGGCGGACACGCCAAACTCTCGCGTCAATAACTCGTTTAGAAGTGACAAATTTGGATTGTCTTTGGTCAATTCCTCTTTGGCCAAGG
>DASUEF010000160.1:0-1079 GCA_036275215.1 Limnobacter sp. | reverse complement strand
ATGTCGCCCAGATGACCTTTAAGCCAGTTGCGCTGCATTTTGTGTCCGGCTTTCAGGTGTCCGATGATGGGCTCCACACTGTTTCGCCGTTTCATCCACCGCTTCGTTGCTTTGCTGTAGCGCTTTTGCCCCGCGATGATCACATCGGTTTGTTGGCCCAAATACGCTGCTCGGTAGCCCCTGTCCACATACACGTGCTTCGGAATGTGATCGGTGATGGCTTTGATCTGATCAAACGCTTCTTCCAAAGTGTGCCCGTCGTACGGGTTGCCTTTGAAGGTTCTCGCGCCCACCACCCAACTGTCTTTGGCTGTTACTGCAATCGACACCTTGGCACCAAACTCATATGGGTTTCTTGCCTTACCTTTGGCAATACACGCCAGCTCGGGGGCGTGTATTGCATACACCTTGTCTTTGCTGTTTTTCTGCTGCACCTTCAGGCGCTTGGCCAGCGCCAGTAGCTCAGCCATCTTGGCCGTCAATGTGGTCTTGCCTGTTTCTGCCTTGCGTTCAATGTCGCGAATCACACGACCCAGAATGGTTCTGAGTTTGTTGCTCGCCTTGCGCATGCGGACGTACTGCTTGGCGTGGCCGTAACGCGCTGCCTTCTTCACCAACTGCGGTGCAATCTGGTTGTAGTTCTGGCGCAAGGTGATATTCAAACTCTCTGCTTCTTTCACCAAGTGCTCGCGCATGCGGTTGAACAGTTTGCTGTCCACGGGGTGGGCAATCGCTTTCTCCATGCAGGTGGTGTCCACTACCACTTTGTCCAGGCTGCTAGTTTTTAATACGCCCAGCTTTTTGCCTGCTTGCAGGGTTTGAGTCAAAAGCCACTCGCAGCCTTCCTCTCCAATCTTTCTGCGCCACTTCACCAGCGTTGTGGGGTGCAGCGGGAAGTCGTGCTGGAAGTATTCTTCTCCGGTGAAGTGTTGCCAGTAGGGTGATTCAACCCAGCGCTCCACCACTGCTTCGTCGCTCATGTCGTACATAAATTGCAAATACGTCAGACCAACAATCAGCCGTGTTCGCGTGGCCGGCCTGCCCACTTTGGCCGCGTAGTGCTTGCCAAATTCCCGATC
>DASUEF010000159.1:0-2177 GCA_036275215.1 Limnobacter sp. | reverse complement strand
GCGAGGGCCAAGTGTTGCCCACACCAGCCGACCTGTCACAGCAAGGCGGTCGCGAGAGCGGTGTGCAGGCATTTTCCAAAGACTTTTTGAGCAAGGCCTACGGGGCTTGAACCTTACTGTAGAACACACACCATGCGCTGGCTAAGACTTCAATGGTTTTCAATTTCGGCAGGCCTCAAACTGTGGCTGGATGAGCCTTTGGGCCACCTGTTCAATGCCCTGGTGCTTGCCATTGCACTGGCCATGCCGTGGAGTATTGCCCAGGGTTTAAGCGCCATTGTGCCCAGCATGGACCGCTGGGTGGGCGACCCAGAGGTGAGCCTCTACTTTGCGCCTGGCGCAAATCCAGATGATGTAAAAACAGCCGCTGCAAAACTGAAGCGCGACTTCGATCTGGACAGTGTGACTGTGGTCACACCCGAACAAGCCATGGAGCGCCTGCGAACCCAAAGCCAAACGCCCGACCTGGCCGCGGCCTTGCCAGAGAACCCTCTGCCCTACACCGTGGTGGTGGTGCTGGAAGTGGACGCAGAGACCGACACACAAGGCATTGAGAACAAGATTGCGCAATGGCAAAACTTCCCAGGCGTGGAGCATGTGCAATACGACGCCCAATGGGTGCGGCGTTTGCAGTCGGTGCTCAATGGCGCGCAACTCATCGCCGTCGCACTGGGTGTGCTGATTGCAGGCATGGTGTTGGTGGTCACCTTCAACACCGTGCGGCTGCAACTCATCCGCAACCAGGCCGAGGTGCATGTGCTCAAGGCGCTGGGCGCCACAGACACCGAGGTGGGCCGCCCCACCCTGTGGTGGTCAGTGAGCCTGGCATTGGTGGCCTTTGGTTTGGCCTACAGTGTAGTGAGCGGTGCCATGGGCTTGGCCGACGATGCCGTGGGGCAATTCATTCGGCAGTTCGACCGCGACTTCCGCTTCGAACAACCCAGCGGCATCACAGCCCTTGGCTTGGTGCTGGTGTGGATGGTGCTGGTGATGTTGGGCGCGTGGGCCTCGGTAAAAAGCACAGTGCTACGCATTCACTGACGCGCAACCCACGCCCTTGAACCACTCAGCAATTCAGCAAAAACGCCTTGATACCCTTGGTCCATGCAGGTGGGTTCACGCGGAAGGTGTCCATTAGTTTTTTGTTGTCCAACACCGAGTAAGCGGGGCGCTGCGCCTTGAAATTCATGCTTGCCGTACTCACAGGTTCAACGGTGGGCATGCGCTTGATCACACCCAGGGCATGCGCTTGTTCCAATGCTTTGCAAGCGTAATCAAACCAAGTGGTGCTGCCTGCCGCACTGGCGTGAAAAATTTCTCCACTGGGTACTTCTTTGGGAAAGTCGGGCAAAAACGTAGGTGCCAGCCTGCCCAGTGTTTTGTAGCGGTGCTGGGCCACCACGCCAGCCACGCTTAAGCCCAACTCGGCCAGCCAATTGGCGGGCGTGGGTGCACCAATTTGATCATTCACGACGGTCAAGGTGTCTCGCTCTTGCGCAAGCTTCAACATGGTTTTTAAAAAATTGCTACCACGCAAGGCATACACCCAACCGGTGCGGAATATCACGGTTTCACCGCCCACCTCCGCAATGAATTGCTCCCCTTGCAGCTTGCTTTGGCCGTAGGCGCTCAGGGGATTGGTGGGGTCAGTTTCTAGATAAGGTCGTGTGGAGTTTCCATCAAACACGTAGTCGGTGCTGAAGTGCACCAGCACAGCCCCCTGCTTTTTGCACTGCTCGGCCAACACACCCACGGCATGCCCATTGATGGCACGGGCCACCTGTGGCTCTGCTTCAGCACGTTCTACGTTGGTGTAAGCTGCCGCGTTAACCACCACATCCGGGCGCACATCCTTCAGCGCATTCACGATGCTGTCGGCCTGCATGAAATCCACCTTGTCCCGGCCATAGCCCACGACCGCATCCAGAGTGTCCATCAGCGCAGGTTTGGCGTGCTGAACAATGCTGTGGCCCAGTTGGCCTTGTGCGCCCAGAACAAGTACGCGAATTCCCACGGTGCTTTCCTGTGTTGTTGAGTGGGGCTTATTCTACGCTGCTTTGCGGTGCCACTTGCACCTCGACGTCACCGGGGCCATGCCCCTTGGCGACGGCCAATCCCAGGCCAGAGCAGAAGGCTTGGTGCGAGCATCCAGAAAACCTGCCCTTGCGTGCCGCAAA
>DASUEF010000158.1:0-29560 GCA_036275215.1 Limnobacter sp. | reverse complement strand
GACTTCAGACACGCAAGACGGCGGCGCTTTGTCCTCCCAATTCACCGGTGGTGATTACGGCGAAGGCGCCATTCAAATTCTGGAAGGCCTGGAGGCCGTGCGCAAGCGGCCGGGCATGTACATCGGTGACACCTCCGACGGCACAGGTTTGCACCACTTGGTGTTTGAAGTTGTAGACAACTCCATCGACGAAGCGCTGGCTGGCCATTGCGACGACATTGTGGTGACCATCCACGCGGACAATTCAATCAGCGTGACCGACAACGGACGGGGCATCCCCACCGGTGTCAAGATGGACGACAAGCACGAGCCCAAGCGCTCCGCCTCTGAAATTGCGCTGACCGAGTTGCACGCGGGTGGCAAATTCAACCAGAACAGCTACAAAGTGTCGGGTGGTTTGCACGGCGTGGGCGTGAGTTGCGTAAACGCCTTGTCGATTTGGTTGCGACTCACCGTGCGCCGCGAAGGCAAAGTTCATCAAATTGAATTTGCGCGTGGCGCGGTCCAAAACCGCATCATCGAGGTGGTCGATGGCGTGGAAGTGTCACCCATGAAAGTGGTGGGCACCACAGACAAACGCGGCACTGAAGTTCACTTTTTGCCCGACACCGAAATTTTTCAGCAAAACAACGATTTTCACTACGAAATACTGGCCAAACGCCTGCGTGAGTTGAGTTTCCTGAACAATGGCGTGCGCATTCGCCTCAAGGATGAACGCACTGGCAAGGAAGACGATTTTGCGGGCAGTGGTGGTGTGATGGGCTTTGTGGAGTTCATCAATGCCAACAAAAAAGTGCTCCATCCCAATGCGTTTTATGCAACAGGTGAGCGCCCAGCCGAAAGCTACGGCGGCATTCCTGGCACCAGCATTGGTGTGGAAGTGGCCATGCAGTGGAATGATGGATTCAACGAATCGGTGCTGTGCTTCACCAACAACATTCCGCAGCGCGACGGTGGCACGCATCTCACGGGTTTGCGCGCAGCCATGACCCGTGTGATTGGCAAATACATAGAAACCAATGAGATTGCCAAGAAGCAAAAAGTAGAGGTCAGTGGCGATGACATGCGCGAGGGCCTGTGCTGCGTGCTTTCTGTCAAAGTGCCAGAGCCCAAGTTTTCCAGCCAGACCAAAGACAAACTGGTGTCCAGCGAGGTGCGCGCCCCGGTGGAAGACATTGTGGCCAAGGTGCTCACGGAATTCCTTGAGGAAAAACCCAACGACGCCAAAATCATTTGCGGAAAAATTGTAGAGGCCGCCCGGGCTCGGGAAGCCGCCCGCAAAGCCCGCGAAATGACACGCCGCAAAGGTGTGCTCGACGGCGTTGGCCTGCCCGGCAAGTTGGCCGATTGCCAAGAGCGCGACCCCGCCAAATGTGAGCTGTACATTGTGGAGGGAGATTCCGCGGGTGGTTCGGCGAAACAGGGCCGTGACCGCAAGTTCCAGGCCATTTTGCCTTTGCGCGGCAAAGTGTTGAACGTTGAAAAGGCGCGCTTTGACAAGCTGCTCACCTCAGAACAGATCACCACACTGATCACCGCCTTGGGCACGAGCATTGGCAAAGACGATTTCAACCTCGAAAAATTGCGCTACCACCGCATCATCATCATGACCGACGCGGACGTGGACGGTGCGCACATTCGAACCCTGCTGCTCACGCTGCTCTACCGGCAAATGCCCGAGCTGGTTGAAAAAGGCCACATTTACATTGCTCAACCACCTTTGTACAAGGTGAAGCATGGCAAAGAAGAGCGTTACTTGAAAGACGACCAGGAAGAAGCCCAGTACATGATGGGCATTGCCCTGGAAAAAGCCGCCCTGGTGCCTTCCACCGGCAAAGACCCCATTGCTGGCGAAGCGCTCGACGAGTTGGCCCGGCAATTTGTGACCGTGGAGGCGGTGGTGCGCCGCTTGAGCCGCATCATCGACCCCGATGTGTTGAACGCCATTGTTGAAGGCGTGGAGCTGGACCTGGACAATGAGGCTTCCGCCAAAGAAACCGCTGCCAAGTTGCAAGCGGTGCTCGACCCGACCATCATGAGTGTGTTTGCCCAGTTCGATGAGCAAAGTGACAAACACCGCGTGCTGATTCACCGCCGCCACCACGGCAATGTGCGCGTGACCACCATCGACCCCGACTTTGTGCACGGCGCCGATTACCCTTTGCTTTCCCATGCGGCCAAAACCTTCAAAGGCCTCATTGGCGAAGGCGCAGAAATTCAGCGTGGGGAAGGCGAAAAGCAAAAGGTGCAAGCGGTGCAGAGCTTCCGCGAGGCCATGCAATGGTTGCGTGAGCAGGCTGAAAAATCAGTCAGCAAGCAACGCTACAAAGGCTTGGGTGAAATGAACCCCGAACAACTTTGGGAAACCACCATGGACCCGAACGTGCGCCGCCTGCTGCGTGTGCAAATTGAGGACGCCATTGCAGCGGACCAGATTTTTACCACGCTGATGGGCGACGAGGTGGAGCCACGCCGAGCATTCATTGAAAGCAATGCGCTGAAGGCGAGCAACATTGACGTTTGAATACAACGTCACATCACGCAATTTAAACATCCTGCGGTAAGCTCAAAACCCCACACCCTGGCGTGTGGGGTTTTTGTTTGGAGTACCTCTTGTCACTGACCCCTCAACAAAAATGGCTCGGCCTGTCCGTGATCGCACTCGCCTGTGTGCTGTATTCCATGGACCTCACGGTGCTGAACCTGGCCATTCCCGCCATCAGCGAAGATTTGCAACCGAGCAGTGCGCAACTGCTGTGGATTGTAGACATTTATGGCTTCATGGTGGCGGGCGCCTTGATCACCATGGGCACGCTGGGCGACCGCATTGGGCGCAGGCGTTTGCTGATGATTGGTGCCGCTGCCTTTGGTGTGGCCTCGGTGCTGGCCGCATTTTCCAACAGCGCCGAGATGCTGATTGTGACCCGTGCCTTGCACGGTCTGGCTGGGGCCACCATTGCGCCTTCCACGCTGTCGCTTATTCGAAATATGTTCGACGACCCCAACGAGCGAATGAAGGCGATTGGCATCTGGATCAGCAGCTTTTCGATTGGCGCGGTGATGGGTCCGCTGGTGGGTGGCGTGTTGCTGGAATACTTTTGGTGGGGCTCGGTGTTTCTCATCAACGTCCCAGTGATGGTGTTGCTCCTGGTGTTGGCGCCGCGTTTGCTGCCGGAGTACAAAGATGAATCGGCAGGTCGCATGGATGTGCTGAGCGCTGCTTTGTCCCTTGCTGCGGTGTTGTTGGTGATTTATGCACTAAAGCACACGGCAGAATCTGGCGCGAGCGCGCTGGGGCTGGGCGGTTTGCTTGCTGGCCTGGGACTGGGGGTGTGGTTTGTTCGCCGGCAGCAGCATTTAAAAGACCCCTTGATTGATTTGACTTTGTTCAAGGCACCGGGCTTTTTGCCGGTGTTGGGCACGTATTTGTTGAGCTGCCTCACCATGTTTGGCGTGTATGTGTACATTGCGCAGTACCTGCAACTGGTGTTGGGCTTGAGCCCCCTGGTGGCGGGTGCATGGACAGTGCCTTGGGCCCTGGCCTTTGTGGTGGGCACCAACATCACGCCCTGGCTGGCGCAACGCCTGGGCCAGGCCAGGCTGGTGGTGATGGGTCTGTTGTGCACGGCGGCAGGTTTTGCAGGGTTGGGCGCGTTGGGTGTGCATGCCAACATGGGCCTGCTCGTGGTGGCCACGGTGGTGCTGGCCTTGGGGTTGTCCCCCATGTTTACTTTGGGCACGGAGTTGATCATCAGCAGTGCGCCACCAGAGCGTGCGGGCGCGGCTTCGGCGTTGGCCGAAACTGGTGCTGAGTTTGGCGGTGCGGTGGGCATTGCCGTGTTTGGCAGCATGGGTGTGGCCATTTACCGGGCGCACATGGAGCTGGTGCTGGCCACCGATTGGCCCATGGAGGTTAAGAATGCTGCGCTGGACACCCTAGGGGGTGCTGTGGCGGTGGCAGGGCAGTTGCCGCTTGCTCAGCAGGCGAACTTGCTGGTGGCCGCACGCGATGCATTCATGCAAGGAATGCAGCTCACGTCCCTGGTGGGTGTGGCCGTGATGCTGTTGGCCACGGTGCTGGCGCACCGCAGTTTGCGGCACATCCAGCATGCCGGCGGGCAAGGTCACTGAAGCCCACTTCGGCCACTCGGCTCCGCGCTTATTTTTTCTTCAGGTTCCAGGTGACGACCATGCGGGCCAGCGCCTGGCCGTTTGGGCCATGCACCTGCACTTCCACCGGGAAGTTGATTTTGCCTTGCTGGCGCAATTGCTGTTTGAGCTGTGCAATGGGTGCGGCCACTTTGGCACTGGCCTGCACGGGCCCTGGCGATTGGCCCAGCACTTCAAAGTCGACTTGGGCGGCCACTGGGCGCACGCCCAGAATCACAGAGGCAAACCCGCCTGCCATGGCGCCGCCTGAGCAGGTTTCAGCCAGGGTGAACAACGCGCCTGCGGCGAGTTGACCGTGGGCATTTTCAAGATCGGCGCGGTGGGCCATGGTGTAAGTGGCTTGGCCATTGCCCATGGTTTGCAAGCGCACACCGCAGGCTTTGGCAAAGGGCACTTTGCCGTCCATTTGCATTTTGAGCAAGGGCCGCATCATTGCATTTAGGATTGCATCCAGCATCATGCACCCTCCTTGGCAAGCGCAAAGCGCAGGGTGAGCTCGGCCAATGGCTCGTTGTTTTGGTTGTGAATGACGGTGGAGGTGGTGGCCTCGCCCTGCTCTGGGCGAAGCGTGTTGATGGTGCTGCGCATCCACACCGGGCCTTTGGCCGGACGTTTGTACACAATCTGGCTTGAAAAACCTGCAATGCGCACCGCAGGGTGTTGCTCCAAAGCCAATTGCAGGCAGGCTTGCGCATCGGCCTGTGCCGCGGTGAACAACGCACCAGCATGCAATGTGCCGATGTGGTTCTTCAAAAAGGGGTCAAAACCCAGCAGGGTGTGGGCTTGCCCATCTTGGGCATGGGTGCCCAGTTTGGCAAATCTGAAAAATGGTTGACTGGCCAGGTGCTCGGCCAGCGTCTGGATGTTCATTCGGTGTCTCCGTTGGGTTGTGAAAACCGCGCATGCACGGTGTTTAAAAAGTGCAGCACGGTGTCAATCTCTGCCGGGGTGAACCCGGCGGTGAGTTGTTTGTTGAGTTCTGCAAGCAACGGTTTGGCCTGCTCAAGCTTGTGTTGGCCTTTGGCGGTCATGCGCAAGTGGGCAACCCGCCCATCTTCTTTGGATGGCACGCGTTCAATCAGCTTGTTGGCTTTCATGCGTTGTACCAGGCCTGTCATGGCGGAATTGTTCAGGCCCAATGTGTTGCCCAGCGCTTGCATGGAGGCCTGCGGCTGCCTGGACAATGCGAAGAGCAGACTCACTTGCGCTGCTGGCACGCCGATGGCTTGTTCCACGCCATTGTCCGCATGGCGGTAGAGTGCTGCGCGTGCTCGATTGAGCATGAAAAAAAGACGACGGTCCATGGGCGCCTCATTTATTACGTATGCGTAATATATAAGTCTCACAAATCGTTGTCAATTACTACGCATGTGTAGGAACAAATACGTCAATGGGTGGGTCGAACACTTCGGTAGATGGCTTGGCGTTTGCGCAGGCTAAATACCATTTGCCAAAGTTGACCTTTGCGTGCGCGAAAGTACCCAGCACAACTGAGCAAATAGTAATTCCACATGCGGCGAAAGCGCTCATCGTAGCCGGCTGCATGCAAGCGAGGCCAAGCGTTTTCGAAATTTGCGTGCCAGGCCATGAGGGTTTGATCGTAGTCACGGCCGAAATTGTGCCAGTCTTCTAGCACCAATTTCCCCTCGGTGCATTGCATCACTTCGCTCGGTGAGGGGATTTTGCCGTTGGGGAATATGTACTTGTCTATCCAGGGGTCGGTGGCGTCGGTTTTGTCAAAACCGCCAATGGTGTGCAGTAAAAAGAGTCCTTCTGGTTGAAGCAGGCGAATCACCGCATCAAAATAATCCGCGTAATTTTTCAAGCCCACATGCTCGAACATGCCCACCGAGACCACTTTGTCGAATTGCCCAGTGAGATCCCTGTAATCCATCATCTCGATGGCCACAGGCAAACCCTTGCAACGCGCCCGCGCCACCGCTTGCTGCTGTGCTGATACGGTGATGCCCAGCACATTGGCACCATGGTGGGTGGCGGCATACCAAGCAAGGCCACCCCAGCCACAGCCTATGTCAAGGAGTTTGTCTCCCGGTTTGAGTTCAAGCTTTTGGCAGATCATGGCCAGTTTGTGGCGTTGAGCGTCTGCCAGATTGTTGGCGTGTTGCCAGTGTCCGCAGGAGTAGATCATCAAGGGGTCGAGCATGGCTTCGAATAGGTCGTTGCCTGTGTCGTAATGATGCTCACCCACATGAAATGCTCGACCCGGGGATTGGAGATTTATCACCTTTTCCCGAAGGGCAAGCATCAACCACTGCATCTTTGTCCAGGCTTTTGTGTGCTCGTCCAAATCCATGGCCATGATGTGGTGCATGAGCTCGTCCAAACGCTCGCAACTCCACCAGCCTTCCATGTAGGCCTCGCCCAAACCCAGGGTGCCTTGGCTGAGCACGGCACCATACAGGCGTTCGTCGTGAACATGTAAGTCGTGGGGGTTTGGGCCGTTGATTTGCACGCCAGCTTGTGCCAAGAGGGCTGCGATGGGTTTGGGCACTCGGTTGATGTGTGTTAAATCGGAAGTGCTTGTTTTCATGATGGGACCAACATGCAACATCGATCCCTTGTTGTATCAAGTTTTGTGGGCTTTTGCAAAGTCCTGATTCAATTGCCCCAGCGAATTGCTGCACCAGTTGCAATTTTATCCGACGGCTCTTTACGGCGCGGGCCCTTCCAACCTTCAATGCAGGCAACGCCGATGGCCAAACCATGCACCAAAAGCGTGGGTACAGACAATAGAAACATCAGGATGCCAATGTTGGTGAAGCTGATGGTGATTTCGCTTCCATCGATGCCAACCTGAAATTTGGAAGGCGCTCCCGTGGCATCTGCAGCTGCAGGGATGAGAAATCCGAAAATTGTTGAGAGTAGCGCACCACCGAAAAAACGACCGATGGATGAACACATGCTTCGTGATGCAAGGCCGCCAGTCAATTGACGTTGGCTGAACATGGCCAAGTTGTTGAAGCATCGTGACAGTTGTGCATTGGAAGCCAGAACGAGATTCATGTTGATGAGCCGGGTGAACTCAGCAAAACGCAGCAAAAACCGGGTGACCGGTCCATATTGGTGGATGTGGTTCAGCATGTAATCCGCATTCAGGCAGTTGGCCCTCGCGTTGGCAGGATCTGCCAAATGTGCAGCGCGTTCTTTTTTATAGGCTTCAGAAGTCCAGTGATTCAGTTTGTTTGCCCACAGTGCTCCTTGCTTGGTTTGGCTTAATCGACACAATATTGCGGCGCCTTTTAAAAATACGTTGTTATGAAAAAAATCGACTCCGATAGTGCGTTCTCCATAGCGGCGTGCGTCTTCATTGGCCATTTTTGCGGGGTCGTCAATTTCGCAGTGGTTAACAAGCCGGCAAAGTGCCCGGAAATGTTTTTCCCGCGATTCAATTTGCCGGGTCTGCTTCATGCTGTCCGCCATGGGGGCGTTGTTGGGCAGGGGATCCACGCCTTGATTGAGATAATCGCCAATCGTGGCTTGCATGGCGTCAAGTTGAGCCTTTTTGTCGTTTGGGGCTTGTTTCACACAGTCGATGAGTGATTGCAGCAACACCGGCGTCCCCTCTTCATTTAGATAAGCGTCCTCGACTTTGCGACCAAGCCCTTGGCCTGTCATGGCCTTTGAGACAATTCGAATACCGTTTGGATCGTCTTTGATGGAATCAATCCGATGGTGAAGTTTGTGCAGCAGCTCAGAAATGTCTTGTTCGATGATCTTGATTTGTTGTTCACCCAGGTTGGGCTTTTTAAGCAATGCTTGGCTGGTTACACCACTGATGGTTCCCATCAAACCCATGAAGGACGACACAGCCGGAAATGCCACCAACAGACCGCCAATCACCTTGCCCATGGCAACACCCGATGCAACCACTGCATCAGTGGCCGCACCGAGAAGTTGTGTGGTTGCCAGCCCGACACCAAAGAGGGTGCTGGCCATGAATACTTTGTTTTTGGTGCCGGTTTCACTGATGTGTGGGGAGACTGCATTGCGTATCACGTTGCTTGTCATGCCCGTGGGTGCAGCGAACATCTCGCAAATACCATGAAAACGGTGCGCCAGTTTTCCGAAACACAATGCCCACTTGTTCTCGGTGTTGCTGATGTTCAAGGGCAATTCTTTTTTATCAGGTCCTTTGGCCCGTCGAGAGTCTCCGCTGCGATAGTCTCCCCTCAAATACTCGGGTCTGTATCGGACGACGTCTTGTCGCATCAGGCTGTTGGCAACTTCCGTTGACCGCCAAACATCTGTGGTCACCGCTTGACCCCTGGCTCTGGCCAGGTCAATTTGGCGTTGCTTGCGTAAAACGGCCGCCGCCACGTGCTCCCCGGACTCTTGCCAAGCTTTGCCAACCACGGATGGCCCACGGCTTGCACCGATAAAATTTAGGAATTGGGTGTAGAGGGTGAGTTTTTTCCAATATCCATCCCCTGCTGACGCGAGACGAGCCTTCCGCGCCGTGTAGGCGCGACTGCTTTTGTCCCAGGCAGGGCTTTGCAGGCAACTCGGTGGAGTGCTTGAGATGTTAATTGGCACGGTTGTCTCCGTGATGCACAAACTCAGTGCGGTTTGGCATCTAATTTGTGCATAAACATGGCACAAACTGGGCACCAATCCAAAAGCGAGCATTTAGGCATCACTCTTTGTGTGTCACTTTATTCAAGATAGTTTGACAAAAATCGGGTTTTCCCTAACTTTTTGTGCACTGCGGTATGGACTCAATTTTCCACCCGCTCGCCGCACCATGGTCTAGGTTTTGCAACAAGACATACACAATTAGGCGGCCCACTCCACCACAAGATGTTGCACTGCGATACCATTTGGCACCGTGTATACGCTCGCAACTGAATTGCTAAACCCCATGAAAAACAAATGCTTATCGTCGCTTTATGGCGCGTTGGTTGCTGCAATGCTTACCGCGTGTGCCGCCGTGCAGCCCGTCCAAGAGCCTGCCCCTCAGCAGCAGCCTCCAGCGCAAGTCAAGGTGCGCGAGCCTGTGGTCGCTCTGGTGTTGGGTGGCGGTGGAGTCAAAGGGTTTGCACATGTGGGCGTGATCAAGGTTTTAGAAGCACATGGCGTTCGTCCAAATATTGTGGTGGGTACCAGTGCTGGAAGTTTTGTGGGAGCCCTCTACGCCAGCGGCATGAATGGGTACACCTTGCAACGTGTGGCTTTGAGCATGCAAGAGTCTGATATTCGTGATCTCACCCTGAGCAGCCAGGGATTTTTGGTGGGTGAAAAGCTTCAGCAGTATGTGAACACGCAGGTCAACAATAAGCCCATTCAGGCTTTCCCGATGCGGTTTGCTGCCGTGGCAACCGACCTCGAAAGCGGTGAAAAAGTGGCATTCAATTTTGGCAATGCGGGCCAGGCGGTGAGGGCTTCTTGTAGCATTCCCAATGTGTTTTTACCTGCTCGGATTGGCAAGCGCCAGTATGTAGACGGTGGTTTGGTAAGCCCTGTGCCGGTGCTGACGGCCCGTGAAATGGGTGCAGACGTTGTGATTGCCGTGGACATCTCCGCCCGACCCAAACAAGGTGCTGGGGCGATGGGATGGTGGGGCTTGCTTGATCAAAGTATCAATATCCTAAGTCAGCAAGCGATTCGGGCAGAGCTCACCCAGGCCGACGTGGTGATTCAGCCCAGCGTACAGCACGCCGATGCCTTGAATCTGGACCAGCGCCATGAGTTTTTGCTGGAAGGCGAAAAAGTGGCGCAGCAAAGCATAGGACGTATAAAAGAGGCCATTTCAGGCAGTAGGCAGAGGCTAATAGCCCAAGCGCAAGCCGAGGCACGATTGTAAATTTTCGTCGTACAATGCGGACATGACCCGTGAAAATTCAAATGTCCGTGGTAGGCCGCTGATCCTCATCGCAGAGGATCATCCAATGATCTCGATCATGTTGGTTGACATGATTGAGCAACTCTTGTTGGACAGCGAGGTGGTGGTGTGTGACACCCTGACCAGGGCGTCGACCATCGCGCGTGCGCCAGATCTCTTGATAGCCGATCTTGATTTGCCGGACTCCAAGGGCTCAGACACCATCCGAGCTTTTTCGGCCATGTTTCCCGAATCTGGCAAGCTCATTTGCTCCGGTGTGTTGGACGAGCAATTGATGATGGAATCGAATCGTGCAGGATTCGCGTTTGTGAACAAGGCGTCCACCTACCCCGAGTTGATGCGGGTGTTACAGGCCGCGCTGATCAACGCCGGTGTGCTTGCTCCGACCAGCCGCGCTGGCGAGAAAAACACCAACGAGTACCACTCCAACATTTTTGCGCCCGGCTCTGACAAACCATTGACTTGGAAGCAGGTTGAGATCATGCGTAAAACCGCAGAGGGTTTGTCGGCCAAAGAAGTGGCCAGAGAGATGGACATCAGTCCGGATACGGTGCGTGGTCATATCAAAGAAATATTTCTGCGTTTGGGGGCCAAAAACAAGGGCCAGGCTGTGGAGATATTTATTCGTGCGGAACGCAAGGCGCGAATGTTGGATCAATAATTTTTGGCCGGGGGGCTGCATGTTCAAACACTGGAAAACCCGAAGTCTTGCCCTGTTCCTTGGCCTGGGTGTGATGTCTGTTGCATGGGCCAACGGACTGTCTGGCGTGAGCAACACAGACGCGGTGAACGCGCTGCGCACAACCCTTGCCCGGGGTGCTGATGCAGCGGTTGCCAACCTAGGTAAACCAGATGGCTTTTTGGGCAACCCGGCAGTGCGTATTCGCTTGCCCGCCAGCATCGAGAGTAGCAAAGGCATGTTGAACATGATGGGCATGGGCAAGCAACTCGAGGAGTTGGAAGTGTCCATGAACCGGGCGGCTGAGGCCGCTGTGCCTCAGGCAAAAACCTTGTTGAAAAAAACCATTCAAAACATGACGGTCCAAGACGCCAAACAAGTACTTTCGGGCGGTGACACGGCAGTGACGGATTTTTTTCGTACTAAAACACAAGCCGACTTGTACAAGCAATTGTTGCCGATTGTGCAAGCCAAAACAGCGCAGGTCGGATTGGCACAACAATACAATCAACTGGCCGCCAAAGGCAGTCGGCTTGGTTTAGTGAAGCCGGAAGAGGCCAACCTGGAGGGCCATGTGACCACGAAGGCACTGGACGGCTTGTATGCCTTGGTTGCTGAGGAAGAAAAAGCCATTCGTGCCAACCCGGTGCAGGCGGGCAGCGCAGTTTTGAAAAAGGTTTTTGGGAGTATGCAGCGATGAACAGTTTCAATGCCTGCGGCGCGGTGTTTTTTACGATGATGGGCTTGGCTTTGGTCGGGTGTTCAGAGAATCACGACCATGGCCATGCACACGACCACGCGCCTGCTGCCACAGAGCAAAGTGCACCTGCGCAGGCTACGGCACCGCAAGTGCAGGATGGCATCGCTGTGACGGGTGCATGGGTGCGTCCCACCGTGGGCGAGCAAGATGCCACAGGGGCGTACTTTACGGTAAACAGTGAGCAACCGCTCACGCTGGTTGGCGTGGCCAGCCCAGCCGCCGAAGTGGTCGAAGTGCATGAAATGCGGATGGATGGCGATGTCATGCGGATGCGCAAGGCCGACAGACTGGCAGTGATTCCCGGCGAGGCCCTGGAACTGAAACCTGGTGGTTACCATGTGATGTTGATGGCTTTGACCGCGCCGGTGGAAACCGGTCAAGAGATTGAACTTAGCCTGCAGTTTGAGAAACCGGACGGCAGCACCCTGGAGATGCCCGTGAAAGCGGTGGCCGCGGCCACCGCTTCCGCCAGTGGGGGCAAACCCCACCACCATTAAAAGGCGAATTTAAGCCCAATCAAAGCTGAGCGGCCGGCCAGTGGTGTGTAGCCTCGGACTGTGTTCAGCGTGGTGGCCGAAAACGCCAGTTCATCGGTGAGGTTTTGCAGGCTTGCAAACACCTCACCGCCCGCTTGTGCAAAACTCAGCGATTTGGACACGGTGAGATTCACCAGATTGTAACCATTCACGCTGGGGTCGCTTGGGGAGCCTTTGCTGTCGTCCACCCAAATGTACTCGGGTGTGAAGGACCAGCCCGACACGGCATATTCGCCACTCAACACCACGCGTTGTGGGCTGATGCGCGGTAAGTTGCCTCCACCATCGGTGCGTTTTCCCCTCACCAAATCGTATTGAGCCTTTGGCTTGAATTGGCCCGCGCCAAGCGCATATTCGGTGCTGTATGCCAGTTCGATGCCGGTGAACTCCGCAGGCACGGCTGTGAAGTCAAACACGGGTAGGCTAAAGGGATTGCCATCTTCGTCCACGCCGTTGAAAGTGGCATCTGTGCCCATTCTTTCGATCAAAGCAATGTAGTTGCTGTAACGGCTTGCAAAAGCGGTGGCGCTGAATGAGGAGGCCTTGCCTTGCCAAGCGCTGGTCACCTCCAGGTGACGGCCCCGCTCTTCCCGCAAGTTGGGGTTGCCTTTTTCATAGGCATCTGTGGCCACGTGCACACCATCGGCATACAACTCAAAACTCGATGGGGCTCGTTCTACGCGCGACCATGAACCACCCAAGGTCCAGCCTCCGCCGATAGGCGAGCTGTACCCCAGGGACACGGAGGTGGGGCCAAAGCTGCGATTAACCCCAGGCCCAGCGGCGACACCTGCACCCGCCACAGGTCCAGTCAAAGGCGATAACCCAGTGCTGGCAGCGTTCACATCCACTTGATCTGCACGAACACCCACTTCAAATGTACCGCTGGTTTGGGGGTTTTTGCTGGCGCGTACAATGGTGAACACGCCGGTTTGGTCGGTTGTGGTGCTGGGAACAAAGGCCTCGTCCCCAATGGCAGAAAAATCTGTGCGCTCAAATTGCAGGCCGGTGGTGGTGTTGATGGTTAAACCTGCCAGCGCGAATGCCTGCAAATCCATCTCCAGGCGACCATCCACCCCATCGTTGACGAACAGGGTGGCCGGGTTGCCATCTTCAAACTCTCGATGCTGGTAGTCGGTTTTTGTCAGGCGATAACGAACCTTGGCAAATGCCTGGGTGTTTAATCCTTGTTCCCCTTCAAGTGCGTAGCGCTCTTTGTCCATGCCAATGCGAACATCCAGAGATTTGGGCACGCCATAGTTGCTGTCAAAACGCTCGGCCAATACGCCAATGTATCCGTTGCCCGTGTCGATGGCGGTGGCGATGGACGCCCCTCTGGATTTCGAGGAGGCATTCTGCACACGCGAGCCGGTCACGCCGTCTGGGTCGGTGAATGTGGGTACTTCCAGGTCGCGTGTGGTGCGCTCAAACCCGTCAACGTGGAGGCTCACACCGTTGCCCAGGCCTGCGCCAATTTTAAAGCCGCCAGCGGTTTGGTCGGCAGCACCGCCGGTGAGCAAATTCACCTCGCCCTGTAGGCCTTGCAATGGCTTTCGGGCGATCCGCTGATCCACCAGGTTGACCACCCCACCCACAGCGTTTCCGCCGTAGGCCAAAGCGGCGGGGCCGCGTAACACTTCCACCTGGGTGAGGGAGAATGGATCCACGGGGAGCGCATGGTCGAAGCTCAGCGCCGACACATCCACCATGGCAGCGGAATTTCGAAGAATCTTGATTCGGTCGCCGTCTTGACCTCGAACTATCGGCCGGCTGGCGTTGGGGCCAAAGCCTGTGGCGCTTGTACCGGGTTGGTACCGAAGTGCGTCACCCACGGTGCTGGCTCCGTCTTTGAGTAGTGTTCTGGAATCAATCACGCTGAAAGGTTTGGTGGTATCGCCAGCTTCACTTTGGCCGGTCACCACCACCGATTCCAACACAGCCTGACTGTGGGCCTTGTGTGGCATCAGTGCCAGGGAGGTAACAACAAATTGAATGGACGCCAGCGCAATGGCGCGGCGTGAAAAGGGCATCAACATCATGGAATTCCTGAAAACAAACGACATACATCCGCCTTCACACACGGGTGGGGGCGGTTTAAAAAGTTGTGGCTGTGAAATCAGGTAAGCGCAGGTGGATCGCGCACGCGCGTGCGCAAGATGTGTGGGTTTTGAATGTGCGCCAAGGTGTGCGGCAACACAAGCCGCAAAGGCGCTGAATGCAAGGCAGGGCACACGGCGGGTGGCGCCGACACCAGAGACTGCGCCCCTGCCAGCCCATCAACAAGCAAGCACAAATGCAGAGTATCGGTGTGGTGGTCGCCATGCTCGGCCTGCTCAATGTGCTCATGGTGGTCGATGCCATGCACGTGGCCGAGCGCCTGCACCAGCGGCAATGCCAGTGCAAGATAAAAGGCGCAAAGCCAAGTGTGGATGGAATTCAAACGCATGGCTTTGATTATACCAACCCTGTCAAGCGCCTTTCACTGGCGATGCCCGGCTTCCCGGCGCAGGGCAAGAAGGCGTTCATCTTTGGATTGCCACATGCTGCCCACCCAGGCTTTGAACGCAGCCTTGAAGGTCGGGTCGCCGCGGTAGTCGCCTGCGATCATGTCTTCTGGAATGGGGAGCAGGCGCACATCGATTTGCATGCCGGTTTGTTGGCCACACAGCCAGGACCAGGTGACGTTGCCTTTCACGGGCTGATACGCAATCGTTACATCCACAAGGGATTCAAATTGTTCGCCCATGGCGTTGAGCGATGCAGACAAACCACCGTACTTGGGTGGCAGTAGCTGCACGTAGGGGGATTTGCTGCGGGCGTGTTTCGCCTTGGTGAACCGGGTGCCTTCCAGAAAGTTGATCACGGTGACGGGGCTTTCTTTGTATACGGCACAGGCTCTGCGGGTGGTCTCCAGGTCTTGTTCTGCCAAGGCTGGGTTGCGCGCAATGGCCTTGTGGCTGTGTCGTTTCATGAATGGAAAATCCATGGCCCAGCACACTACACCGACAATGGGCACCCAAATGAGTTCTTTTTTCAGGAAGAAACGCCCAAATGGCGCATGGCCGTGCAATGCGTTGAACAGCACGAGGATGTCTGCCCAAGCGGTGTGGTTGCTCACGACCAGGTAGCTGCTGTTGGGTCTGAAGTTGCCGTGCAAATGCAACTTGCCCTGATGGCCGTGCATCAGCCTGTAGATGCGCCGGTTGCTGCCCACCCACCAGGTGGCAATGCGCACGCATGCGTTGGATGCCAAACGCTGCACGGTGTACACCGGTGTAAGGCGCAGCACAATGAAGGGCAGCATGACCACAAACCAGAAGGTGATGCAGGCCGTCATGGCAAGCACCGTGATGAAGCCGATCAGTGGCTTGGGCAAGAGTTTTGACAATGGCACGGTGGGCATCCGGGAATTCGACAGCCCGGATATTAACCCACAATGCTGCACTGCATCTTGAAAAAATCCTCAGGGCACCGGCAACTGGGGGGTGATCCGGTTGGCGCCATTGGCCACCTCGAAACTGGCGGACAGGCGTTCACTGCCACCACGCTCGGTGATGGTGCTGACGGCCCAGAATTCGCAGGTGGTTTTGTCTTCGGCCACCCGCAGCACGCTATACCCCCGCTCGGTCACATTCACATGTTTGATGTGGGGGCTGGTCAGGCGTATGGATTGAATGATTTCGTTGGGGACGTCCAGGCCGGGCGATGTGACCGAGGTGACCACAAACTCCACCGCAACACTGCCCTGCCCGGTCAGCGGGTTATAACCACCCACCGCGTCCAACGGTTGGTTGGGGTTGTCGGTGATGTCGGCCACCCAGGCGGTGTGGACATCTCCCGTCAGAATGACTGCATTGTTGATGACTTGCCCGCCGTCGCTGCCGCGAAGAGCGTTGATGATGCGCTGGCGCTCAGCGCCGTAGCCGTCCCAGGCGTCTCCGTTCAGGCCCGAGGGGGCCAGCACATCATTCACGGGCGTGGGGGCTGGGTTGTTCAGGCCGGGCTTGATGATCCATTGGTGGAACACCACTTGGTTGCCGATCAGCTTCCATTGAGCGGCGGAACTGCGCATGCCGTTGATCAGAAAGTTGAATTGTTCTTCTCCGATCATGGTGCGCTCAGGGTCGGAGGCGGCACCTTCGGCTGGGTTTACGGGTGTGGCGGCCTCAACATCGCGGTCGAACAGGCGGGTGTCGAGCAAAAACAGGTCGGCCATGTCCCCAAACTGCACGCGGCGGAAAATTTTGGCACGGTTGCCTGGCTCCGGCAAACGAATGGGCATCCACTCGTCGTAGGCTTGTTGCGCAATCGCTTTGCGTTCCGCCCACACGCCTTCTGCGCCTTCCGTGTGGTTCTCGGCACCATCGCGGTAGGAGTTGTTGGTGGACTCGTGATCGTCCCATATCGTGATGAAGGGGTAACGTGCGTGTAGGTTTTGCAGGTCTTCATCCCGCTTGTACTGGGCATGGCGTGTGCGATAGTCCGACAGGTTCACAATTTCAGTCGCGGGTTCGTAGTCGCGAACGCTGCCGTACTGCCCCGTGCCATATTCGTAGATGTAATCGCCCAGGTGAATGATGGCATCCAGGTCGTCACGTTCGGCCAGTTTTGCATAGGCATTGAAAAACCCATGGGCCAAGCTGGAGCAACTCACCACCCCAAAGTTCAAAGCCCGTTTGTTGCCTGAAGCAGGTGTGGTGCGTGTACGGCCTACACGGCTGGTTTTTCCGTTGCTTCGAAATTGATAAAAGTAAACCGTGTCGGCTTGAAGACCATCGCACACAAGTTTCACCGTGAAGTCTTGAGCCTGTGTGGTTTGAAAGTTTATGGATTTGACGAATTGTGTAAGGTTTGAATCTTTGAACACATCCACGCGCCCTGCGACGGTGCGGTTGGTGTTTTCCGGCGTGATGCGGGTCCACAGCACCACGCTGTTAAAAGCGGGATCTCCACTGGCCACACCATGCAGAAATTGCACGTTTTGCGTGGGGGTTTCTTCGTTGGGGGTGGTGCGTCCGCCGGTCAGCCTGGTGGGGTTGTCGCTGCCACAGCCTTGGAGCATTCCCAGTGACCCCACACTGGCGGTGCCAAGGCCCAGGCCTTTCAGAAAGGTGCGACGTGTAATACCAGGGCGTTTTTGAATTCGGCTGCGTTTGCGTCTTGGACCAGACATGGGGTACCTCGGGGTGAATTTGGACAACGTCACTGGTACTGGTCGACATACGCCAATGGTTTTGGAATCTTTTTCAGTGTGACAACTCACGAAAATGTAACAGGCCGATCAATTAATCAGGGTAAACCCTTGCATCCAGAGATGACTAGAGGCAACAGTTGCCAAGCAGCCTGGTGAGCGCTATGTTGCAAAAGTCAACATGCATGTTGCGTAACAAAAAAAGGGGAAAAGATGAAGAAATTTGCTCTAGCTGGAATTGCGGCGGTGGTTCTTGCAGGCTGTGCTGTGGGCAGTGCGTTTGGTCCTGCGCCCAAAGATGGCGAATTGGCAATGCCCAGCGATTACAAGTCCTGGCCAGTCTTTCTGGCGGGTATCGAGAAACCCACTGGCCACATCCGTGATATTTACATCAACAACACGGGCGCTGCCGCCAAAAAAGGCGACGCTTTTGCCAATGGCACGGTGAGCGTGATGGAGATTTACAAAGCCGAGAAGACCGGCGACAAAATGACCAAGAAAGCGCTTGAGAAAGTGTTCGTGATGTACAAAGGCAAAGACTGGGGCAGCACCGCGCCCGAGGGCTTGAAAACGGGCGATTGGGTGTATGCAGCTTTTGAGCCCAACGGTCAGCCTGCCAAGGTCGACTATGCGACGTGCCGTGGTTGCCACTTGCCTTTGGCCAAAGACGACTACATTTTCCATTACGACAAGTATTTTGACACCCGCAAGGCAGCCATGCTAGAAGGCACCCACGCGGGTAAAGTGGCCCTGTCTGTGGAAGAGGCCCACCTGGCTGCATTGGTCGCGAAGTAGGTCTTCGGTTCGCCAAGCAAAAAGCCACTCCTGCGGGAGTGGCTTTTTTGTGTCCATTTGGCAGGCTATGATGACGAACACCACAACAAACCCGGATCACCGGGTCACGAGGAGACAAGTTCGTCATGAGCACCAGCAATAGTCGTCCCTTTGCGGGCAAAACGATTTTCATCACGGGTGGTTCTAGGGGCATTGGTCTTGCAATTGCCACACAACTGGCCAGTCAAGGCGCCAACATTGCCATTGCCGCCAAAACAGTCGAGCCCAACCCCAAATTGCCAGGCACCCTGTTCACCGCAGCGGCAGAGATTGAGGCCGCAGGCGGCCGATGTTTGCCTTTGCAGGTGGACATTCGCGATGAAGTTGCCTTGCAAAATGCCGTGGACCATGCCGCTGAGCACTTCGGGGGCATTGATTGCCTAGTGAACAACGCCAGCGCCATCATGCTCACGCCCACCGAACAAACACCCATGAAGCGCTTTGACTTGATGTTTGGGGTCAACGTGCGTGGTACTTTTGCGTCCACTCAAGCTTGTTTGCCTCACCTCAAACGCTCAGCCAAATCAGGGAAAAACCCCCATATTCTGAATTTGTCGCCACCTTTGAATTTGAATCCATCTTGGTTTGCGCCCCACGTGGCCTACACCATGGCCAAGTACGGAATGAGCATGTGCGTACTTGGCCATGCAAGAGAATTCAAGCCTTTTGGAATTGCAGTGAATGCCTTGTGGCCACAAACCGCAATCTACACAGCGGCCATGCAAATGATCCCAGGTGTGCAGCCGGAGCATTGCCGAACACCCCAGATCATGGCCGATGCCGCCAGCATCGTTTTGGGGCGCCCGGTGGGGCCAGCAGCTCACACCGGTCAATTTTTGATCGATGAGGCAGTGTTGCGTGAGCAGGGTGTCAGTGATTTCTCCGCTTACGCCACCGTACCGGGTAGTCAGCAAATCCAGCGCGATTTTTTCTTGGACTGACGCCATGCGACGCATCCGCCTCGGTGTGCTTCTTGGTCGAGTCCTATTGGGTTTGACTGCTGTGGGTGTTGGCGCACTGCTCTACTTGGCCAACAGCAGGCCGGCTGTGGTCGCGCAATTTTTGCTCTCTGGGTCTTCGACGCAAGGCGTTCGAAGTTTGTTTTTGGGCACATCCACCATGGTCTGGACGGATGGTCAGCACACATGGTTGGTGGATGGATTTCTGTCTCGTCACCCTTTGTCCGAGGTGGTACTCACCCCCCTGCATGTGAATGAGGCTTTGGTAGATGCAACACTGCAGCACGCCTTGGATGGTTTGCGTGTGCCCCATCGTTTGTCTGGCGTTGTGGTTGCCCACTCTCACTACGATCATGCTTTGGATGCCCCTTACCTTGCAAAACAGTACGGTGGCCGTGTGTATGGCTCAGACTCCACTTGGCAAATCGCCAAAGGTCAGGATTTGCCACCCACACAAATGGAGGTCCTCCGCAATTACGGGGTGAGCAGATTCGGGGCTTTTGAGGTACAAATACGTCAATCCCGACACGCGCCAACGGGCTTCACCGGTGGAATAAACCGGACCGCTTTGCGGTTGCCTGCGCACGCACTCCAGTTCAAGGAGGGGAGCAGTTACAGTTTTGTGGTTCGCCACGATTCAAAGGGTGAAGGCCCTTTGGCCTTGATACAACCGAGTGCAGGGTTTATCCCTGGCGAGAATAAGGATTTGCGTGTGCCTCTTGTATATCTCGGTGTGGGCGGCTTGGGTCGTCTTGGTGAAAATTACATCGAGTCATACTGGACCGAAATGGTCACACAGACAGGCGCAAAACATGTGTATTTGATTCATTGGGATGATTTCACCAAGCCTGTGTTTGAGGCCGGACAGCCTAAACCTTTACTGGCCATGCCCAGGTTGATGGATGATTTTTCAAAAGCCCTGCCTGTCTTGGAGGCTTTGGCCAAACGTGACAAAGTACAACTTTTTGTGCACCAAGCTTGGGAAACCGTTACATTTTGAAAGCTTGTTAGGGAAAGCCTGGCAGGTTGTTGCCCAAGTTGTGATTATCTCTTCGCCCTGGTTTCATGCACGCATCCTCTGATTTTCAGGAAGTCCAGTACAGGCGGTCTGTGGCCGGTCTATTTCATGGTGAGATCACGGCGTGGCTGGTGCTTGCAATTTCCCTGGTCATCACCGTTCTTGGTTGGTATCTGGCTTCTCAAGCAATTGAGCGTCGGGCCAGCGAACGATTTGCCTTTGAAGTGAAGGAGGCGCAGGCCCGTATTCAAGTGCGCATGGAAGAATACGAGCAGGCGCTTCGCGGCGGCGTGGCGTTCATCCATGCGCATCCCGATTTTGATCGCGAAGATTGGAAAAATTATGTTGACAACCTCGAACTTGACAGAGCCCTACCCGGTCTTCAAGGCTATGCGTTTGCCCGCCGAGTGACGCGCTCTGAGTTGGCTGCGCATGAAGCCGCAGTCAGAGCATCTGGTTATGGGAGCTACCTTGTAACGCCCCCGGGGGAAAGGGAGGTTTATTTTCCAATCGAAATGATTGAACCATTTGACGCCCGGAACCAGCGCGCATTCGGATTCGACATGTATTCAGAGCCTGTTCGCCAGCAGGCCATGAACCAAGCCATGGACACGGGTAAGGCCGTGTTGTCAGGCTTGGTGAAACTGCGTCAGGAGGGGAGCAGAGATACACAACTGGGCTTTCTGATGTACCTGCCAGTGTACGCGGCCCGCCGGCCTCTGCTGAGTGTTGCGCAACGTCGTGATGCGATCATTGGTTTTGTTTATAGCCCGTTTCGCGCCAATGATTTGATGCGCAACGTGCTTGGCCAAGAGTACATTCCCCTGGATTTTGAGCTTTATGACAATTCCACCTTGGACGCTGAAAGCCTGATCTACCGGTCCAGTGCCGGGCCGCTTGATTTTCAGGACGTGGAATTGGGGGATTTCCATCATCATCAAGTGACTGTACCCCTGGCGTTTCCCGGTCGCACATGGACCGCCCGGTTCAAGAGCACAAAAGTGTTCGATCAGGAGGTGCACAGCAGCACACCACAGTGGATTTTGGTGGCTGGTACGATCATCGATGTGGTGTTGTTTCTGGTCATCAGCTCAATCGCGCGTCAGAGAGGGGAGCTGTCCAAACGCAATGTGGCCCTGCAGGCGAGCCACGGCCGTTACACAAGCTTGGTGAATGCGTTGCAAGGGCAGTTTGCCTTTTACAGCTTGGGCGCAGGTGGGCACCTCACTTACATGAGTCCCTCCCTGCCCAGGATGCTGGGCATGCCAAATCTTGCGCTTGGGGACAATTTGCCCATGTTGGCCAGTGCCTTGTACCCATCCGAAGAACTCCCAAAAGCTCTGTCACTGGCGCTGACCAATCGCGTGATCAGCTCTTACCAGTTTGACCATGACTGCCGAGGAAGCTCTGAACAGGTGACCATTGCTGGGTTCAACAGCCCTGTTTTGGGGCCTGGGGGGCAATTGCTTTCTCTTGAAGGCGTTGTTCAAGACATCACTTTGCGCCGTGCCAACGAACTGGAGCTTGAACAATACCGCAGGGGGCTACAAGACTTGGTTGACGAGCGCACGCACGCTTTGCAGGCGGCCAATGATCGACTCAAACTGGGTGAACGCCGCATGGCTGCAATGCTCGAGCTGGCACAGCTTCCACCAGAATCTCCCCGAGATGTTTTGATCCGGGCAGCGGCGCGTCATCTTGTCAGGCTGGCTGGCGTTGGAAAGTTGTTTTTGATTGAACTCGATTCCAAATGGTCATGGGTTCATCAGTGGACTTACGAGGCAGCCTCATCAAGGCTGGAGGCACTCCGCTTGGATAGCGCTGAAACGGATTCTGTGGATGCTCGATACAAGCTCACCGCCTTGGCGATCAACCGGGAGACCCTGTGTAAAAACAGCCCGCTGACGAGTGTTCTTGGTCCGAAAGAGTCACTTTTCGCGGATTGTAGAAATCTGCTCGTCTTGCCAGCCGCCCCGCAGGGCAAAGCGCATTACATTCTGGGTCTGGCCGACAAGGCGCATGACTTCAGTGACCATGACGTGCTCGAGGCCAGGTTGTTCCTCCAAGATTTGGTTCAGCTCATACAGAGGCAAGAGGCGGCTTTTGCTCTCACACAGGCAACAGAGAGTGCAATCCGTGCGAGCCAGGCAAAAAGCCTGTTTTTGGCCAACATGAGCCATGAAATCCGGACTCCCCTGAATGCCATCATTGGGTTGAACAACTTGCTTCAGGATGAAAAATTAAACGATCAGGCGAGACGATATGTGGATGAGGTGAGCAGTGCGTCTTCGCATCTATTGGCGATGCTGGAGGATATTCTGAGCTTTTCCCGAATCGAGTCGGGGGTCGAAGTGGCCGAGCAAATCGAGTTTGATTTGCGAGAAGTGGTTCGCAGCACCATGGCCCAAGCGGAGTTGAGAGCCAATTTGAAAAACCTTGAGTTGCGTTTGAGTATCGACAGCATGGTGCCTGAGCGAGTCAAAGGAGATCCAACCCGTTACAAGCAAATCCTCAGCAACCTGCTCAGCAACGCGGTGAAGTTTTCAAGCCGCGGTGTCATTGACGTGACCCTTGAAGTGCAAAGGTTGGATGAACTGCAGACGGTGCTGGCCACCCGCGTGAAAGACCAAGGCATTGGCATGAACGTGAACGACTTCGAACGCATGACCGAGCCTTTTGAACAAGCCGACAACACAACCACCCGGCAATTTGGCGGCACAGGGCTTGGTTTGGCCATATGTAAACGACTGACAGAATTGTTGGGTGGCAAGCTGAGTGTTCAAGCGCAACCTGGGCTGGGCAGCGAGTTTTGTTTCACCGTGCTCGTGGTGCCTGTGTTTAGACATGTCGAGGTACCTCGGCCTGTTGCACCTGCACCATCAAGCATGGCTGGCTTTCATGTGCTGGTCGTCGAGGACAACCGCCTGAACCAGCAAGTGGTGCGTGCGTTGCTGACGCGGATGTCATTGCAGGTATCGCTTGTAGACAATGGTGAGCTTGCGGTGCGCCAAGTGCAGGCCGACCCAAGCATAGACTTGGTCTTGATGGACGTGCACATGCCGGTGATGAATGGCTTGGATGCCACCCGAGCCATACGGCAGTTGCCTGGCCGTGCCGGCCGGTTGCCAATCGTAGCGCTCACGGCATGCGCCCTTCAGGAAGATGAGGACGCATGCCGGGCCGCTGGCATGGATGAATTTTTGACCAAGCCGGTGAACCTGCCCTTGTTGACCAACACCTTGTTGAAGTTTTTAGTGACGACGGGTTGAAAACATCCACATGCCAGCCAACATGGCGGCTGTAAAAATGAGTGCATCGGGCAGCAGGGTGGCGCTTGCCACCAGGGCCGGCCCGGGGCAAAATCCGCCCAGGCCCCAACCTGCACCAAACAGCACCGCACCGAGCACCAGGGGTTTGTCAATCACCGTGCTGGTGGGCAATTGCATGGGCAAACCCAAGGCGCTGCGTTGGCGTTGGCGTGCCAGCCAAAATCCAGGCAGACCCACCGCAATCGCCCCACCCATCACAAGCATCAGCGACGGGTCCCAAGGTTTGCTCAAATCCAAAAAGCCGATCACCTTGGCTGGGTTGCTCATGCCAGAGACGACCAAGCCAAGGCCAAAAACAAGCCCCGCCAAACCACTGGCTATCGCGAAAACCCAAGGGGTGGATGTTGAACTGGTCTGCATGCGCCCAGCCCTCACAGCCAATTGGCCAACAGGGAGGCTGCAGCAAAACCTGCTGCCATGAACACCAGCACCGCCACCAGCGAGCGCCGGGAGAGGCGGGACAGGCCGCACACGCCATGGCCACTTGTGCAACCAGACCCCAAGCGTGTGCCGTAGCCCACCAGCAGGCCGGCAATGATCAACAGCCAAGGCTCGCGTGGGCTTTCAATGTGCATTGGGCCAAGCAAAGCCATAGACAGCCATGGGGCAAGCAACAATCCCAGCACAAAGGCCACCCGCCACAGCACCTCGCCGGTTTGCGGCTTGAGCAAACCGCCCACAATGCCACTGATGCCCGCCACCCGCCCGGTGAGCAACACCAGCAACACGGCAGACAAACCGATCAAACCTCCCCCTGCCAAGGCGGGCAGCGGTGTAAAGGCATTCCAGTCGATTGCAACCAAGAGACTCTCCAAGTATGATTGTTCACTCATATACTATCAGGATCTGTATCGCATTGCCTGGTTTTGCACTGCTGTAGAATGGCCGGTGTTGTAGCCACACAGCGATGCACCATGCCACCCCCACTCAGCGAACTCGAGGCGCTCGCAAATATTTTGGAGGCCCGCGAAGCCAACCGCCCAGGTGGCTCCGTATTCAAGGCAGTTGTGCAGTGGCCTGTTGGCACAGACCGCCTGGACAGTTTGCCCGGCATTGCCCTGCCCCACAGCAGCCCAGGTTGGCACTTTATTGCGCTGCCTGGCAGCCACGCCGAATTGCATGCGCACGTGGGTGAGCCGGGCCGTACCCAACGCGAGGTGCATGGCCCTGTGGATTGGTGTTGGCCCAGTGGAGCGTTTGTGAAACACAACGCGCAAGCGGCTGTGCAAGCCAGTCGTGTGGCGGTGGTGGGGGCTGGCCTTGCCGGCAGTGCTGTAGCCCGTGCCTTGTGCGGCCATGGCATTGAGGTGCATCTGTATGACGCGGCCAGTGGACCCGCACAAGGAGCCTCGGGCAACTGGGCTGGTGCCTTTCACCCCCACATCACGCGGGGAGATTCGCCTTTGTCCCAGCTCACGCGCCTGGGTTTTGAGCACACCTTGCACGCCTTGCAGACCCTCACCGCTCAAGGGCTGCTCAAGCAAGGTGAGGATTGGGGCACCCCAGGCCATTTTCAAAGCCTGCCGCATGACGAGACCGCCCGCATGCAGGAAACGCTTGGCCTGTTGAACTTCCCGACCACCCTGGTGCAATGGGTGGGGCCTGGCCAATGGCCTGGAACGCCCCTGGGGGGGCTGTATTTTCCGCAAGGGGGTTGGGTGCGGCCAGTGAGGTGGGTTGAGGCCAACTTGCAGGCATGCGGGGGATTGCTGCACACCCATTTCAATGCGCGTTTAAATCACCTGAACACATTGGCCAGTGAGTATGACGCTGTGGTGGTGGCTGCCGCAGAGCATACTTTGACGTTGGCCCCCATGGCTGGTGCGCAACTTGGCATGGTCAAGGGGCAAATCAGTGTGCACCGTGCGGCGCAGCCTTTGCCAGCGGTGCTGTCAGGGGAAACTTATGCGATTGGCCCGCAAGGCGCTGACTGGTTGGTGTTGGGGGCCACGTATGAGCGACCCGTGGGCAACATGGAGCCCACGCACGAAGCCGATGAGCACAACGTCAATCGCTTCAAGACCGCATTTCCGAATGTGCCTTTGGGCCCTTTGCAAGATCACCGCTGCGCGGTGCGTGCGGTGTGGCACGATCGCCTGCCAGCCATTGGCCCACTGCCCCAGGCCGACCAAACCCACGCATGCCCGGTCTACTTGTGTACGGGTTTTGCTTCGCGCGGCCTGTTGTGGGCGGCCATGGCAGGCCACGTGTTGGCTGGGTACTGCACCGGGCAGCCCTTGCTGCACGGGCTATTGCGTCGGGTGTTGCCCCGAGTTGCCAAGGTTGGCAGCTCGCTTGCGCGGGCAGATTAACCCAGTGCGGTCAGCCCGAGGGCTTTTGCATCATTCCGGCTGGCTGGCTTTTGCTTTGGTGGTTTTGGCCTTGCTCGCAGCTGGTTTTTTCTCGCCTTTGGCTTCAAATTCAAAGCCAATTGCGCCATCGGGTTTTTTCACCAAAAAAGCTTTGAATGCTCGCCGCGTTTTGGAAGACACAAACCTAGTCAGCAAGTCGGTCTTGCCCTCCAGCAGCAGCTTTTCCATTTGTTCGCGTTCAATGGGCTGTTGCAAAATCACCTTGCCCGAGCGGAAATCGCAGCTTTTGTTGGGGCCCACCGATTTTTCGCACACATAGTTGGTGGCTTGCTCATACACATTGGATGCGCATTTTGGGCAGGGGCCGAGCCGTGTTTCAGCCGAGAAATCAACCTCTTCGGTCGATTCGTCGTCTTTGGCCTGGCCAAAGTCAAATTCCAGTTTGTGTTCACTGGACAAGCGAAGCACCGCGGCGAAGGGGCGCCCCATTTTGCTGCGGAAACCATCCAGCATGGGCAGCTCGCGCTCGCGCAGGAGGGTTTCTACCTCGTGCACCTCAAACTGCCGCCCCCCGGGCACTTTGGAGATTGAAAATTCGCAGCTGGTGCAGGCAAAGCGGCGGTAGTTTTCTTTGACCACCGCACCGCAGTTGGGGCAGGGCGTGGTGAGCGTGGCATAGTCGCCGGGGATGGTGTCCTCGGTGTAATTCTTGGCCCGGTCCACAATGGTCTCGGTAATTTTCTTGATCTCGTGCATGAATTCTTCACGAGACAGCTCGCCTTTTTCCATGCGGGAGAGTTTGTACTCCCACTCCCCGGTCAGCTCGGGCATGGTCAGTTCTTCCACATCCAGGCCACGCAGAAGGGTCAACAACTGAAATGCTTTGGCGGTGGGCACCAGCGCCCGCTCCTCGCGCACCAAATACTTTTCGTTGAGCAAACCCTCAATGATGGCCGCCCGAGTCGCCGGCGTGCCCAAGCCTTTGGTGCCCATGGCGTCGCGCAGTTCGTCGTCGTCCACCAGTTTACCGGCACCTTCCATGGCAGAAAGCAGTGTCGCTTCCGAGTACCGCGCAGGTGGCTTGGTTTGCAGGGTTTGAAGTTCAATTTCGTCCGTGCTCACGCGCTCGCCAGCGTCCACGGCCACCAGGCTGTCATCCCCAGCGGCAGCCGCTTGCCGCCCGTAAATGGCCAACCAACCCGGCTTTACCAGCACCTTCCCTTCTGTTTTGAAGCGGTGTTTTTCAACCGTGGTGATGCGGGTGGTGACGTTGTACTCCGCCGCAGGAAAGAACACTGCCAAGAAGCGTTTCACCACCAAATCATATAGCTTGGCCTCGGGCTCGCTGAGGCTTTTTGGCACCTGCAAGGTGGGAATAATCGCAAAGTGATCGGAGATCTTGCTGTTGTCGAACACCCGCTTGTTGGGCTTGACCCAGTTGTTCTTCAGGATTTGCTCGCAAAACTCCCCGTAGCCCCCAGCAATGTGACCGCGGTCCAGCCCCACAAAGGCTTTGAGGGTTTGGTTGACGGTGCCCATGTAATCTTCGGGCAGTGCTTTGGAATCGGTACGTGGGTAGGTGAGCACCTTGTGCTTTTCGTACAGGGCTTGCGCCAAGCCCAGGGTGTTCTTGGCCGAAAACCCAAAACGGCTGTTGGCCTCGCGTTGCAGGCTGGTGAGGTCAAACAATTGGGGTGCAATTTGGGTGGTGGGCTTGCTCTCTTCTTCCACCGTGCCAGGCTTGCCGTCACAAGCGGCCACAATAGCCCGTGCTTTGGCTTCGTCCCACAAGCGGTCTGCACGTTGCTCGGGATCGTCTGCCTTTTTAAAGTCTGGGTCAAACCACTTGCCTTCATAGGCACCTGCTTTGGCGCCAAAGCTGGCTTTTACTTCAAAGTATGTGCGAGCCACAAACTTGCGGATTTTTTCTTCGCGTTCCACCACAATGGTTAGTGTGGGTGTTTGCACCCGGCCCACCGTGGTGAGGTAAAAACCGCCTTCTTTGCTGTTGAAAGCAGTCATGGCTCGGGTGCCATTGATGCCCACCAGCCAGTCGGCCTCAGAGCGGCAGCGGGCCGCGTCGGCCAGCGGCAACATTTCTGCGTCGCTGCGCAGTGCCTCAAAGGCCTGGCGAATGGCCGCAGGCGTCATGGACTGAAGCCAGAGCCGCTCCACGGGTTTGTTGCTTTTGGCGTACTGTACAATCAGGCGGAAAATCAGTTCACCCTCGCGGCCCGCGTCACAGGCGTTGATCAGGCCGACCACGTCTTTGCGTTTGATGAGCTTGTTGAGCACTTTGAGGCGGGACTCTGTTTTGGCGATGGGGGCCAAATCGAAATGCGGTGGCAACACCGGCAAGTTGGCGAAGCTCCACTTGCCCCGCTTGACTTCAAACTCGTCCGGGGCCTTGATCTCCACCAAGTGACCCACGGCGGAAGACAGCACATACTCGTCGCTTTCAAAGTAGTCGTCTTTCTTGGTAAACCCCCCCAAAGAGCGGGCAATGTCGGCCGCCACGGAAGGTTTTTCGGCGATGATCAATTTTTTTTGGGTGTCGCTGCTCAATTGGTCCAACGTGTGTGAGTGTTTTCAGTGCCTTGTGCGCCGAAGTGTAAGTGCCATGCCTTGAAATAATCAAGGCTTTCTCAAGAATCTTGCTTCAAGTCGCCTGGGCGGCCCGCACCCACCTGTTGCCGGGCTCGGCCACAACCAGCCCCATCAGTTCTAGTTCTGTCAGCGCACCCAGGGCCTCGTCCGCTGCCATTCCGGCCAGTTGGGCCACCCGATCGGCATGCAAGGGGTCGTGTCCCACCTGGGCGAGCACCTTGGACAAGGACACTTCAAGCTCGGTTAAATCCTCATCGGCAAAGGCCACTCCAGCATGGCACGCACTGTCCGCTTCTTGCAACATCAGGGGCGACGCTTGCCGATGGTTGGGTAGGCTGGCCTGCACTTCGTCCAGCAGGTCTTGGGCTGTCTCTACCAATAGCGCCCCCTGTTTGATCATGGCATGGCAACCCTTGCTGTGGGTGTTGTGGATGGACCCAGGCACGGCTCCCACGGTGCGGCCCAATTCGCTGGCATAGCGGGCTGTGATGAGCGAACCTGACCGCAAGGCGGCCTCCACCACCAACAGTCCATCGGACAAGGCTGCAATGATGCGGTTGCGCCTGGGGAAAAACGCTTTTTGGGGTTGTGTGCCCGGCGGGTATTCGGAAACGATCAACCCCCCCTCGGCCACAATGCGCCGCGCAAGGGCCGTGTGATGGGCCGGGAAGACCACATCCGGACCACAGCCCAACACGGCCACGGTACGGCCTCGCGCTTCCAGTGCGCCGTGGTGCGCCGCACCATCAATGCCCTCGGCCAAGCCGCTCACAATCGCCCAGCCTTGGCCAGCCACTGTGGCAGCAAAAGCTTGAGCATTGCCCAACCCCAGCCGGGTGGCACTGCGGCTGCCTACCATGCCGATGCTGCGGGTGTTTAGCAAGGCCCGTGCGCCTTCACAAAACAAAATAAGGGGCGGATTTTTGAGTTGCAGCAGGCCGGGTGGGTAATCGGGGCTGTGCACCGTGACCCAAAAACGGCTTGGCGCTTGGCCTAACCACGCCTGGGCCAATTGATGCCAAAGTCGCACAGCGTCGCAGGGGGGTGGGAGTTCGGCCTGAGGCCCTTTGGCTGCCAAACTTTGCCGTTGGGCCGCCTCCAGGTGGGTGTTGTAGGCCAGGTTCATGGCGTGCAGCAATGGGTACATGGTGCTTCGCCCTCTTTGGGCGAACTATTTTGCCCCCAGAAGGTATATCCTTTTAATGTGTAGAGAACAACGGTTGTAAAAGCATGGCATTGCTCCCGATTTTGCGTTATCCGGATCCGCGATTGAAAACGGTTGCTACCCCGGTCACCCGGTTTGAT
>DASUEF010000157.1:0-4033 GCA_036275215.1 Limnobacter sp. | reverse complement strand
CCTGACCACCGCCGCCAATGCAGCCCAGGCCACTGACGTACAAATTGTAGACCGCGCCTGGGTGCACATTGGTGGAATTGGCTACAACCAAAACTACGCCAACAAGATGGAGATGATCCAGATATTGCGCAACAACCCGATTGCGCTTGCCAACAGCGGTGAGCAAAACGCCCATGCGTAAACACAGCTTTTATTTGCCGGGCTTTGCCATGCTCACGCTGTGGCTGCCCACCGCGTGGAGCAACTTGGCCATGGCCCTGGTGCTGGTGGCTGTGTTGGCCGAACCTGCCATGCGCGCACGTTTGGTGCAGGCCATGCGTGAACCGGTGGTGCTGGGTGCCGTGGGTTTTTGGCTGCTGCTTGGCGCGAGCAGCCTGTACAGCGTGGCCACTTTGCAAGAAGACCTGGACCGCTGGATGAAGTACAAGGAATTTTTGTGGTTGCCCTTGTTTGCTGCCCTGTGCAGCGACGATGCACACAAGCAACAGGCGCTCAAAGGGTTTTTGTTGGGGGCCACCTTGGTGTTGGCAATTTCTTGCCTGGGGTACTGGGGTTATTCCAACGCCCTGCCCCAATGGCTGTTGAAACAAACGGCCCTTGGCGACAGCGATGGTCCAGTTGTTTTTAAATTGGCCATCACCCACAATTTTTTGATGGGCTTGGCGGTGTGCGCCTACTTGCTGGCCGCTTGGCAAAACCCACGCTGGCGCCTGCCTTTGGCGATGTTGGCGGGCTTGGCATTGTTCAATGTGCTGGCCATGGTGAATGGCCGCACAGGGTACTTGGTGCTGTTGGCTGCCTTTGTGTATGCGTTTTATTGGCGCTTTGGTTACAAGGGTGTGGCCCTGGGCATGGCGCTCACTTTGCCGCTGTGTGTGCTGGTGTACCAGCAGGTGCCCACAGTGAACAACGCCGTGGGCGAAGGCCTGCGCGAAGTGCAACGCTGGGCCACCCAGCCCACCCCCAACCCAACAGGCTCCATGGAAATGCGGCTGAACTGGTGGGCAGCCAGCGCAGAGGCCATTGAACAAAAGCCGTGGCTGGGCTACGGCGTGGGGGGTTACTCCCACGCGTATGCCGCCGTGCGCAACCCAGCGGTGCACCTGCCCAATAGCAACCCACACAACCAGTATGTGTTGTTTGCTGTAGAGCTTGGGCTGGTGGGTCTGGGTGTGTTTTTGCTGTGGTGGCTGGCGCTGTGGGCAACAATAGACCGCGCCCTAAAAACGGCCAGCGCACAGGCCCGCTTGCACTTGCGGTTTGCGCATGTGGTTTGGTTGGCGTTTGGGCTGGCGTGCGTGGTAAACAGCTTCTTTTTGGACCACACCGAGGGCGTGCTTATTCAAGCGATGCTGGGCATGTTTGCGTTGGCCAACACCAGCCAAACACGTTAAAGCTTTTTTTCGATGGCGCTGTTGGCCAAACGCGCATATTGGGCAAATTGGTCGTTGTAGTCGCACTGCTCAAACTGCTTGAACCACGGCCCACCCAAAGTGTAATGAATGCCCCTGGGCAGGGCCTCCACGGCGGGTGCATATTCGCCCACCAAAAAATTCCAGTCGGCGGGTATTTCGCCAATCAATTCTTCATTGGGCAGCCACTCAAACCGGTGCAGGTACTTGCCAGATTCGGTCTCAACCAAGGCTGGAGTGAGCGCTGTGCACAGGCTATTGTTAAACACCATGAGGCTGGACCAGTTTTTTTTGGGGTAATTGACCTGCTCTTGGCCATTGAATTTGACGGCACAATTGGACTCGTAATTGTGCTTAACCACAGCAACCGCTTGGTGCGGCTGGATGTACGTCAACAACTCACCAATGTCTTGGGTAAAAATAAAATCACAATCCACAAAAATGGATTGCCCTGTGTAACCCGACAAATACGGCACCAAAAAGCGCGAGTATGTGAACTCGGTGCTTTGGGCGGAAATGGGCCGGTGATAAATGGACTCAATTTGATGCAGGCAGATGGGGCGAATATTGACAGGGGTTTTGGTGTTGGTAACCACACTCTCTACCAGGGCGTGAAAAGCAGCCCGCTCGCGGGAATCCCAGCCAATGAACAAATTGATGGAGGTTTGCATAGATTGCCTGTTTGGAGATTGAATTTACGCCGAGTCGATCGGTTACACTGACGCTATTTTGACCGGAAAACCCGCCAGTTTGATGCAACGCTTATTGCTTAACGCCCGAATTTTATTGGAGCTGACCAAAAAAACCCGCACGCGGATGCTGATGGCGGCCGATTTTTTGTTGCTGGGCGTTGCAGCATGGTTGGCGTATAGCTTGCGCCTGGGCGAAGTGTTTGTGCCCACCCCCTGGCAAGCAATGCTTGTGGGATTGCTGGCTGGCATTTGTGTGCTCACGCTGCTGCTCACGGGTTTTTATTCGCAGATGGTGCGGTTTTCTGGCGAGCGGCTCACCGCCGACCTGCTGAAAGGTTTGAGTTTTGGTGTGATGGCCTGGATGGCTGTGGTGTACCTCACCAAAAGCCATGAGCTGGGCGATGATGGAGTGCCACGCACCATCCCGTTGCTGATTTGGGCATTTGCATTTGGCGGCATTTACGGCATACGTTGGTTGCGGCGTTGGTGGTACTGGCGCGGCCAAGCGCAGGCCAAGCGCAAGCCTTTTGTGTTGTATGGCACGGGGCAATCTGCCTTTGGATTGCTAAAGGCCTTGGAGCACAACCATGAAATGGAATGTGTGGCAGTGCTTGGCGACAGCACCCAGGGGCATGGCCGAGGCCTGATGGGGCAAAGTGTGCTGCCACTGAGCGCAGTGCCCACGCTGGTAAAAACCTACCAGCTCAAAGATTGCATTGTGGCACTGGATGAAATGGGCAAGCCCGCTGACAAACAAGCCATACTCTACCTGGAAAGCCAGGGCATTAAGCCCCGCATACTGCCGCCTTTGGGACGCATTGCCAGTGGTGAGAATGTGGTGAGCCACATACGCGAAGTGAGCCTGGGCGACCTGCTGGGGCGAGAGCCTGTGGAGCCCCGCCCGGCACTGATGCAACGCATTTTAAAAGACAAGGTGGTGTTGATCACAGGCGCTGGAGGCAGCATTGGCAGTGAGCTTTGCCAACAGGCGGTTCAGTTTGGCGCGCGCAAATTGGTGATGCTCGACCAAAGTGAGCCAAGCCTGTACGAGGCACACCGCAAGCTGCAAATGCCCACTGACCGACTGTTGCCTGTGATTGGGTCGGTGACCAACCATGCGTTGGTGGACAAACTGTTTGCCGTGCACAAACCCGACGTGGTGTTTCATGCAGCGGCCCACAAGCATGTGCCTTTGGTAGAAAGTAATGTGGAGGAAGGCTTCACCAACAATGTGTTGGGCACCCTGTGCGTGGCCAGCCTGGCTTTGACGCACGCGGTAGAACGCTTTGTGATGGTGAGCACCGACAAGGCCGTGAGGCCCACCAATGTGATGGGCGCCACCAAACGCTGGGCCGAAATTGGCGTAAATGGCATACAGCAACAAGCGCGGGCGCAAGGCAAGCGGAGTATTTTTTGCTCGGTGCGGTTTGGCAATGTGTTGGGTTCATCGGGCAGTGTCATCCCCTTGTTTAGAGAGCAAATTGCTGCTGGTGGCCCAGTGACCGTGACCCACCCGGAGGTAACTCGGTTTTTTATGAGTATTTCGGAGGCTGCTCAGCTTGTAATACAAGCAGGGGCACTGGCCGAGGGCGGCGAAGTGTTTTTGCTCGACATGGGTGAGCCTGTAAAAATACTGGAGCTTGCCGAAAACATGATTCGTTTGGCGGGGCTTGAACCCGTGAACCCGGCCACTGGCGAGGGCTCTGTGGAAATCAAGTTCACAGGCTTGAGGCCCGGTGAAAAGCTTTATGAAGAGCTGCTGTTTGATTTGGGTGACTCTGAGCCCACCGACCATCCAAAAATTATCAAGGCCCGTGAATTTTGCCCACAGGCCGATGAGTTTGATGCGCTGCTGACACAAGCCAAGCAGCTAGTGAACAATCACCAGGTGGAGCAAGCGCGGCAAGTGTTGCTTGAGCTTGCCAACCG
>DASUEF010000156.1:0-2600 GCA_036275215.1 Limnobacter sp. | reverse complement strand
GTAGCGTCCACGCCTGTTGACTTGCATCCAAAATTGACCCACTTAGGGTAAAGATTTGCGTCGAAATTTGACCCACGTATGACACTGTTTCCCGTCTGGATATGGCGGGAGAAATCAAGGAGTGATAAACGTGGCGATATTAAGCGCAATTCGACGCTGGCATTTTCGCGATGGTGCGTCGATTCGGGAAATAGCCCGACGAAGTGGCCTGTCCAGGAACACCGTTCGCAAGTATTTGCAAAGCAAGGTGGTTGAACCGCAGTACCCAGCGCGAGACAGCGTTGGCAAGTTAAGTCCTTTTGAGCCCAAGTTAAGGCAGTGGCTCTCCACCGAGCACAAAAAGACAAAGAAGCTGCGCAGAAACCTGCGCAGCATGTACCGGGATTTGGTCGCCTTGGGCTTTACTGGGTCTTATGACCGGGTGTGTGCCTTTGCTAGGCAGTGGAAAGATTCCGAACAGTTCAAAGCGCAAACCTCGGGCAAGGGTTGTTTCATCCCCTTGCGCTTTGCCTGTGGCGAGGCCTTCCAATTCGATTGGAGTGAGGACTTTGCCCGCATTGCGGGCAAACAGGTCAAACTTCAGATTGCCCAATTTAAGTTGGCCCACAGCCGGGCCTTTGTGCTTCGGGCCTATTACCAGCAAAAACACGAAATGCTTTTTGATGCACACTGGCATGCCTTTCGAATCTTCGGCGGCATTCCCAAGCGCGGCATCTACGACAACATGAAGACCGCTGTAGATTCGTTGGGGCGTGGCAAAGAGCGCAGGGTCAATCAGCGGTTCACCGCCATGGTCAGCCACTATCTGTTTGATGCGCAGTTCTGCAACCCAGCATCGGGTTGGGAGAAAGGCCAGATTGAGAAGAATGTGCAGGATTCTCGCCAACGCCTGTGGCAAGGGGCACCAGACTTCCAAAGCCTTGCTGATTTGAATGTATGGCTTGAGCACCGTTGTAAAGCGCTGTGGTCTGAGCTGCGCCACCCCGAATTGGACCAAACCGTGCAAGAGGCCTTTGCCGATGAACAAGGCGAGTTGATGACGCTACCCAATGCCTTTGATGCATTCGTGGAGCAAACCAAGCGAGTCACTTCAACCTGCCTTGTTCACCATGAGGGTAATCGCTACAGCGTGCCAGCCAGTTACGCCAACAGGGCCATCAGCCTTCGGATTTATGCAGACAAGCTGGTGATGGCTGCCGAAGGTCAACACATTGCTGAGCATCCAAGACTGTTTGGCAGTGGCCACGCTCGGCGTGGCCACACACAATACGACTGGCACCATTACTTGTCTGTGCTTCAGAAGAAACCTGGGGCATTGCGCAATGGTGCGCCGTTTGCTGAACTACCACCAGCGTTCAAGAAGCTTCAATCCATCTTGCTGCAACGCCCCGGTGGTGACCGTGACATGGTGGAAATTCTGTCCTTGGTGTTGCATCACGACGAAGGTGCTGTGCTCAGTGCGGTGGAATTGGCACTGGAGTGTGGCAAACCATCGAAGGAGCATGTACTAAACCTGCTGGGACGCTTGACCGAAGAGCCAGCACCCAAGCCAATTCCAATCCCCAAGGGATTAAGGCTGACACTGGAACCACAGGCCAATGTGAACCGCTACGACAGTTTGAGGAGAGCCCATGATGCAGCATGAAGGCCATGTGCGAATCCTCAAATCCTTGAAACTCTTTGGGATGGCACACGCCATTGAGGAGTTGGGCAATCAGAATTCACCGGCATTTAATCAGGCATTGCCCATGCTGGACAGCCTGATTAAGGCTGAAGTGGCAGAACGTGAAGTGCGTTCGGTGAACTACCAACTGCGGGTGGCCAAGTTCCCCGTGTATCGGGACTTGGTGGGCTTTGACTTCAGTCAAAGCCTGGTCAATGAGGCCACTGTCAAACAATTGCACCGCTGCGACTTCATGGAACAAGCACAGAACGTGGTGCTTATCGGTGGTCCAGGAACGGGCAAGACTCACCTTGCCACAGCCATTGGTACGCAAGCGGTGATGCATTTGAACCGGCGGGTGCGCTTCTTCTCCACCGTAGATTTGGTCAATGCACTGGAGCAAGAGAAATTATCAGGACGGCAGGGGCAAATCGCAAACCGCTTGTTGTATGCCGATTTGGTGATTCTGGATGAGCTGGGGTATTTGCCATTTAGTCAAACCGGCGGAGCACTGCTGTTTCACCTGCTATCGAAACTGTACGAGAAAACCAGCGTGATACTGACCACCAACTTGAGCTTCTCGGAATGGAGTCGGGTGTTTGGCGATGAAAAGATGACCACAGCGTTGTTGGACCGACTGACCCACCACTGCCACATTCTGGAAACTGGCAACGAAAGTTACCGCTTCAAACACAGTTCAACTCAGAACAAGAAGGAGGAAAAACAAACCCGAAAACTGAAAATCGAGACATAATTCTGACACCAAGGGGTGGGTCAAAATTCAATGCAAATCCCGGGTCAAATTTGGGTGCAAATCAACAACGATAGCGCGTTGGCTCGTCTTAAGGATCACGAAAATCGTGCCTTGATGGAAATTGAAAGGGAACGGCAAATTGCAAACAAGGCAGTCAAAGACGCAATAACGGTTCAAAAATCC